>JAVHVH010000140.1:0-28295 GCA_032160665.1 Pseudonocardiales bacterium
GAAGCCGACCAGGTCATCCGCGGCTACACCGCGCTGCTCGATCCCGAATCGATCGGACTGCCCCTCGCCGCGCTCATCGCGATCACGCCGCTCGATCCGGCCCAGCCCGATGACGCTCCCGAGATGCTCGCCGGGTTGACCGAGATCGAGGCGTGCCACTCGGTGGCCGGCGACGACAGCTACGTGCTGTTCGTCCGGGTCGCTTCCCCCACTGCTCTGGAGCAGCTGATCCGCGAGATCCGCAGGCGGGCCAATGTCTCGACTCGCACGACCGTGGTGCTGCAGACCTTTTTCGAGCGCCGGGCCACCCCGCCCCCGATGTGAAGGCACGTGTATTAGTTCGCCTGAACGAGCACTCTGACCGGAATTTCTCCGGTATCTTTGGCGTATGACGGCATACACTCGCGCGTCGGCCCGTGCTGACATCACCGCCGCTAACGTCCACGAGGCCATCGGGCGGCACATGCTCGCCGACGGTTACGAGATGGTCCTCGATCTGGATGCCTCACACGGTTCGACCCTCGTCGACGCCCGCGACGGCACGCGGTACCTCGACCTCTTCACGTTCTTCGCCTCGTCCGCACTGGGCATGAACCACCCGGCGCTGATCACCGACGACGCCCGCGACGAGCTCGCCCGGGTCGCGATCAACAAGCCCAGCAACTCCGATGTCTACACGGTTCCGATGGCCCGCTTCGTCGAGACGTTCGCACGCGTCCTCGGCGACCCCGAACTCCCGCATCTGTTCTTCATCGACGGGGGCGGCCTGGCCGTTGAGAACGCGCTCAAGACGGCCTTCGACTGGAAGAGCCGCTGGAATGAGGCGCACGGCATCGATGCCGCGCTCGGCACGAAGGTCATGCACCTGGAGCAGGCCTTCCACGGCCGCACCGGCTACACGATGAGTCTCACCAACACCGATCCGAACAAGGTGGCGCGCTTCCCGAAGTTCGACTGGCCTCGCATCCCGTCGCCGTCGATCAACGGCACCGACGATGTCGAGGCCGCCGAGCGCGAGGCGCTCGCCGCAGCGCGCACGGCCTTCGAGGACAACCTGCACGACATCGCCTGCTTCATCGCCGAGCCGATCCAGGGCGAGGGCGGCGACAACCACTTCCGTCCAGAATTCCTGCAGGCGATGCAAGCCATGTGCCGTGAGTTCGACGCACTGTTCATCGTGGACGAGGTGCAGACGGGCGTCGGCATGACCGGTACCCCCTGGGCCTACCAGCAACTCGGCCTCGAGCCGGACGTCGTGGCCTTCGGCAAGAAGGCGCAGGTCTGCGGCGTGATGGCCGGCCGGCGCGTCGACGAGATTGCGGACAACGTCTTCGCCGTGTCGTCGCGGATCAACTCCACGTGGGGCGGCAACCTGACCGACATGGTGCGCGCCCGGCGCATCCTCGAGATCATCGAGGACGACGCGCTGATCGATCGCGCCGGCTTCCTCGGCGCCCACCTGAAGCACGAACTCGACTCCCTCGCCGAGAAGCACTCGGTGATGTCAGACGTGCGCGGCCGCGGACTCATGTGCGCTTTCACGCTTCCCTCGGCCGAGCTGCGCGACGAGGTGATCACCCGGCTGCGCACGGACGAGCGCGTCCTCGTTCTCGGCTGCGGCACGTCGAGCCTGCGCGTGCGGCCCGCCCTGACGGTCACCATCGGTGAGGTGGACGCCGGCCTGGCGGCGCTCGATCGGGTGCTCAGCGCGCTGACCTGAGCATCTCGCGCTGACCTGAGCATCCGGATGCTCGCATCGTCGCGGAATCGGCTTATCGTTGACGCACGGTCTTTCGCGAGAGCGAGATGAGCACGATGTCCTATCACCAGTGTCCGAAGTGCGAGTTGCGGTTCACCTGGCACACCGAGTTGGACGACCATTGCCGCAACGATCATCCGGAGTTCCATCACGACTATCCGGTGCAGGGCGTGCGGCACTACGCGACGACGCCGGACCCGGCACCGCCCGCACCCGCACCGCCACCCCCAGCGACGAACGCCGAACCCGGCTGAACCCAGCGGCGCGCGTCTTGCATCGGCGGCGCGGCCGGCCTAGGCGAGCAACGCCCAGGCCGCCTGCTCGATGTCTGACTCGCTGAGCAGCACGAGGTCGGCGGCGGCGCCGAGCGGGATGTAGCTGTCCCGGCTCGCGACCCGGGCGACCCGGCGCGGGAACCCGGCTTCGACGAGCGTGGCGAGCACGCCCTCGCCGACGCCGCCGCTGTGCCTCGTTTCGTCCGCGACGAGCACCCGCCCGACCGGGGCGACGGCCCGAAACAGGTCGTCGTAGGGCAGCGGCGCGATCCAGCGCAGGTCGAGGACCCGCACGCCGACGCCCGCGGCGGCTAGTCGCGCGGCGACTCGCAGGCTCATCCGCACGCCGTTCCCGAACGTCACGATCGCGATGTCGGTGCCGTCGCCGTGCAGCCGGGCCGACCCGATCGGCGCGACGGCGTCGGGAGAGTAGGTGCCGAGCCAGCCGTGGTCACCCGGCTCGTACAGGTCGCGCTCGTGATACAGCGCGATCGGCTCGAGATAGACGCTCACCTGCCCGTAGGTCTCGGCCGCATCGAGGCACGCGCGCAGCATCGGCGCGGCGTCCTCCGGGCGGGAGGGCACGGCGACGACGAGGCCGGGGATGTCGCGCAGGACCCCGACCGCGTTGTCGTTGTGGAAGTGCCCGCCGAACCCTTTCTGGTAGGCCAGGCCGGCGACCCGGACGACCATCGGGTTGGTGAACGTGGCCCCGGAGAAGAAGCGCAGGCTCGCGGCCTCGCCCCGGATCTGGTCCTCGGCGTTGTGCAGGTAGGCGAGGTACTGGATCTCGGGCACCGGCAGCATGCCGCTCACCCCCAGACCCAGCCCGAAGCCGAGGATCGACTGCTCGTCCAGCAGCGTGTCGAACACCCGGGCCAAGCCGAAACGATGGGCCAGACCCCGGGTCACGCCGTACACCCCGCCCTTGCGCCCGACGTCCTGGCCGAAGACCAGCATGTGGCGACGTCGAACCATCGCATCGGTGAGCCCGGCGTTGATCGACTGCGCGAGCGTCATGGGACCGGTGTCCTCGGGAAGCCGTCCGCCGAAGGCAGTGGCGCGGGCATCGGGATCGGTCGGACGGTCCAGACGCGGCGCCTGGCCCGGGGTCAGTGGGGCGAGCGGAGCCATCACCTGCTCCGCGCTCGTCAGCGTGGGGGTGTCAGCCAGTTCGGCCGCCATCTTTTCCACGCGCGCAGTGATGTCGGCATAACGCTCCGCCAGGCCCGGTACACCGAGCCGCTTGGCCAGCGCGAGCAACGGATCGCGGGCGCGATCCGCGGCGATTTCGGCTGGCGAGCGGTACGCGGTCTCGACGTCGCTTCCGGCGTGGGCGAGGTAGCGGACCGTCCGCAGGTGCAGCAGCGCCGGCTTGCGCGTGCGACGCGCGGTGTCGACGGCGTCCCGAGCCGCGGCGAACGCAGCGTCCGGCTCGTCACCAGACGCCGCGACATATCTGATGCCGGGACGCTGGGCCGCGAGCGCGACCCACCCCGTCGGACTGGCAACGGAAATTCCGATCCCGTTGTCCTCGCACACGAACAGCAGCGGCAGCGGCAGGCCTTGCGCGACCGAGTATCCGGCGGCATTGAGCGCACCGACCGCCGTCGAATGATTCAGGCTCGCGTCGCCGAAGGAGCAGACCGTCACGGCGTCTGACGGCCAGTGGGACGGGACGCCGAGTCGCTTGGCCCGGCTGACAGACAAGGCCACGCCCAGCGCGCGGGGCAGGTGCGACGCAATGGTGGAGGTCTGCGGGAGTATCGCGAGCGAGGCGTCGCCGAAGACCTTGTGCCTCCCGCCTGAGGCCGGATCGTCCGTGCTCGCGAGCATGCCGAGCAGCACCGCGCGCAGGCCCTCGTCCAGGGACCGACCCGCCTGCATGGTGCGGGCCAGGAAGAACGCCCCGGAACGGTAATGCAGCAGGGCTGGATCGGTCGGGCGCAGGGCGGCCGCGACATAGGCATTCGACTCGTGGCCGGCCGACCCGATCGTGTAGTAACCCTGGCCGTGCTCGCGCATCCGGCGGGCGTGCAGGTCCAGGGCCCGGCTGCCCGCCATCGCGTCGAACAGGGTGAGCAGCTGCGGCTCCTCGTGCCCGGGCAGGGCACGGGCGTCGAGCGCGGCCAGGTCCTCGCGCACCTGGCTGTCGAGCGCGTCGTGCGGTGCTGCGGAGCCGTTGCCGTACCCGGGCGAGTTCACGCCCAGATCATGCCTGGTCGCCACAGAGTGACGTAGGCCGCACGGTCCGGGCTCGGCGATCGGGTGCTGCGCCAAGAGCCGGCTGGTCCGCGCTACCGTTCCTTAGCTCAGCTAACTACCCTTGGGCCACGTGCCTGAACTGACGCATCGGCGGCGACTGCTGATCCTTGCGATCTGCTGCATGAGCCTGCTGATCGTCGGGATGGACGTCACCATCGTCAACGTCGCGTTGGGCGCCATCAAGGCAGACCTGCACACGTCTCTCACCGACCTGCAGTGGACGATCGACGCGTACACCGTCGTCATCGCGAGTCTGCTCATGCTGGCCGGGTCGACGGCCGACCGGCTCGGCCGCCGCCGGGTGTTCCAGATCGGCCTGCTCGCGTTCACCGCGGGATCATTGTTGTGCAGCCTGGCGCCCAGCCTGGGCTGGCTCGTCGCTTTCCGCGCGGTCCAGGCGGTGGGCGGGTCGATGCTGAACCCCGTCGCGCTCTCGATCATCACCAACGTCTTCACCGAGCGACGTGAGCGGGCTCGGGCGATCGGCGTCTGGGGCGGCGTCGTCGGATTGAGTTTCGGCCTGGGCCCGATCGTCGGCGGCGCGCTGATCGGTTCGGTCGGATGGCGGGCGATCTTCTGGATCAACATCCCCATCGGGCTCGCGGCATTCGCCCTCGCCGCAGTGTTCGTGCCGGAGTCGCGCGCGCCACACGCCCGGCGTCTCGATCCCGGCGGCCAGGTCCTGGTGATGGCGCTGCTCGGGGGGCTGACGTTTGCGATTATCGAAGCCCCTCGGGCCGGATGGACGTCGGTGCAGACCGTCGTCGCCCTTGTCGTGGCGCTGGTCGCCGGCGTCACACTCCTCCGTTTCGAACCGCGCCGCCCCGAGCCGCTCATCGATCTGAGGTTCTTCCGCAGCGTGCCCTTCACGGGCGCAACGGTGATCGCGGCCTGCGCGTTCGCCGGCTTCGCCGGGTTCCTGTTCCTCACCAGCCTCTACCTGCAGGAGGTGCGCGGGCTGAGCCCGATCCTCACTGGGTGCTGTCTGCTCCCGTTGTCGGTCATGACGCTGATCTTCGCTCCGCTGTCGGGCCGCCTCGTCGGCGCCCGCGGGCCGCGGGTGCCCTTGGTACTCGCTGGTTCGCTGCTGACACTCGGCGGCCTGCTGCTGGTGCCGATGTCCGCCGATGAGTCCTACGTCCGGTTGATCGCCACCTTCACCGTCTTTGCCATGGGCTTCGGATTCGTGAACGCGCCGATCACGAACACCGCGGTGTCGGGCATGCCTCGCGAACAGGCGGGTGTCGCGGCCGCCATCGCGTCGACGAGCCGGCAGGTGGGTGCGGCCTTGGGGGTGGCCGTGGTCGGCTCGGTGCTCGCCGCCGGGGTGACCGGCCCGCTCAAGACCGGCTTCGTACCCGCCAGCCGCGGGGCCTGGTGGGTGATCGCCGGGTGCGGACTCGCGGTGCTGATCGTCGGGGCGGCGACCACCGGTCGCCGCGCGGATGCCAGCGCCGCGCGCACCGCTCGGCTCGTCGCCGAGGAACCCGTCCTGGCCGACTAGCGCGCGTCGTTGCGGACCTTCAGGGCCCAGCCGATCAGTGGTAGTTGCATCGGGAGGCGCAGGATCGTTCCGACCCGGAACGCAGTGGAGTCGCTCTTGCGCGCGTCGATCGCCATCTTGATGTTGCCGGGGAGGACCGCGGCGAACAGAACGGCGGCGGCGACTCCGCCGTACTTGCGAGTCGGCGGTAGGGCGACGGCCGTGGCGACCGCGAGCTCCGCGGCACCGGAGCCGTAGGTCCAGGTACGGGCGGTGCCGGGAAGTTGCTCAGGGATCATCGTGTCGTAGAACTTCGGGATGGCGAAATGCGTCACTCCGGCGCTCGCGAGCAGGGCGGCGAGTCCCAGAGCGGCAGGGGTTTCGGCTGACACGGGCACACCTTCTCACGTTCTGCGCCCAGGCGGTTTGTCCGCGCGCGGTTGATACGCTCGCGGCCAGGTCAAGGGGAGGCACGTGTGGCGCTGTTGCGGCGATCGAAGATCGCCCAGAGTGACTTCTTCCCCGGATTCACCGAGATCACCGAGATCGGGATCGGCAGCCTCGCCACCGTCTATCGGGCCCGCGAGATCGGGACGAATCGCCTCGTCGCCCTCAAATTGCTGAACGTCCGCGACGCCTCGCCGCGGGCGCTGGAATCCTTCGAGCGAGAATCCATCGCGCTCGGTGCCGTGAGCTCGCACCCGAACATCGTCACTCTCTATCGCTCCTTCCGCGCGGCGGACGGCCGGCCGGTGCTCGTCCTGGAACTGTGTCGCGGGTCGATGGGCGAAGGAATGCGCGCCGGGCACGGTGTGCCGGTCGCCGAGGTCGTCTCGATGGGCATCAAAATCGCCGGCGCGCTCGAGACGGCGCACCGCGCCGAGATCCTCCATCGCGACGTCAAGCCGCAGAACATCCTGATCACCGAATACGGCGAGCCCGCCCTCGCCGACTTCGGCGTCGCGATGCTGCAGTCCTCGACCCAGACGACAGCGGGGCTCTTCGACTTCACGACCTTGCACGCAGCGCCCGAACTTCTCGAAGGCGGCGAAACCTCGGCCGCGACCGACGTGTACGAACTCGCGTCCTCGCTGTATCAGCTGATCGCCGGGAAGTCTGCGTTTCGTGCATACGACGGGGAGTCGCCGGCCTCGGTGATCCTGCGGATCCTGCGCGATCCGGTGCAGCCGTTGCTCAATGCGCAGGTGCCGACTCAGCTTTCGGACCTGCTCATCTATGCGATGTCGAAGGAGAAGTCGCAGCGGCCGCCCACCGCGTCCGAGTTCGCCGCCGAACTTGCGAGCGTCGAGGCCGAACAGGTTTGGCCGCGTACCCAGTTTCTGATCCGGGACCCGAGCGGCAACGCGCTGCGCTCGCCCTCGGTGACCCGGATACCGCAGCGACGCCCAAGGGCCGCCGCGCTGGTTCCGCCTCCGACGGCGCCCGAGCCGGTGGTCCTGGTCGAACCCGAGCCGGTGGTCCTGGTCGAACCCGAGCCGGTCGTCGAGCCGTCGTTCGCGCTGCCGCCCGAGATCCAGCTGCCGGCCGTCGAGCCGACCGAACCCGAACCCGAGCCCATCGCCGCGCCGGCCCTCGTCGCGCCGTGGGCCCCAGCCGACGCACTCCACGCTCCCGACGAACCACCGGCCGGGCCGTTGGTCCCTGGAGTCGACCGGGCGGCGGTGCGTATCGACGACGACAAGGTCGCGTCCCCGTTCGAGCCGGAACTCGACTCCACCGCGCCGGAAGCCGGAGCTCCGGTGACCGCCGTGCCGACGCTCGCCAACCGGCCGCTGCCAGTGCCACCGACCGCGGCGCCGGCCTACCCAATACCGCCGGTGGCCGCCTTGGATGGGCCCGAACCACGCGAGCCGCGCCGGCCGCTGCCCGGACCGCCGCCCGACGTCCCGACCTGGTCCTTCCGGGCGCCGGGCGCGATGCCGGCAACCGCGGCCCCTGCGCCGATCGGAGCGCCCCAATTCGTCAGCGACCTGTCGCTCGATCCGCTGTCACTGCGTCGGCGCGTCACGATCCGCTCGGGAGCGAACGTGCTCGTCGTGGACGACGCGCGCATCCTGCTGCGCGTCTGGTGGCGCCGCACCGAGATCCCGTGGTCGGACATCGTCGGCTTCGAACCGCGCTTCGACGGCGTCAACGCATCCGGTAGCGGGGGTCGCCTCGTCGTGCTCACCGTCCGAGGAGCGGTTGAGCTACCCGCCACCAAACGCGCGATGTCGGACCTGCGCTACGTGCACGCGCTGCTCGATGCGTATCGCATCCGGTCGCAGATGTTCGCCGACCGCTGACGGGCAAGATCCCGAGGCTTCCGGGCTACAGCACCAGCTCGCCGTGAAGCTCGAGGCTGTACGCGCCGTGGACGGACTCGTTGAACTCCCCGTGGATCTCACGGTCGTAGCGGCCGTGGACCTCGGGGTGGTACTGCCCGTGCAGGTTGGGGTCGAACTGGCCGTGGAAGTACGGGTGGAACTGGCCGTGTAGCTCGGGGTGGAACTGCCCGTGCACCTCGGGGTGGTACTGCCCGTGCGTGTTCGGCTCGTACTGGCCGTGCAGGTAGGGGTGGAACTGGCCGTGCACCTGCGGGTGGAACTGCCCGTGCGTGTCGGGGTGGTACTGACCGTGAGTCTCGGCGTGGTACTGACCGTGCAGCTCGGGGTGATACTGCCCGTGCAAGGTCGGGTGATACTGCCCGTGCAGCTCGGGGTGGTATTGACCGTGCAGTTCCGGGTGGAATTCTCCGTGGCTGTCGGGGTGGTACTGGCCGTGCGACGACGGGTGGTATTGGCCATGCGTCGACGGATGATAGGCGCCACCCGGGCCGCTCCCCGACGGTGCGAACAGGCTCTGCATCATGCCTTCGGTGTGCGGCCCGACGACCCCGTCCGCGGCCAGCCCATAGGCCTGTTGGAACTGAATCGTCGCGTCCCTCGTGCCCCGGCCGAAGTCCCCGTCGACCGCCAGGCTCAGCCCCATCACCTGGTTGAGCTGCTCCTGCCACCGCGCGACCTCGATCCCGCGGCTGCCCAGGCCCAGGTAGCCCGGACCGTAGTGCCCGCCGCCGTGCTGCCCGCCGCTGCCGCCGCCGTGATGGCCCCCACCGTGCGTCGCGTCGTGGCTGTCGGTGTTGTGGCTGTCGGTGTTGTGGCTGTCGGTGTTGTGGCTGTCGGCGGTGTTGTGGCTGTCGGTCCTGGACAGGTTGCGGCTGTCGTTGTGGCTGTCGGCGGTGTTGTGACTGTCGGTCCTGGACAGGTTGCGGCTGTCGTTGTGACTGTCGTTGTGGCTGTCCGCAAGGTTGTGGCTGTCGGCAGTGTTGTGGCTGTCGGCGGTGTTGTGGCTGTCGTTGTGGCTGTCAGCTGTCGACGTGTCGTGGCTGTCGACGTGGTATTCGTTGATCGTGACCGGGCCGTTGTAGACGTTTCCGGTTCCGGCACCGCCGCCACCGCCGGACTGCGAGCCCGACCCGCCGCTGGGGTGATCTTCGGGCAGGACGTAGTCGGCGATCCGTTCGCCCGCCCGGTCGAGCAGCGGGTCGACGACGTGTTCAACGACGTGATCGACAACCGCGCCCACCGGGTTCAGCAGGTCTTCGATATCAGCCATGAGGTTCCCCCCTCGTGGTCGGCCAATACGGCCGAATTCGCGGAAACGTACGGCGTCTCGGCGCAGAGACGGAATGTCCATCGGGGCAGACTTCGGACCAACTGCGCGGGCGTGGTTGCCGCGACGAGGCCGACCCGCTATCGCGCGAGACGCACGCTAGCCGGGTGCCGACATCCTGGCGTACTACGGGCGGGACCGGCCGACGCGACGATCCGTGAGCTGGACCTCGAGGACACCAGCCCGCCTCAGGAAACCTGGGCCTACAGCGTCTCGCTGCGCTGGGTGTGTCTCGGGATCGTCAGCTACACCGGGTCCTGATTCGCGCCGTCGGCTTCGGACGCTGGGTCGTCAGGTCCTTCGACGTCCTTCGGCGTCGGCGTCGGGTGCAGCAGCGCCAGGGTGGCCGGGAACGGTTCGCCGGGCAGGAGATTGGGCTCGACGTGAACGGTGAAGTCGGCCGTTTGTGGTGCGGGTGAGGCGTCGGCATCCTGCGCGGCGAGAGCCTGACGCAGTCGTTCGGTGACGTTGATCGTGAGCACCCAACCGTCGACCGACTCAACGAGGTGGAAGTCGCTCGCCAACTCCGCATCGGGGGACGAGAGCGGAGACTGATCCGCGGTGGCTGGGCCTGGAGGCGTCACGGACATAATTGCCTCCTCGGTTCTCAGGGCCGGCGGTCGGCGGCGACCGCCGTCCGGTGCCGAACGTCCATCGTTGCCCGCTCGAGGACCGCTGTCGCGATGACGGCCATTTCGTCGTACCCCGTACTTCGGCTGTGGTAACTGTGTGACCTGCAGCGGATAGGTTGCCGCGCGCATTACCCGTCACAAACGCATGGTTAACGCCCATAGCAGGAAGTCCCCTGGACGGGTAGCCCGCTGCTCGGCGCGGGGATCCAACCAGGGTGAAATGCCGTTACTGCTTCCGGATCCTTCGGGTGATCCCCCACAGCCCTGCGGAAGTCGAGCCCCACTGCGTGAGCCGCGGCTGCCATTGGTGCGGTGAGTGCGCACGGGGAGATACCCCGGTCTCACCGGGCTGGACGTCGTACCGTGCCCGCCACCGCACGCTTCCCGATCGCTGAGCGACAACCCGTCAGCCGGGTCGGCGGCCGACGCCCTTGCGGCTCGACCCGCGTCGGCCGCGGGGTTTGGCGTGCTTGCCCCGGCCCGCATTTGCCGCGGCGCGAGCCCGCGCCGCCGCGGCCCACGAGGTCGGTCCCACCTGCGGCCGGATCCGCTTGGTTCGGTGGTACCGCAGGCCGGCCCTGATGCGGTCGCGCCAGCCAAGTCGCCGACGCACTGACCTGCTCATGACGACCTGGGCCCGCCAGGCCGCGTCGGCGTCGGCGGATCCGATCCAGGAGGTCGGGCTGAAAAGGGCGGCGTTGGCCGCGTTCCCGAGGTAGCGCGCCTGCGCCGCGAGTTCGCCGCCGAACCGGTCGCCGGTCACTGCGGCCACCTCGTTGCTGGTCAAGTAGGTCAGGTCGGGCAGGCCCGCCTCGACGAGGACGTCGAGGCTCTCCTGCCATGCCCCGAGAAGTCGCCGCCGCGGATCGCCGCGGCGCCGCCGCCGGCGACCTCGTAGGCGCTTGCGCAGCAGCAGCAGCGTGATCAACAGGATCGCAACCGCCACGATCACCGCCAACACGATGAGGATGAGCGCCGCCGCGGAGATTCCCGCCGAGTGCGGGACGTTGCTCTTGGGGGCAACCGCGTGCCCGTTCGGGTTGTTCGCCTGCGTGATCAGCGCGGTCTGCGAGGGCGCAGGACTCGGGGACTGGGACGGCCGCGCGCCTTCGGTCGGTTGCTGGTTCGGACCGGCGTAGGTGCCCGGGGACGCGTCGAGGACCACCCAGCCCTGACCGACCACCGGGATCTCGACCCACGTCCACGCCTCGGCGCTCGTCACCGCGTACGTCCCCGCCGCCAGGTTCGTCGACCCGGGCGTCGGTGCGACCCGGAAGCCGGCCACGACCCGAGCCGGCACGCCGAGCTCGCGGGCCAGCAGCGCGATGAGCGTGGCGTACTGCTCGGGTGTCGCGGATCGGTACTGCCGGATCGAGGCCAGGACGTCGGCGAAGCTCGTGCCGCCGGTGTTCGAAGTCGGTGAGGCCGTCGGTGACGGAGACGTCGACGACGCCGGCCGGGGCGCGGACGTGGCCGTGGGCGTCGGCGGCGCGGTGATCGGGCCACCGGCCAAGGCCGACTTAGTGCGGAATGTCTTGGCAACCGACTGCAGGAACGGCACAACACTCGTACTCGGCGTGCCCGTCTCGGCCGCCAGGGACGAGACGAGGGTCGCCAGCGACGAGCTGACCCCTACCGGCAACTGGGTCGCACTCGGCGGCTCGGACGTCGCCAGCCGAGCCGACTTGCCGAGGTCGAGGAAGTCCTTCGTCGGCGGGTTGGAGCGCACTGTGTAATTCTCGCCGGCCCGCAGCGGGTGACTCGGCACGATCATTCCGCTGAGCGTGTCGATGTTGACCGACGCGCCACTGACCCACTGCGCGCGGTTCAGGTACGGCATCCACGGGACGGTGGTCATCGGCCCCCTGTCGATCGAGTACTGCTGCGTCACCGCCTTCCCCAGCGGTCGCAGCGCCGGATCGGTCTCCGCAGAGATGACGCCGCCGGAGGGGCGGAAGGTTCGCGTGAAGGTCCAGCCGTCGCCGTCATAGGTGTCGACGGTCGCCAGCGACAGGTAGTTCGACGCGGCCTGATCGATGGTGACCTTGAACAGCTCGTCACCCTTGCTCTTCGGGTCGGTCGGGCGCAGCCCGGACACGAACGCGACCGGCGTCAGCGGCGTGGTCTGATCCACCGGTGGCTTCCGTGCCGGCGTGACCGGCCGGCCGGCGAACGCCGAGGACTGGACGACGGCGGCGGCGGCGAGCGCGACCACGGTGGAGAGGACCGTCCCAATGACCAGGCCGCGCAGGGGCAGGATCCCGTCCGCCTGGGTGGTCTCGGCCCCGCGCTCCTGAACGACCCACGACTGGGCGGCGCGCAGGAGGAGCAGCGTCAGCAACAAGGCACCGGCCAGCAGCGTGTCGTAGCGATGGCCGTCGGACGCACCGGAGACCGCTCGAGCCGTTCCGGCGTACGACAGGCCGAAGGTGACGAGCAGCGTGGCGTACGGCAGCACCGACTGCCATCCGCGGGCGACGCACTCGCCGATCATCGTGCCGGAGAGCCAGCACAGCGCGACCGGCGCGACGAGCAGGGTCCGTGGGCTGACGAGTGGAAGCGCGAAGGTCAGCAGCTGCGACGGTCCGTGAACCAGCCCGGTGTAGAGGCTGTCGAAGCCGGCGGGTTCGCGCAGCGTGACGAGCAGCTCGTAGAACACGAAGATCGCGATGTCGGCGATGGCAGTGATCCACAGCGGGCGCACGCCGATGCCGACCACGACGAGCGGTGTCAGCACGCTGAGCAGGGCCGCGCCGAACAGTGGCACCGCCATCACATCCGCGGGGAAGGCTCGCAGCCACGGTGAGCTGGCCAGCGCGCACGCGATGAGCGAGAGCGGCAGCAGCGAGTAGGGGATCGCCCACCGCAGGCCCCGGCTCACGGCTGCCCCTGCAGATTCCAGCCGGCGCACACCGCGTCGGCGTCCGGCGCGACGAGCACCCGCACGCCGGGGAAGTCAGCGGTCTGCCGCCTCTCGGTGTCGATCGAGATGACCACGAGCCGGTCGAAGCGGCGACGCAGGGCGGCAACGTAGGGCAGGTCGTCCGGATTGATCTCGCCAGTGACGACGATGAGCGACGTGCCGCCTCGCATGCGGCGCAGGGCGAGCAGTTGTGCCTTCAGCGAGCCGCTCGGGTCGGACTTCACCCCGGTCAGGTAGTCAATGATCGGGGTGACCTCGCGGACCCGCGGGCCGCCGATGACCGTGCCGTCGGAGAGCCGCAACTCGACCGGCGCCTTGTTGATCGCCGATGCCACGAGCACCGACGCGGCCACGTCGACCGCCTGCTCGAAGGACTCCTCGGTGTACAGGCTCGGCCGCTGGTCGAAGATCACGACGGTGTACGGCTGGGACGTGTCGACGTTGTGCTTGACGAGCAGCTTCCCGGCCCGGGCCGACGTCCGCCAGTGCACGAGCCGCAGGTCGTCACCCGGTACGTACTCACGCAGGCGGTGGAAGGTGATGTTGCCCTGGGGCGAAGTGTCGGACGAGGGACCCTCGAGGTGCCGCGTCTGGCCGGCCGGCAGGGCCCGAAAGCCGAGGATCCGCGGGTACACCCAGATCCGCTCGGTGCGGGCGTGCTTCTGCGACAGGCGGAAGAACTCGAAGGAGTCGCGCCGGGTCACCTCGACGGGTTCGACATCGAAGATGCCCCGCCGCGTGGTCGGCAGCCGGTAGGCCCGGGTACCGCGCTCGCCGCCGCGCAGCTTCGGGATGACCGTGCGGACCCGCAGGGCGCCGAACGGTTGGGTCGCCACCGCGACGGGGACAGTTCGCCGACCGCGGTTGGCGAAGGTCAGAAACGCGATCGCCGGTGACCCCTTGGGGACGCGCGGCGGCTGGATCTCGCGGTCGATCACCAGCCGGGATGGACGCGCCACCGCGGCGAAGCCGAGCACGACGACCGCGAGCAGACCGAGCCCGATGAGGTCGAAGGCCAGCCAATCCAACGACAGCCCCAGGACCAGGGACATCACGCCGGCCAGCAGGGCGGCGAGTCCGAACAGGGTCATGGCGCCCGTCGCGAACTAGGCCGGAACCGAGCGGGGGACCGGCACCGACTGCACCGCGCGGGTGATCAACTCGGTCCCGGTGCGTCCCTGGAGTTCGGCATCGGGCTGGAGAATGACGCGGTGGGCGAGGATCACCGGCGCCATCTCTTTGACGTCCTCGGGCGTGACGAACGCGCGTCCGTCCGCCGCCGCGCACGCGCGGGCGGCCCGAAGCAGGGCGAGGCTGCCGCGCGGTGAGACCCCGAGCCGCAGTTCGGACATCGATCGGGTCGCCGTCGAGATCGCGACGATGTACTGCTCGAGCGCGGGGGCGATCTCGACTTGCTTGACGACGTCGATCATCCCCTGAATGTCTCCCGCCGTGAGGACGGGGACCAGGTGACTGACCGTCGAGCCCATCTTCTGGGTCCGCAGGATCTCGGCCTCGGCCTCGGCGTCCGGATAACCCACCGTCAGCTTCATCAGGAACCGGTCGACCTGGGCCTCGGGCAGGATGTACGTGCCTTCCATGTCGATCGGGTTCTGGGTCGCCACGACCATGAACGGCCGCAGCATCTGGTGCACCTCGCCGTCGGCGCTGAGCGTGCCCTCTTCCATGACCTCGAGCAGCGCGGACTGGGTCTTGGGAGAGGCGCGGTTGATCTCATCGGCCAGGACGATGTTGGCGAAGACCGGGCCCTTCTTGAACTCGAAGTCGCGCGTCGCCTGGTTGAAGATCGCCACCCCGGTCACGTCGGACGGGAGCAGGTCCGGCGTGAACTGGATGCGATGCCAGGACAGAGCGATGGACGAGGCCAGCGCGCGGGCCAGCGATGTCTTGCCGGTGCCGGGGACGTCCTCGATCAAGAGGTGGCCCTCGGCGAGCAGGCAGATCACCGCGCTACGGATGACGTCGTCCTTGCCCTGGATGACGTAGCCCATGTTGTGACAGAGCCGGTCGACGTCGTGCGCCACCCGGGTGATGCCGTCGGCTGGACTGGCCAAAGCTGCTCCTCGGTTGGGTGATGCGACGTCGGTCGTGGATCAGGGGATCGGGGGCGAATTCTGCACGATGTAGGTGTAGTCGCCGGTCTGACCGTAGTTGGGATCGGTGAAGGAGATCTCGACGGTGTACACGGCGGCGTTGTTGTTGGCGTCGGTCGGCGGACAGACGGTCAGGTCGACGTCGATCCGAACCGACGACGAGCCCGGGTTGTCGGGGTCGGGTCCGCCGCACGTGACGCCCGGCGATGCGCTGGAAGTGACGGTCTCGGTCCACTGCAGTGGCGCCAAGGACGCGGTGTCTTCGGAACCGGTGTACGTGACGTCGACCTGGGGCAGGTTGGGATTGTCGTTCCAGGCGGCCGAGAACGAGATCTTCGACGGGTCCACCGGCTGCGGGGCGTTGCCTTGGACGTCGACGGTGAAATGCGCCTGGGACAGGATGAAGTAGGTGTACCTGATATCGACGGTGAACGCTCCGCCGTCCTTGATGCAACTCTTGTCGACATCGATCGTGGTCGGCGGCGGGTCGCCGTTGTCGGTGCCGCATGAGGACGATCCGTTCGAGATCTCCATCCGCCAGTTGCTCGCGCCGGACAGGTCGTCGCCACCGTGGTAGCTGACCACCACCTGCGGGCGGCCGGTCGAGCCGGCCCACTGTGCGGTGAAGTCGCCGCTGGTGGAAGTCGACGACGGCGGGTCGACCTGGAACGACGGCGACGTGGTCGAATCCGAATTGCCCGCCCCGTACAGCGGGGGATCGGTGGCGGTTCGCGCGTCCTGCGCGAGTTGGATGGTCACCGTGCAGGCACCGTTGTAGGTGACCCGGTCGATGCCGGCGAAGGCCATGTCGTCGCCGGGGGCCACGTCTGAACGGGTCAGCTCGGTGGCGGTGTTGCCGCACTGGAGGCGGCTGTTGATCAGTTCGAAGGTCTCACCGCGCGTGGCCGTGCCGTCCGGGAAGGTGAACGTGACATGCAGCGTGCCGGTGAGACCGGCCGGCGCGTCGAAGGTCGGCGTCTGCACGAAGACGGTGGGCCACACGGCCACCGCGGGGTCGACGTTGACCGGTCCGACGGTGACGACGACGTCCGGGTGGCGGGGTGGGCTGGCGAGGACCGAGACCTGGTAGCGCTGCCCCGCTCTGATTCCATTCAGCGTCACCGACGGATCGGTTGTCGGTCCCTTGGTTTGGACGAGCGTGCCCTGGCTGAACAGCTGATACGTGAGCGTTCCGCCGACACCACCGAGGTCGTGGATCTGCCCCCCGGCGAACTTCACCGTCGCCGTCGTGCTTGTCGTGTCCTGGCCGGTGGTCTGCGGCGGGCTGCTGGCCTGCACGCTCAGATCGGCCGCCACCGGCGGGGTCCAGCTGTAGGCGCAAGCGCTCTTGACCGAGGCGTCACCCACGGCGCCGGTCACGCCGGTTCCCTCGATCTGGAACTGCAGGCCTCGGCCGAGCAGGGCGTCGCCGGCCCGGTACGTGGCCGGTGGCTGCTGCCTGGTCGTCGGATCGGCGTCGACCTCGATCGGCGCCGGCGGGTTGGTGAGGCCCCGTCCGTCACAGAAGCTCGGGATGACCTTCCAGGACGCGGCTTCCACGCAGCCGCGGGTGACCTGGCCGCACGACTGCCAGGTGACGTTCCAGTTGCCGGACGAGTCGGCGGCCACCTGCACGTTCGTCGGCGTCGCCGGACCCTCGGGACCGGTGGTGATCCGGGTGGGCTGCGAGGCCGTGCCTTGACCGTTGATGTAGGCGGTCACCGTGATCTCGTACTCGCTCGACGGGAAAAGTCCGGCGAGATTTGTGCCGGTCTGCGATTCGACCCGCACCGCAGCGGGCGCGGACGGGGCGCCGCTGCTGAGGAGTTTGACGCTCACCTCGTAGGTCCTGGGAATGCAGTCCTGCGGGCTGATGGTCGGGTAGGTCCACTGCAGCGCAACGGTGCGCGAGCCCGGAATCGCGCTCACGATGTCCGGGATGTGCGGCTTCTGGGTCGCGGTCGTGCAGTCGATCTTGTTGTTGATCGGCTGGCCGTCCGTCGGTTTCGGCTTCGGGCCGCCGTTGATCGGCTTCTTGCCGGGCTGGCCGAGGTCCACCCGACCCTTGGTGAAGGCCTCGGCGCCGCCGGTCGCGTTGACCGTCGTGGCGTTGGTCTTCTTGATCACCTGCGGCCCGTGGCTGCCGTCGGTGAAGATGCCGATGGCCTGGCTGTGGCTGGGTGAGTTGATGATGACGCGCGGGCCCTCGGCGATGACGTACGCGTCCAGGAAGTCCTCGGCCTCGACCGACTGGACGATCGGATAGGTGGACGCCGCCGGCACCGTTGCCGCCTTGGCATCGGCGCCGATCCGGAAGATCTGTCCGGTCGCCCGGTCCATCGTGTACAGCCCGCCTTGGCTCGCGGCCGGCGTGGCCAGCTTGGCGTCGGGGGCGACGCCCTTGACGAGAGTGGGGCCGCGCAATTGGGTTCCGTTGGTCGCGACCGACACCACGCTCCAGCCATCGGCGGAATGGATGAGGAACGAGATCCGGCCCTGCGCGTTGCTCGCGGGCAGGATCGAGTCGACACCCCGCAGCGGCGTGAATCGCGCGCTCCTCCCCGCGGTGCCGTTCGGGAAAAGCTGGATCCGGTTCGGCGACGCGACGGCCACGACTGCGTCGCCGGCGTTGTCGGTCGTCGCGGTCCCGATGGCGGCCGGGCCGACGACGCTGCCCTGGGCGGTACTGGTCAGCGCGACGCCGGCCTCGCTGTTCGACGGCACGCGCAGTTGCCGGATGGACCGGTTCGGGCCGGCTCCGAGCAGCAGCCACAGGTCGCCGTTCGCGGCCGCAGCCCCGCCGGGGGCGGTCGTCCCGGCGTCCTTGATCGTGATGCCGGCCCGCGCCTTGACCGTCTTGGGCGAGGTGACGGCGGACTGGACGGTCACCTTGCTGACGAGGTAGACGTCGGTGCTGCCGCCGCCGGTGCGTTCGACGTAGGCGAACTTGCCGGACGCGAAGCCCACGGCGGACGGACTCGCCGGGGGCCGGCCGAACTGCACCCCACTGCCGTCGTGCTTGACCGCGAAGCCGGTGTTGTCGATCAGGTTGAACTCGCCGCTGGAACTGTTCAGCAGCAGGGTCCCGCCGTCGAGCGGAACCAGCGACAGGTCGCCGGCGCTCTTCACGCTCACGAGCTTCTCGGCGCCGAGCAGCCGGAAGGTGGGCTTGGCGTTGGCGAGGTCGACGGCGACCGGGCCCGCCTGATCCTCGATGAACACCGAGCCGTGCAGCAGATCGAAGGCGCGGGCGCGGTCCGGCCGGATCAGGTAGGCGGCCGCGGCCACGGCGCCCGCCACCAGGAGCAGAACGGCGAGCAGAGCGACAGTTTGACGCGGCGTGGGACGCGCGGCGGGGGCGGCCGAGGGGTCGGCCCGGAATGCCGCGGGGTCCGTCCACCGCGTTGCCACGTGACCTCCCCCGTACGCACTTGCCGGCATGTCACGCGCCGGGCCCGGGTCCAGGATCCGGCGACCGTGACCCGTACGAATGTCACAAAGAGCGTATACGAGAAACTCGCGAATTCACATGAGTCTTACAAGGGACGATCGTCCGGAATATCCCGGCTGGATTGAGGTCGGCCCGGGTGGGGCGGGTGCCGGAGCCAGTGACTATTCTGCGGGGGACGGAACGTGGCAATGAGCGCTTGCACGAGCAGCGAGGGGATCAAGTGACCACCACTGCCCAGCCGACACCGGCCGGTGCACCGGAGCCGTCCGGTCCGCAGCCGATCGTGGCGCGGCCCTTCCCCGTGCACACTGCGGCGAAGGGCTCGATGTTCGGCCAGGTCCTGCGCACCACCGATCCGAAGATGATCGGGCGGATGTACCTCGTCACGTCGCTGGCCTTCTTCGCGATCGGTGGCGTGATGGCGCTGCTGATGCGCATCGAACTCGCGCGGCCCGGCCGTCAGTTTCTCTCGCAGGAGCAGTACAACCAGCTCTTCACCATGCACGGCACGATCATGCTGCTGTTCTTCGCCACGCCGATCGTCTTCGCGTTCGCGAACCTCGTCCTGCCCCTGCAGATCGGCTCGCCGGACGTCGCCTTTCCGCGGCTGAACGCATTCTCGTACTGGCTGTTCCTGTTCGGCGCGACGATGTCCACGTCGGGCTTCTTCACGCCCAACGGTGCAGCGGACTTCGGTTGGTACGCCTACTCGCCGCTCACCAACGCCACGAACTCCCCTGGGGTGGGCGCCGACCTCTGGATCCTCGGTCTGGCCATTGCCGGTCTCGGCACGATCCTCGGCGCGGTCAACATGGTCACGACGGTAATCACCCTGCGCGCCCCGGGCATGACGATGTTCCGGATGCCGATCTTCACCTGGAACATCCTGGTGACGAGCCTGCTTATCCTGCTCGCGTTCCCGATCCTCACCGCGGCCCTGCTGGTTCTCTACGCCGACCGGCATCTGCACTCGCAGGTCTTCGAACCCAGCAACGGCGGCGCCATCCTGTGGCAGCACCTGTTCTGGTTCTTCGGCCACCCCGAGGTCTACATCATCGCGTTGCCGTTCTTCGGCATCATTACCGAGGTCATCCCGGTCTTCAGCCGTAAGCCGCTGTTCGGCTACAAGGGCATGGTGCTGGCGACGCTGTCGATCGCGGCCCTGTCGCTCACGGTGTGGGCGCACCACATGTTCACCACGGGCGCGGTGCTGCTGCCGTTCTTCTCGGTCATGACATTCCTCATCGCGGTCCCGACGGGAATCAAGTTCTTCAACTGGATCGGCTCGATGTGGCGAGGGGCGGTCACGTTCGAGACGCCGATGATCTTCGCCGTCGGCTTCATGGTCACGTTCCTGTTCGGCGGCCTGACGGGCGTCCTGCTCGCGAGCCCGCCGATCGACTTCCATGTCGCGGACTCGTATTTCGTGGTCGCGCACTTCCACTACGTGCTGTTCGGCACGATCGTGTTCGCGGTCTACTCGGGGATCTACTTCTGGTTCCCGAAGTTCACCGGCCGCTACCTCGACGAACGGCTCGGCAAAGCCCATTTCTGGCTGACGTTCATCGGATTCCACATGACCTTCCTGGTCCAGCACTGGCTGGGCGCCAAGGGCATGCCGCGTCGCTACGTCGACTACTTGCCGACGGACGGATTCACCGGCCTGAACACCTTCTCGACGGTCGGATCGCTCGTCCTGGGCGCCTCGCTGCTGCCGTTCATCTGGAACATGTACCACTCCTACCGCTTCGGAGAGATCGTCACCGCCGACGACCCGTGGGGGCACGGCAACTCGCTGGAGTGGGCCACGTCCAGCCCGCCCCCGCGGCACAACTTCACCTCGATCCCGCGTATCCGCTCCGAGCGTCCGGCCTTCGAAGCCCACTACCCGCACCTGCTCGAGCGACTCGAGCGCGAGGCACACGCCGGTGGCCGCAAGAGCAACCCGCAAGCCCGTCCGCTGGCCTCGTCGATGTCCTCCCACGGGCGGCGCCAGGGCCAGAACGACCCGGATCCCGAGAGCTGATCGTCGGTCGCCTGCGCGACGGCACATCGAACTCGATATGCAACCGACCTCGGTGCTGGCCACCATCACCGGACGCGACCGTCCGGGCGTGACCGCGTCCTTCTTCTCCGCGCTCGCCGCGCACGACGTCGACGTCCGCGACGTCGAGCAGGTGGTCATCCGAGACCGGCTGATCCTGGCCGTGCTCTTCGATCTACGGGGCGATCCGAGCGCACTGCGCAATTCGGTGAGTCAGGCCGCGCGCGCGCTCGGAATGGACAGCGAGGTGACGATCGCCGAGACGACGCACGCCGGCGCCCGCGCGGTCGTCCGCGCCGCGCGGGCCAGTCGCAGCCACGTGATCGTGATCGGCCGGCCGTTGCGGCCAGGAGCGCTCAGCCACGTCTGCCAGCGCATAGCCGACGTCGGAGGCAACATCGAGTCGGTCACCCAGCTGTCCACCGAGCCGGCCTCGAGCCTGGAGATGATCGTTCGGGCCGAGGATCCGATCGGGCTGCGGGCGGCCCTGGTGCGGGCGGCCGAAGAGACCGGCGTCGACATCGCCGTCGAACCGGCCGGACTGCGGCGCCGGGCCAAGCGCCTGGTCGTGCTCGACGTGGACTCCACACTCATCCGGAACGAGGCGATCGACGTACTCGCCGTGCGGGCCGGCGTGGGTGACGAGGTCGCCTCGATCACTCAACGCGCGATGGCCGGCGAGCTGGACTTCGCCGCGTCGTTGCGAGCACGGGTGTCGCTGCTCGCCGGTCTGACCAGCGACGACCTGAAGACGGCGCGCGACGAGCTGCGGCTGACGCCCGGAGCGCGAACGTTCGTGCGGACGCTGCGCCGCGTCGGCTACTACGTCGGAGTCGTCAGTGGTGGCTTCACGTTCGTCACCGATCGCTTCGTCGCGGAACTCGGGCTGGATTTCGCCGCCGCCAACGAACTCGAGGTCGTCGACGGCGTGGTCACCGGACGCATCGTCGGCCCGATCATCGACCGGGCCGGAAAGGCAGCGGCGCTGGAGCAGTTCGCCGAGCGGTTCGGCGTCCCTCTCTCGCAGACCGTGGCCGTCGGTGACGGCGCGAACGACATCGACATGCTCGAGGTGGCCGGGCTGGGCGTCGCGTTCAACGCCAAGGCGGCACTACGCGCCGCTGCGGACGCGACCGTGAGCCTGCCCTACCTCGACACCGTCCTGTTCGTCCTCGGCATCTCCCACGAAGACGTCGAGGAAGCCGCCGACCCGCCCGACTGAGCCCTCAGGTCTTGCGGGAGCCGATCGCCGCGCCGATCCCGGCAACGAGGAACCCGCCAGCGGCCAGGTAGAAACCGACGGTCGTCTGCTTGAGCGTTTCGGTGTAGGAGAACCCGGCGTTCTTGATCGCGAGGAAGGTCAGCCCGGTGGCGACCAGTCCAACGACGAGGCCCACCGGTTGCCAGACCCGGCTGGCGACGATCGGCAGGCACGCGAGGAGCGCGGTGAGCACCACCGCTACCAACAGCACCCAGCCGAGCCAATCGAAGTAGATCTTGGACGCAGTGGGCGCGCCGCCTGCGTCGACCGCGGTCTTGAGGTCACTGAAATGCGCGTGACCGTTGGCATGCTTGAACCAGTCGAAAGCCGTGAACGCGAGGACGACCGCCACGACCCCGACGGCGGCGACGGCTATGCCGACCGAGCCGAACGTCCGCGGCCCGTGCGGCGGCGGACCGTACGGGCTCGCACCGGGTGGGTAGCCACCATCCTGCTGTCCGTACTGGCCTGGTTGGCCGTATTGCCCCGGCTGGCCTGGTTGGCCGTATTGCCCGGGCTGCTGCCCGTATTGCCCGGGCTGGCCTGGCTGGCCGTATTGCCCGGGCTGCTGGCCGTATTGCCCCGGTTGGCCGTATTGCCCTGGTTGGCCGGACGGGCCCGGCTGTTCCTGGGGTTGCTGTCCGTAGCCTGGGTAATTGCCTTGAGTCATGGCGGACAACGTAGCTTGCGCCGGACGACGGCGGAAGGCCCATCGGGGCGATGTCGTCGGCGTTTGAAAGGTCAGGCGCGCACGATCGGATCGCCGACGAGCTCGACCCCGGCGCCGCGCATCGCGTCGAGCGCGCCGTGGACGGTCTCGGCCGCGACTCCCGCCGTGAGGTCGAGGCGCACGCTCGTCGCAAACCCGAGTCGCGCCGCGTCCAACGCGGTTTCCCGCACGCAGTGATCGGTGGCGATCCCGACGATCTCGACCGAGTCCACGTCCCGGTCCCGGAGCCAGTCGGCCAGCGGGGTGCCGTCGCTCGTGCCCTCGAAGCCGGAGTACGCCGCGTGGTACTCGCCCTTGTCGAAGACGGCCTCGATCCGGCCGGTGTCGAGGTCGGGATGCAGCGCGACGCCCGACGTGCCGACCACGCAGTGCCGGGGCCACGAATCGACGTAGTCGGGCGAGGCCGAGAAGTGCTGGCCCGGGTCGATGTGATGGTCCCTGGTCGCCACAGCGTGCTCGTAGCCGCCGTCGAGCAGGTGCGTGCTCACCGCCCGTGCAACCTCGACGCCGCCGGCCACGGCGAGCGAGCCGCCCTCGCAGAAGTCGTTCTGAACATCCACCACAATGACGGCGCGGGACATGCCGCGAAGGTACCCGCGCGGCTCGCGGCTCAACCGGCCGGGATGACCCTGGTCGGGATCGCGGGCTCGCCGCGCGAGAGCTTCAGCCCGTCCCACGGCAGAGTCACCGTCGCCGCTCGCAGGTGCTCACGCGAGTCGTCCAGCGAGGGCAGGTCGTCGACGGCGGAGCCGCCTCGCATCAGCGCGCGCTGCACGAGCCGCTCGCCGGGACCGGGTTCGGCGCCACGGCGAGCCGAGACGATCTCCTCGACGGCGGTCCCGGTCGGCTTGTACGCCCGCAGCGCCGTCTTCCGCCCGCCGTTGCTCTCCTTGTGCTCGGAGCGCTTGGCCACCGGCCGTCCGTCCACCTCGACGAGCTTGTAGATCATGCCTGCGGTCGGCGCGCCGGAACCGGTCACAACGGCGGTGCCGGCGCCGTAGGCGTCGACCGGCGTCACGGCCAGCGCCGCGATCGAGAACTCGTCCAGGTCGCCGCTCACGACGATGCGGGTGCCGGTCGCGCCGAGGCTGTCGAGCTGAGCTCGGGCGTGGTTGGCGAGGACGCCAAGATCCCCGGAGTCGATACGCACTGCCCCCAGCTCCGGGCCGGCCACCTCGACGGCAAGCTCGATGCCGCGGGTGATGTCGTAGGTGTCGACGAGCAGGGTCGTGGACGGGCCGAGCGAGGCGACCTGCGCGGCGAAGGCCGAGCGCTCGTCGTCGTGCAACAGGGTGAACGCGTGCGCCGCCGTGCCGGCGGTCGGCACGCCGTAGCTGCGGCTCGCCTCGAGGTTCGAGGTCGAGGCGAACCCGGCCAGGTAGGCGGCGCGCGCGGCCGCGACGGCAGCCTGCTCGTGCGTGCGCCGCGAACCCATCTCGATGATGGGACGTCCGGAGGCGGCCGTCACCATCCGCGCTGCGGCCGACGCGACCGCGCAGTCGTGGTTCATGATCGAGAGAACGACGGTCTCGAGCAGGACGGCCTCGGCGAACGTGCCGGTGACGGTAAGCACCGGGGAGAAGGGAAAGTACAGCTCGCCTTCCGGGTATCCGTCGATATCGCCACTGAATCGGTACCCGCTCAGATACTCCGCGGCGATGTCGTCGACGACCCCGGTCTCGCGCAGGATTCCGATCGTCTCGTCGTCGAACACGAACTCGCGGATGGCGTCGATCACCCGAGCCGTGCCGGCGACGACGCCGTAGCGCCGCGACTCGGGCAGTCGCCGGGCGAACGCCTCGAATACGCAGTGGCGCTCGGCGGTGCCGTCGCGCAGCGCCGAACCGAGCATCGTCAGCTCGTACCGGTCGGTCAGCAGCGCGGTCGTCATTCGGCTCACCGCGCTCTCGGCCCGACGGCCGCGCCCACGCCGGCGAGCAGGTATCCGACCATGGCGATCCACAGCCCCCACGTGGCATTGAACAGGACGCCATGACGGGCGGCGCCCGCGCTCACCTGCGCGTCCCGGTACTGCGCGAGGGCGTAGTACGTGGCCGCAGCTCCCAGCAACCCAATCAGGAAGCCCCCGACCCGCATCGCGTCCGAGACCCGGGACGGAGCGTTCGCCGCGCACCCGACGGCGATGACCGCGATGACCAGCACCCACGACAGCCACGCGAAGTAGGCCGATGCGACCACAGCTCCACCGAGGTCGTCCACGCTGTGGTGCAGCCGGCTGAAGGTGATTTCGGGAACGGAGTCGGCCGACGTGGACCGGACGGCGTACCAGTCCAGGAACCGGAACGAGACGAGAACGAGCGCCGCGCCCACCAACACCAGCACCAGCCCGACCAGACCGAGGCCACGCCGTACCTGCTGTACCTCGGCCATGGACAGAAAATCTAGTCGACCGTGCCACCATGGACTCATGCCGGGCCGCACCACACTCATGCCACAACGCGAGGCCACCGAGCAGGCCGACGCTGATGTCACCGCCGATCCGGACCGTCCCTGGATCACGATCGTCTGGAACGATCCGATCAATCTGATGTCCTACGTGACGCACGTCTTCATGACGGTCTTCGGGTACGCGAAGCCGAAAGCCGAGAAGCTGATGCTCGACGTCCACCAGCGCGGACGCGCGGTGGTCTCGTCCGGCACCCGCGAGCGTATGGAACTCGACGTCTCGACGCTGCACGGGTACGGACTCTGGGCCACTCTCGAACAGCAGACGTGAAGGTCTCCCGCCGGCGCGGGCGGCTACGGCTGCGGCTCGAGCCCGTCGAGACCGTGTTGCTCTCGCGCCTGATCGACGAGCTCGACACGATGCTGGCCGAACCGCTCGGCGACGACGAGGTGCTGCAGCGGCTGTATCCCGCGGCCTATCGCGACGACACCGAGGCCGAGGTCGAGTTCCGCTCGCTCACCGAAACCAGCCTGCGGGCCGAGCGCGCGGAGCGGATAGCGGCGTGCCGCGCCGACCTCGCGCAGTCCGACGAGATCGACCTCACCGACGAGGACGCCGGTCGCCGATGGATCCAGGTGCTCAACGATCTGCGCCTCGCCCTGGGCACCCGGCTGGGCATCTCCGAGGAGGACGATCACGACCTCGATCCGTCCGATCCGCAGACGCCGCCGCGGGTCGTCTACTACTGGCTGACCGAAGTCCAGGACAGCGTGGTCTCGGGCTTGATGCGCTGATCGTCCGCAGCTCAGTTCTCGGTATCGTCGAGGCGTGCTCCGTATCGACCGGGCGATCCACGACGCGATCGTCGCCCACGCCCGCCGGGACCATCCGGACGAGGCCTGCGGGGTGGTGGCCGGGGCCGAGGGCAGCGACCGGCCCCGGCGGTTCATCCCCATGCTCAATGCCGCGAGATCGCCGACGTTCTATGAGTTCGATTCCGCCGACCTGCTCGCTCTCTACAAGGAGATGGCGGCCAACGACGAAGAGCCCGTCGTCGTCTACCACTCGCACACGGCGACGGAGGCATATCCGTCGCGCACGGACATCAGCTACGCGTCGGAACCGAATGCCCACTATGTCCTCGTCTCGACGCGGGACGAGGACGAGGCCGAGTTCCGCTCGTTCCGCATCGTCGACGGCGTCGTCACCGAGGAACCCGTCGAGGTGGTGGACGAAACCCGGTGATTTTCGCCATCCGCGCAGCGGGTGGGACGATGGACGGCAGTTTCGACGTTGTACCCGGCAAGTACCTCCCCTTCCGAAACCAGGAGCACGTATCACCATGGCCATTGAGGTCAAGATCCCGACCATCCTGCGTACGTACACCGGCGGCGAGAAGGCGGTCGAGGCAAAGGGCGACACCCTCGCCGCGCTCATCGACAACCTGGACGAGAGCCACCCCGGGCTCAAGGGTCGGTTGACCACCGACGACGGTGCGCTCCACCGATTTGTCAACGTCTACGTCAACGACGAGGACGTCCGTTTCACCGGCTCGCTCGAGACCGCGCTGAAAGACGGCGACGCGGTGACGATCCTGCCGGCGGTCGCTGGGGGCTGACCCGTGGCCCGCTACGACTCGCTGCTCGACGCGCTGGGGGACACCCCCCTCGTCGGCCTGCCCTACCTCTCCCCGCGGTGGGACGGCGACCAGCCAGTGCGGCTCTGGGCCAAGCTCGAGGACCGCAACCCCACCGGCTCCATCAAGGACCGCGCCGCGCTCGCCATGATCCGGGCCGGCGAGGCGGACGGCCGGCTCACGCCGGGCTGCACGATCCTCGAGCCGACATCGGGTAACACCGGGATCTCGCTGGCCATGGTCGCGAAGCTGCGCGGCTACGGCCTGGTCTGCGTGATGCCCGAGAACACCTCGGTCGAGAGGCGTCAACTGCTCGAGATGTTCGGGGCTCGGATCATCTCCTCGCCGGCGGCCGGCGGGTCGAATCAGGCGGTCGCCACCGCCAAGCAGCTCGCCGAGCAGTATCCGGACTGGGTGATGCTCTACCAATACGGCAACCCCGCCAATGCGCAGGCGCACTACGAGGGCACCGGCCCGGAGCTGCTGCGCGACCTGCCGACGCTCACCCACTTCGTCGCGGGTCTGGGCACGACCGGCACGCTGATGGGCACCGGCCGCTACCTGCGCGAGAAGATCCCGGACGTCCAGATCGTCGCGGCCGAACCGCGCTACGGCGAACTCGTGTACGGCCTGCGCAACATCGACGAGGGCTTCGTGCCCGAGCTCTACGACGACTCGATCCTGACCTCGCGGTTCTCGGTCACCTCCTACGACGCGCTGCGCCGCACGCGTGACCTGATCGAACACGAAGGCATCTTCGCCGGCGTCTCAACCGGTGCAATCCTGCACGCGGCCCTGTCGGTCGCCGACCGGGTAGCCAGCCGCGGCGAGCGCGCCGACGTCGCCTTCGTCGTCGCGGACGGCGGGTGGAAATACCTCTCCACCGGTGCGTACACGGGCACGCTGCAGCAGGCCGCCGAGCGGCTCGAGGGCCAACTCTGGGCCTAGTCCTCATCCGGACCGCGTAACCCGCTGCGCGCGGCGAGCGATTACGCGTGTGTCATCCCGATAGGCACACCGGAGGCCCCCATGAAGTTTCACGTCAAGTCGCTCGCGCTCGCCGCATTCATCGCCGGTTGCGCGGCGGCCGGCATTGCGGTGGCATCCGCAGCGGCGCCGACGAGTGCGCCGGCCCCCAACTCCCCGTCCACATCGACGACATCCGACGATCCGAGCGAGGTCGAGGTCGACGAGTCCTCGACCACCGCCGTCCCGTCCGAGGAACCGACCGAGGCGGCGCACCACGCACGGGCTAAGGCCAAGCACCGTGGCCGCGGTGCTGGTGCGGGAACCGCCAGCAGCACCGAGGTCTCCTCCGGGCGTGGAGACGACGGCACCGGCGTCGAGGACGCCGACGCCGACGACCAGGGCGAGGACCAGAACAACCAGAGTGAGCAGCCCGGTGACGACAACGACCAGGGCGAGACGTCCGAGCCCGGCGACGACAGCAGCGGTCCGAGCAATCGTCCCAGCAGCGGCCACGACGATGGTGGCGACAACAGCGGTTCCGGTGACAACAGCGGCGGCGACGGCGCTTCCGGCAGCGACGACGGCGGGCACAGCGGCAGCGACGGCTGACGTCGAACCGATTCGGGTCCCGCCCCGTTCCGTCAGGTGAGGTCGGGCGCGGCGCCCCCCCC
>JAVHVH010000150.1:0-4286 GCA_032160665.1 Pseudonocardiales bacterium
GGCCGTGGCCCGGGTGAGACCAAGATCGAGATCGACCGGCGCCGGATCAACTCCCGGGTGGCGAAGCTGCGTAAGGAGATTTCGGGCATGAAGACCGCCCGGGACGTCAAGCGGGCTCGGCGCACCGCGCGGAGCGTGCCCAGCGTGGCTCTGGCCGGCTACACCAACGCCGGCAAGTCCTCGCTGCTCAACCGCTTGACCGACGCCGGCGTGCTCGTCGAGAACGCGCTGTTCGCCACGCTCGATCCCACGGTGCGCCGCTCGGAGACCTCCGACGGCCGCATCTACACGCTCGCCGACACCGTGGGATTCGTTCGGCACCTGCCGACCCAGCTGATCGAGGCGTTCCGCTCGACCCTGGAAGAGGTCGCCGAAGCCGACCTGATCCTGCACGTCGTGGACGCCTCCGACGCCGATCCCGAGGCGCAGATCCGCGCCGTCCACGAGGTGCTCGGCGAGATCGACGCGCTCGGCGTGCCCGAGCAGCTGGTCTTCAACAAGATCGACGCCGCCGAACCCGAGGTCCTGCTTCGGCTGCGGGGCTTGGCGCCCAACGCGCTGTTCGTCTCGGCCCAGGAGGGCACCGGTCTGGACGCGCTGCGCGCACGGATCGAGCAGCGCCTGCCCCGTCCGGATATCGAGATCAATGTGCTGGTGCCCTATACCCGGGGCGACCTCGTTGCGCGCCTGCACGAGCGCGCCGAGGTGCTGCGGACCGAGCACACGGCCGGCGGGACGCTCGTGCACGCCCGCGTCGACCCCGCTCTCGCCGATCTGCTCCGGCCCTTCGTTTCCGCCGGCGTCCCCTGATCCACCCCCCCGTGCGCGCTCGCGAAGTCCACTTCGCCCGGGCAAGGGCGTAACCTGAAGGTCGTCGCAGAAGACGTGTGTTCGCGAAACCCCGCGCCTGGTCTTGGAGGCCGTCGATGGAACTGTTCAGCCCGGGTCATCTGATCGTCTTGGCGATCGTCGTGGCAGTGCTGTTCTTCGGCTGGAAGCAACTCCCGGACATGTCGCGGTCGCTGGGCCGGTCATTGCGGATCTTCAAGACCGAGATCAAGGGCATGAGCGAGGACGACAAGGCCCGTGAGGCCGCCAAAGCCGAGCCGCAGGCCATCGAGCCACCCGCTTCGGAGCCGGCCCCCGCGGCGGAACCGCCCAAGGCGCGGCCACGCCCGGTGCCGAACGCCAACGGCCACGCCGGGGCCGAGTCGAGTGCCAAGGCCGAATAGGGCCGACTAGCGCCCGATCGAGGTCGGCGGGCCGAAAGTCAGAGCCGACGCAATACCGTGACGACGCGGCCCAGAACGGTCGCCCCGTCCCCTTCGATCGGCGAGTAGGCCGGGTTGTGCGGCATCAACCACACGTGCCCGTCGCGGCGCTGCAGCGTCTTGACCGTTGCCTCGCCATCGATCATCGCCGCCACGATCTGGCCGTTCTCGGCGTCGTCTTGCTGCCGCACGACAACCCAGTCGCCGTCGGCGATCGCGGCGTCGATCATCGAGTCGCCGGCCACTTTCAGCATGAACAGGGTGCCTTCGCCGACCAGTGCCTTCGGCAGCGGGAAGACGTCCTCGATCATCTGCTCGGCCAGAATCGGCCCGCCGGCCGCGATGCGTCCCACGACCGGCACGAACACCGGGGCTTCGCCGCGCGGGGCGTCGTCGGTGACGGCCACCGCTCGACGGGCCGCCTTGGGCTTCGTCGCCGTCCCTCCGACGCGAACGTCCACCGCGCGCGGCCGATTCGGGTCGCGGCGTAGGAATCCCTTGCGCTCGAGCATGGCCAACTGGTGCGCGACGCTCGAGGTCGAGGCCAGCCCTGCGGACTCACAGATCTCGCGGATGCTCGGCGGGTAGCCCCGACGCTCAACGGAGTCCCGGATGACGTCGAGAATCGCCTGCTGGCGCCGCGTCAGCCCGGTGACCGGGTCCGGGAGCTCGGTGACCTTCGGCCGGCCCGGGCGACGACGGTCTGCGGTATCCGGGGCCGTCGTCTTGGGCTTGCGGCCGGTGCTGTCCTTCGCCACTGGGTGGCCTCCGCTCTGGGGTGAAGTCGTCTTGTCTGCTGGTCGGCGGCCGAACCCGTCGTGATCACCGACCGGTTCGAACGTAGCCCGGACGAGCGCCGAACTCAAACATTTGTTCGAACGACACGCCGGGCCCGAGTGGTCTTTGTCAGACCCCGCTGGTAGACATTCGATCAGGCGTTCTATCGAATCTGTGTTCGAACATCATACCGTAAGGAGGCTCTCATGTCGGTAGCTCTCGACTACGCCCCGGCTGTCACGATTCCCGCCCCGGTGCGCCCCGGTGCGCCCGACGAGGCGCCACGCCGGCTGGCCAGCGTCACCGTTCTGCTGCCGCCCGGGGCACCGGCGTGTGCGCCGCCCCTGCGGCTCACCCGGCGCGGCGTCGTCGTGCTGACCCTGGCTATCTCAGCGCTCGGCGGGGCACTGGTCTGGCTCGCGTCGCTGTCGGCACCGGCTCCCGCGCCGGCGCCGGCCGGCCCGCGAGCGGTGACCGTCGAGGCGGGGGACACCCTGTGGTCGATCGCGGCTCGGGTCGCGCCGCAGCGTGATCCGCGCGCCGAGGTCGCTGCCCTGCAGCGCGGCAACCACCTGACGAGCGTCGACCTGACGCCCGGTCAGGTGCTCCGGGTCCCGTGAGCCAATCCACGACGCGCCGCGATTCGCTCTTGCGGAACATCGATCTCGGCTCTAGCGTTACCCCTACATCTAGTAGTTACAAGGATGTACTTCGTCCACAAGTTGGGTTTTGCCGTCCACAGCTCGGCCGTCTTATCCACATGACGGTCCCCAGGTTGTCGACAGCTTTATCCACAGGACGGGCGCTGCCGGACCGCCGGTAGCGGTTCAGTACGGCACGGGCGAAGGGGGTGGCGCGGATGAGGTGTCCGTATTGCCGCCATCCGGATTCTCGGGTCGTCGACTCCCGTGAGCAGGACGAGGGTCAGGTCACCCGACGACGACGCTCCTGCCCGGAGTGCGGGCGGCGGTTCACCACCGTCGAAGAGGCCACCCTGGCCGTTATCAAGCGCAGCGGGGTCACCGAGCCGTTCAGCCGGCAGAAGGTGGTCAGCGGCGTGCGCCGCGCCTGCCAGGGCCGCCCGGTCGACGAGGACGCCCTGGCCCAGCTCGCCCAGGCGGTCGAGGAGGCCATCCGGGCCACCGGGGTCGCCGAGATCCCGAGCGACGACGTCGGCCTGGCGATCCTCGGTCCGCTGCGGGCGCTCGACGAGGTCGCGTTCCTCCGGTTCGCGTCGGTGTATCAGGCCTTCACCTCCGTCGAGGACTTCGAGAAGGCGATCGTCGATCTCCGCGCCGATCGCCGAGCCCACGCCCCCTGAGCCGCGCGCCCCACAACTGCTGCACCCCGGACTCCTCCGCCGGATCACCGGCACGCAGCGTCAGCTGCACCGATCGCCCGCAAGACTCCGCCCTCAGCCCCGCAAGGAAGGACGCTCCGCCCATGACCGAGGCCGACGTGACCCGATCCACCGACTCGCACGGCGACGCTGCCGCGAAGCGGCAGAAGTCGAAGCCGGCCGGCACGGCCGTGTACCCGACCGACGGCCTGCGAGTCGAGCGCGTCTACACGACCGCCGGCGTGCACCCCTACGCCGAGGTGATCTGGGAGCGTCGTGACGTCGTCATGACCAACTGGCGCGACGGTTCGATCAACTTCGAGCAGCGCGGCGTCGAGTTCCCGGACTTCTGGTCGGTCAACGCGGCCAACATCGTCACCACCAAGTACTTCCGCGGAGCGGTCGGGACCGAGGCGCGCGAGTGGTCGCTGCGCCAGCTCATCGACCGCGTCGTACTGACCTACCGGGCGGCGGGCGAACAGCACGGCTACTTCGCATCGGCCCAGGACGCCGAGGTCTTCGAGCACGAGCTCACCTGGATGCTGCTGCACCAGGTGTTCAGCTTCAACTCACCGGTCTGGTTCAACGTCGGTACCAGCTCACCCCAGCAGGTCAGCGCGTGCTTCATCCTGGCCGTCGACGACACCATGGACTCGATCCTGAACTGGTACCGCGAAGAGGGGCTGATCTTCAAGGGCGGCTCCGGCGCCGGGCTCAACCTGTCCCGCATCCGCTCGTCCAAGGAGCTGCTCTCCTCGGGCGGCACGGCCTCCGGTCCGGTCTCGTTCATGCGCGGGGCGGACGCGTCCGCGGGCACGATCAAGTCGGGCGGGGCGACCCGCCGGGCGGCGAAGATGGTCGTCCTCGACATCGACCACCCCGACATCGAGGAGTTCGTC
>JAVHVH010000164.1:0-3487 GCA_032160665.1 Pseudonocardiales bacterium
TGGGAGAAGGGCGGACGCATGCCCCGCGACGTGTTCAAGCAGATGGGTGAGCTGGGCATGTTGGGGATGGCGATCCCCGAGGAGTACGGCGGAGCCGGCATGCCCGACTACCGCTACAACGTCGTCATGCAGGAGGAAGCGGCCCGCGCGCTGGTCACGCTGTCGACGGTGCGTACCCAGCTCGAGGTGATCCTGCCGTATTTCCTGCACTACGCGAACGAGGAGCAGCGGAAGCGCTGGTTCCCGGGTTTGGCCGCGGGCACGCTGCTGACCGCGATCGCGATGACCGAACCCGGCACCGGATCGGATCTGGCAGGCATGCGCACCACCGCGGTGCGTGACGGAGACGACTGGATTGTCAACGGCGCCAAGACCTTTATCACCGGCGGCATGCAGGCCGATCTGGTGATCGTGGTTGCGCGCACGGCCACCGATCCGGACAATCGCCGCAAGGGCCTGTCGCTGTTGGTTGTCGAAGACGGCATGACCGGCTTCACCCGCGGCCGTGAGCTGGAGAAGATGGGCTGCAAGGTGCAGGACACCGCAGAGCTGTCCTTCGTCGACGTCCGGGTCCCGGCCGCCAACGTGCTGGGGGAGGAGGGCGAGGCGTTCGGCTACCTCGGCCACAACCTCCCGCAGGAACGCCTCACCGTCGCCGTCGGCTCGGTTTCGCAGGCCAGGTCGGCGATCGCCGCGGCCATCGACTACACGAAGAACCGCAAGGCGTTCGGCACGCCGGTCGCGTCGTTCCAGAACACAAAATTCGAGCTGGCCGCCTGCTCGACGGAGGTGGAGGCGGCACAGGCGATGCTGGACCGCGCCGTCACCCTGCATGTCGAGGGTGAGCTGACGGCGGCCGACGCCGCGCGCGTGAAGCTCTTCTGCACCGAGATGCAGCAGCGCGTGATCGACCGCTGCCTCCAGTTGTTCGGCGGCTACGGCTACATGATGGAGTACCCGATCGCCAGGCTGTACACAGACGCCAGGGTGGCCCGCATTTATGCGGGTACCAGCGAGGTGATGAAGGTGATCATCGCCAAGTCACTGGGCCTTTAGCACCATGAGTGATGAATCGGCAGGCGAAATCCGGCAAGAACGCCGCGACTGGGCGGCAAGCCACCGCCAGATGTATCTGCGCTCGGGCGGCGTGCAGGGCCACGTCGTCGACCTCTCCGAAGTCGGTGGCCACTCATTCACAACACACTGTTTGATCAAGGTGAAGGGGCGGAAATCAGGCAGGACGCAAATCGCTCCGTTGATTTACGGCGATATCGGTGGCGAGGTGGTCATCGTTGCGTCGAAGGGTGGCGCCGATCAGCATCCCGAGTGGTATCTCAACCTGCGTGCCGCGCCCGATATCGACTTCCAAATCGCCACCCAAGCCTTCCGGGCAACCTGGCGTGAGCCCGAAGGCGATGAGCGGCACAAGGTCTGGGACTTTATGGCCCGTGCCTACCCGCCCTACATCAATTATCAGAAGTCGACTGCGCGGCACATCCCGCTGGTCATGATGACGCCTGTCGCGGCCATCGACGTGTTCCAGCAATCAGACATTCAATCCTCGTAGATCAGCTCGACTTCGGCGCGCGCCGGTACCGGAGCCAAGTGAACTCGCGAAAAGCCAGGTAGACGGCAGCTCGAGAGCCGAGTTCGATGAGACCCTTGTCACAGCGGCCAAACCTACCTACTGTGTGTTCACTAGGTTGGTTCAAGGAAGGAGCCCCGTGTCAGCCCCACGGCCCTACGCGACCCTCCACGCGAAAGGCGAGGATCGCAGGCAGCGAATCCTCGGCGTGGCCGAGCGGCTGCTGGCACGCAACGGCTGGCGCAACACCTCCCTGGCTCAGATCGCCAAGGAGGCCGGGGTGACGCCCGCCGGCTTGCTGCATCACTTCGAGTCCAAAGAACAGCTCCTCAACGCGGTACTCGACGCTCGTGACGCCGATGACGACGCCCACGCGGACTACCGCGATGGTGACCTGATCACCGAGCTGAGCCGGGTCCCCGAGCGGTTCGAACGCGCACCGGAGCTGATCGGCACTTTTACCGTCCTGCTCGTCGAGAACATTGCCCCCGACGCCCCACTTCACGACCGCCTACACAACCGGTATCGCGACGCCATCGACATCATCACCGCGATAGTCGAGCGCGGCCAGAGTGACGGCCTGTACCGCACAGACTTCGACGCGGCCAACAAGGCCGTGGAGATCCTCGCCTTCATCAATGGAATGGAGACCTTATGGTTGCTCGATCCTTCAATACCGCTGACCGACGTGTTCAAGGGGTACGCGGAGTCGCTGGGGCGGGAGATCGGGCGACGGAGCTCGACATGAGGTACCGGCTCGACGTGGTCGCACCCACCGTGCTCGACGCGGTGCGGTTCGCAGGCGGCTGGGTCTACGACCGGGTGATGGCCGGATGGGATGTCACCGTACTGGTCAGCGGCGACGACGACGCCCGACCGCTTGAGATCCTCGGCGCCGATGTGCGCGATCTGGAATCGGTGCTGGAGGCGTGGGAAGAGCGGCCCCATCCCCAGACCGTCGCGGTCGCCGCCGATCTATTCGCGGTGGATGCCCGCGTCCGCGAGCACGTGCTGAACGCACTCGATCAGGGCGCGACAGAAGTGACGTTGTGGGGCGAGTGTCTGCCCGCCGAACTCGATGAGAGTGTCGATTCGGTGCAGCACCGATTGAGTGCGGCCGCACGGGCTTTCAAGGCTCAAGCGCTCGCGGCGGCGAACGATTCAGCGGGAGACATCGGCCACAGCGAGACGTTCCGATGCGGAATGATGGCCTCGGTCGCCGCGGACCTGATCCCGGCGAGCTGAGGCTTCCGTCAGCGGACATGTGGACCTTCTCGAACTTGATATCGCATGCGATATCAAGTTCCAGGTTAGGTGCATGCTTCTGAAATGCCGGCGGTCAGTCGTCGTCGCGCAGCTCGATCAGGACCTTGCCAACGGCGCGGCCGTCGGCGACGTGCCTTAGCGCAGCCACCGTTTCAGCGAGCGGGTACACCGCGCTGACGTGAGGCAGTACCCGTCCGCTGACAAGGTGCTCGAGCAATTCTTCCTCGTTGCGGGCGAATTCATCCGCCGGGACGTCCTGGAACTGAAACCCGAGGACATGCACGCCCTTGACGAGCACCAGGTTGAGCGGGATGCAGGGGATGACGCCGGAGGCGAATCCGACAGTCACGAACCGCCCGCCGCGGCGCAGCGACCGCAATGCGGGCTCGGACAGCTCTCCGCCGACAGGATCGATGACCACGTCGGTACCGCCGGGAACGGCGTCGCGCAGCGCGCCACGAACGTCGCCCGACTTGTGATTGATCAGATGCTTGGCGCCGTAACCCGCTGCCACATCGAGCTTTTCGGTCGACGATGCGACGGCCGTGACCGAGGCGCCGAGCTGAACACCGAGCTGGACTGCCGCAAGGCCGACGCCCCCACCCGCGCCAAGCACGATCAGCTCGTCGCCCTCCT
>JAVHVH010000178.1:0-32619 GCA_032160665.1 Pseudonocardiales bacterium
AGCTGTCCACAGACAAAGACCGGACCAGCGCAAAACAGCAAGCCGAACAACAAGACCCAGCCGAGAACTGAACTCGTCGTCGCCGCGCCTTTCAGAAACGCAAGCGGAACGAAACAGAACGCCGAGACCAGTACCAGCCCAGTCCACCAACCGGCGCGATCGCCGGCAGCGCCGAAGACCCGCCGACCGCTCCCACGGCCTCCACCGCACCGCCTGGACCTGACCCCCGAGAGACCGACGGGCGGAACCACCAGCGTCCCGCGCCAGTAATTCGTTGGATATATCGGGCGAGGGAGTCGAGGATCTCTTCGGCGGTCTTGGTCCCGACGAAGGGTTTGGGGTTCTCGTTCCAATTCTTGATTCAGGTGCGGATGTCTTTTCCAGCGCCTGTATGGATTTGTGGACGCCGCGGCGCAGCAGTTGGTCGGTGAGGTAGCCGAACCAGCGTTCGACCTGATTTATCCACGATGAGCCGGTCGGGGTGCGTCTTGTGAGCGGACAGGTTGTCGCAGATCAGGTGCACGTCGAGTTCGGCCGCACGACCCTAGTCAGGGGAGCGGGAGCCGGACGTCCGGGTCGAGAACCAGCCCGAGTTCACGGGCGCTGCGCTCGATGATCAACCACACCTGCTCGGTCAGCTCCGCGGTGAGCTCGCCGCGCGAGGGCTGGCGGCGTTCGAGCCACCACGCCGCCGTCGCGTCCACCAGCCCGACCACGCCCACGATGACCCGCTCGGCGGGTTCGGTGTCGACGCCGAGGGCGCGCATATAGCGCTGGATCAAGTCGGTCAGCTCGGCCGCGAACGCGGCCTTCGCGTCGTCGGCGGCGGAGGACCCGGCGCCCCGCACCGCGTACGCGTGCTGGGCCAGGAAGCGGTACAGGTTCGGGTGCGCCTCGATCCAACCGAGGTGCTGATCGATCGCGGCGCTGATGATGTCGCGCGCTGAGCCGCGGGTGGCCAGACCGGCGCGGATCTGCTGCCCGATCTGGTTGGCCACATGGGTCGAGACGGCGAGGTCGAGCGCCTGTTTACCGTCGAAGTGCCGGTACACATGGGTACGAGGGACGCCGGCCTTTTCCGCGACCTGGGCGGTCAGCGCGTCAGGCCCGGACTCCTCGATGGCCGCGATCGCGGCGTTGATGATCTGCAGCCGACGCTCCCGGCGATGCGGGTCCCAGCGCGTCGACCGGCCGTCACGCAGGTCCGAATCCGGACTGTCAGCGGGCGGCTCGGACATGCCGCCAGGGTATTCGCCCGCACGGACCGCAGGTATCTGCGACAACTTGTCATGGTCAGATATAGGTGGTACACCTTGTAATAGAAACCCAAGGTGTTTGCGCGCTGAGGACGGAGAACGTTGATGACGGCTGTCGCCCCGATCGAAGGCGTCCGCAAGACCGCGAACCGGCTGCTCGGCTCCTCGTCGAAGAACTCCTACCGCCCCGATCTCGACATCGATTGGGACGCCCCCGTCGAGCTGGACATGAAATTCATGCCGTTCGAGCGGGTGTCGCTGTACGGCACTGACCTCTGGGGACGGATGAGCGAGCAGCAGCGCATCGAGCTGTCCCGCCAGGAACTGGCGAGCGTGGCCTCGACCGGGCTGTGGTTCGAACTGATCCTGATCCAGCTGCTGTCGCGATGGGCCTACCACCAGGACCCGCAGGACCCGCGCACCCAATACGCGCTGACCGAGATCGGTGACGAGACGCGGCACATCCTGATGTTCGCCAAGTCGATCGCCCGGCTGGGCGCGCCGACCTACCGGCCGCGCAAGCTCGTGCACCAGTTGGCCCGGATCTACAAGGCCACCGCGGTGGGCCCGGCGCTGTTCGCGCCGGTGCTCGTCGCCGAAGAGATCACCGACCGGCTCCAGCGCGAAATGGTCCACGACGAGTCCGTCCACCCCCTCGTCCGCATGGTCAACCGGATCCACGTCGTCGAAGAAGCGCGGCATGTGCGGTTCGCCCGCGAGGAGGTCGCCCGGCAGATGTCGAGCATCGGGCCGATTGCCAAGGTGATCAGCAATGTGGCGTCAGCGATCGTCGCCGCATTCGTCGCGTCGTCGATGATCAGCCCGGACGTCTACAAGGAAGTCGGCCTCGATCCTGCGGAAGCGGTCAACGCCGCGCGCCAGAACCCGAATTTTCACGAGACCCGGCGCTGGATGGCCGCGAAGATCATGGCCTTCCTGGACGAACAGGGCATGGTCACCTGGTACAGCAAACCGATCTACGGCCTGGCCCATCTGATTTGATGCGCGTCAGAATGTAGAACGGCCCCCGAGTCACTTCCGCCTTGGCGGGTCGGCTGGACGGGCCGACGACTCGGGGGCCGGGTAGCTGCCAGGAAGTGCTCACCACCGCATTAGCACGCGGCAGGGGGCTGGCCCTCGCAGGTCCGTTGCTCTTGCGGCGGTCAGCTGGTAGCCACCTCACGTGTCCGACAAGTTCTCAACTCTGGACCACCCCCTCTCTCGTGTACCTAGACGGTACTTCGCGAAAAGCGGCTCCGGCAATGATGTTTTCGCCTCGGCGCTCAGAACCCGGCCAGACGCCGGACCTCGGCGTCGACGTCCGCCCGCCGCGCCCGCGGCTTTCCGTCGAGTTCGACGACGTCCACAGGTCCGCGGACGCTGCCCACGAGCCACACGACGTCAGCCGCGTGCAGATCGTCGACGGTGGCGAGCGTCGCCGCAGTCTGCCAGCCGGACGATTCGGCCCGCGCGAAGAGCAGCTGCTGGGTCGTGCCGGCGAGGATGCCAGTAGGCCCCGCTGGCGTCGTGTGCAGCATGCGACCGACGGACCACACGACCGATCCGGTGGGTGCCTCGAGGACGATGCCGTCGGCGCTGACGAACAGGGCGTCGTCGGCGCCGCGCCGAAGTGCCTCGCGCTGAGCCGCCATGTTGATCGCGTAGGACAGCGACTTCACCCCGCCGAGCAGCCACGGCGCCTCGGCGAAAGCATCACTTGCCGTTCCGCGGGCGAGCGCCACCACCCGGAGGCCGTCCCGGCGCTGCCGCGGGTAGTCCGCCGGCAACGGGCCGATCGCAACAAAGCCGGTCGGGCGTCCGCCGGGCCGTCCCCGGGTGAGCAACAGCTTGGCCGCGGCCTCGTCCGGTCCGGCCCAGGACGCCAGCGCCGCACTGATCAGCGCACCCCAGGCGCCCTTGTCGAACTCGATCTCGAGCGACGCAGCCGAGCGCGCCATCCGGGCCAGGTGGGCATCGAGCTTGTCGATCGCCGCGACGCCGTCCGGGCCGACCCGAACCCGGCAGCCCTCGAAGCAACCGTCGCCTCGCGTGAGCCCGGCGTCGTCGGCGCGCACGACGGGCAGCGCGGCATCCACCAGGCCAGTTCCGAGGACGGCGACCACCGCTGCGTGCCGCTCCGGCTCCGTCGTCCCCGCCACGCGGCCAGGCTACCTACGATGGGGGCGATGGACGGTACCCACTCCCACGCGAGCGCCCCGCCCGCGGATCTCGCCGGACAGCTTCGAGCCCGCGGTCTGCGAGTCACGACTCAGCGTGAACAGGTGCTCGCCGCAGTGCGCGAGCTCGGTCACGCCACGCCCGAACAGATCAGCGAGTCGATCACTGATGTCGACGTGACGACGATCTACCGGACGCTCGAACTGCTCGAGGAGCTCGGCCTGGTGCGCCATGCCCACCTCGGACACGGCGCGCCGTCCTACCGGCCGGCCGAGGACGACCACATCCACGTCGTGTGCCATGCCTGCGGCAACGTCGTCGACGCCGAGCCGAGCCTGGTCGACGATCTGGCCGACCGCCTGCGCCACGACCGCGGCTTCGTCCTGGACCGTTCGCATTTCACCGTCTTCGGCCGATGCCGCGATTGCGCCGATAAGCCGCCAGGACGCGAGCAGCCGTCCGGGGAACAAAGGACGCCGGATTCACGATGACTCTTCTGCGATGACTACCTACCTCGACACTGCCGTGGCGGCCACCGGCCGGGACGGCGCAATAGCCCTGCACTACGGCGATCCCTTGCGCGAGCAGCGTCTGCTCACGACCGGCGCCGGCGTGATCGACCGCAGCAATCGAGACGTCCTGGTGGTGCCCGGCCAGGACCGGCTGGGCTGGCTGCACTCGATCTGCTCGCAGCATGTCGCCGCGCTCTCCGACGGCGACGCCACCGAGTCCCTCGTCCTCTCGCCGCACGGTCACGTGGAGCAGCACTGGCAGGTGACCGAGTTGGGCGGGACCGTCTGGCTGGACACCGAGCCCGATGCCGCGGCCGACGTCCTGGGATACCTGCGCAAGATGCAGTTCCTCAAGCGCGTCGAGCCGGCCGACGTGTCGGCCGACTGGGCGGTGCTGTCCGTAGTCGGTCCGGCAACGCCCACGATTCTTGCGCTGGCCGGTCTCCCGGTGCCGGAATCCGCCGGCCGCGCGGTGGCGATCAGCGCCGGAGGCCTCGTGCGCCGGATGCCCTGGCCAGGCGCGGACGCGGCGGACCTCATTGTTCCGCGGGCGTCGGCCGCCGGCGTCATGGCCACCTTGGTGAGTGCGGGCGCCCATCCCACGGGCCTCTGGGCCTTCGAGGCGCTGCGCGTCGAGGCGCGCCGTCCTCGCCTCGGGCTCGAGACCGATCACCGCACGATCCCGCACGAGGTCGGCTGGATCGGCAGCGCGGTGCACCTCGACAAGGGTTGCTATCGCGGCCAGGAGACCGTGGCGCGAGTGCAAAATCTGGGCCGCCCGCCGCGCCGGCTCGTCCTTCTGCATCTCGCCGGTGAGTCGGATCACCTGCCGGATCCCGGCACGTCCGTAGAATTCGGCGGCCGGACCGTAGGGTTCCTGGGCACGGCGTTACATCACCACGAACTAGGGCCAATCGCCCTAGCCGTGGTAAAGAGATCGTTGCAGGAGGGGACCTCGGTGCAGGTCGGCGAGCACATTGCGTCGATCGATGGCGAACCCGGACCGGTGGCATAGCTAGAGTTCGCGCCAAACGCGCACCCTTTGTCGGCCCACCGCGTTGAACTGTTCGAGCAGCATCAGCGTGCAGCTCCCGATGAAGGGTGGGCCATGAGAGTACGAGCGATCCTCGCGCTCGCCGTCGCCAGCTTGTGGCTGGTGGTGGTGGCTCCCGCGTCGTCCGCGTCCGCGGCCGCCGCATATCCGCCGATCCCGTGCCCGACGCTCTCGGTGAGCACGACCACTCCGCTCGCGGGTACGTCGATCACCGTCTCCGGGTCGAACTTCACCCCCAACGCCTCGGTGCGCCTTGAACTGCACACGCAGGTCGACGTTCTGGCGAATGTGACCACGAGCAACAACGGGTCCTTCTCCGTCAACGTCCGGCTGCCCGCCGGGGTGACCGGCGATCACGACATCGTGGCCATCGGCGGCACCGAGACCGGCGCGACCGGTTGCCCGGCCTCCGAGACCATCGTCATCCATGACGTCGGTGGCGCATCGACAAGCGCACCCGGCGGCAACGGTGGGGGCACTGCTTTCACCGGTATCGACATCCTGGCCCTGATCGCCGTCGCCGCAGTGCTGCTCGCTGCCGGCGTGCTGCTGAACCGGCGCGGCAACAGCGCCAAGCGCGCCGCATCGCGGTACTGACGCACATCCCCTGACCTCGGCTCGCATCGACTTTCGCCGCCGGACTGGGCGCCGTGGCCCTCGGTTGGCTCATCGGCCCCAGTCGTTCCAGCCGGGCCGGGGTGACGGAGATCGCTTGCTAGCTGCTTGCAATAGCTAGCACTCGTCCGTCAGACTGAGCGCGTGATAGCAGACGGGCCGCGTGAGCAGGCGAAACGCAGCGGGGCCGCGATCGGTGAATTCATCCGGGAGCAGCGCCAGCAGGGGCAGGTATCGCTGCGTCAGCTGGCTCGTCTGGCGGGCGTCTCGAATCCCTATCTCTCCCAGATCGAGCGAGGGCTTCGCAAGCCCAGTGCGGAGATCCTCCAGCAGATCGCCAAGGGCCTGCGGATCTCCGCCGAGCAGCTCTACGTGCGCGCCGGGTTCCTCGAGTTCCGTGAGGGGAATCAGGAACTTGTGGCCGCCATCCTCAGCGACGAAGACCTCGGCGAGCGCCAGAAGCAGGTCTTGCTCGACATCTACGAGTCCTTCCGTCGAGAGAACGCCCAGCTCCGCGCGGAGGCCGACCGCGCGGCCCCCGTGGTTCCCGAAAGCTCGGCCGTCGTCGCGGACTAGCGACGGCCCCTCTCCCAACCCATCAGTCCCCGAAGGAGTAACACCATGTCCATCGCCAGTGACATCCGTTCTTACGCGGACACCGCCGTCAGCCAGGGCAAGCAGGTCCTCGACCAGGCCCAGGCCCAGCTCAACGACGTGACCGGTCAGGCCAACGAGTTCGCAGGTAAGGCGAACGAGTTCGTCTCCGACATCGCCGAGAAGGCCACCGGAGCCGTTACCGACCTGCGCTCGTCGGCCGAGAAGGCCATCAACTTCGAGGCGATCAAGACCGCCGTCGAGCCCTACTTGGCCCAGGTCAAGACCTACACCGCCAGCGTCACCGACCGGGCCGAGGTGCTCTTCCAGGGCGTCAAGAACGACGAGCGCGTCGCCAAGCTGGTCGACACCGCGGGTTCGGTCACCGGCGTCGTCGTCGAGACCGTGCAGGACCGTGTGGTCAAGCCGGTGCAGTCGCTGACCGGCCGTGGCCGCAAGCCCGCCGCGAAGCCGGCCGCGCCGAAGGCCGCGACCACCAAGCCCGCCGCCAAGCCGGCCGCGACGAGGCCCGCCCCCAGCAAGCCGGCGAGCAAGCCCGCCGCCCGCAAGGCTCCGGCCCGTCGCACCAAGGCCTGATCCACGTCCGATCCGCTGCGCCGTCTGACTCTGCCCCGTTCCGCTCCGGAACGGGGCAGCGTCGTATCCCGCTCGGTAGGCTGAGCCGGTGCACATCGTCAACGACCTGAACTACTGGACGGACGTGATTCTGTTCTATGGTCTCGCCGCGCTCCGCCTCTGGGCGCTGCTCGATTGCCTCACTCGCAAGGCGGCGGCGTTTCCCGCGGTCGACAAGCTGACAAAGCCCGCGTGGATCGGGATCCTTCTGGTCTCTGGGTTGTTCGGCACGTTCGCCAGCCCACCCACGTGGCCGATCTCGTTGATCTCGACGATCGTCGCCGCGGTCTATCTGGCCGACGTCCGTCCGGCGGTACGCGAGATCTCCAGCGGGCGCTGACCGCTCGCCGGATCGGCCGCGCTCGCCTGATCCGGCGCCGACGCGATCCACACCGCCGCCAGCCCAGCCGCCAGGTCATCGGCGCTGGGCGAATTCTCCGGATCGAGCAGCCACTGCAGGGCCAACCCGTCGCACGCCGCGATGACCAACGTTGCCACTGCGCGGCAGCGCGGGTCGTCGGCGTCGACCTCCTCGCCGAGCGATCGCGCGACGAGCGCGGCGACCATCGCCCGCGCGCGGGCATAGTGGCCGGCCAGCTGCTCGCGCAGCTCCGGAACGCGTAGAGCCTGGGCCAGTGCCTCGACGTAGGCCTGCAGGATCGGACGCCGCTCGGCCATCCGGTCCAGGCTGGCGACCCAGGTGGCGCTGGCGCGCTGCAACGGCGTGGCGTCCGGGTCGGACATGACGAAGGCGGCCAGTTGCGTCGCCCAGTCCTCGAACGAGGCCTCGATCGCCTCGTTGAGCAAGGCGGCCTTCGAGCCGAAGTGGTAGCCGATGCTGGCCAGGTTCGTCCCGGATTCGGCCACCAGATCGCGCGCGGTGATGTGGGCGTACCCGCGCTGCTCGAGCAGCCGGCGGGCGGCGGTGAGCAATTCGTCGCGGTGTCCCACGCCACGAGGGTAGCCGGGCCGTCTAGACACGCGTCTTATACGCGCGTATATCTAGAGCGGAAGCCGAGTCAGCGACGGACCCCATCGCCCGGAGTGCCTCATGACGACGATCGACCGCTTCGTCTCGAAGCGAAATCTGCCCAGCACGTTCGCGCTACCGCCAGGGCCCAAGCTGCCGCCGACGCTGCAGACGATCCTGTTCCTGGGCCTGCGCACCTATACCGCCCCGCGCTGGCAACGGCGCTACGGCGACGTCTTCTCCGTCCATGTCGCACCGGCTGGGCGCGGCGTCGTGCTGACGCGGCCCGAGCACATCCGCGAGGTGTTCGCCGGGCCCGCGGACACGTTCCACGCCGGGGAAGGGAACGCGATACTCGGACCGATCATGGGCGAGCACTCGGTCCTGCTGCTCGACGAAGACGCCCACAAGGCCAGTCGCAAGAAGGTCATGTCCGCATTCCACGGCGAGTCGGTGCGCAGCTGGGGTCTCCTGCTCGAAGAACTCGCCGCGGACAACGTCGCACAATGGCCGGTCGGGGCACCGTTCGCCGTCCATCCGCACCTGAACGACATCAGCCTCGAGGTGATCCTCCGGATCGTCTTCGGCGTTACCGACGAATCGCGGCTGGCCGACCTGCGCCCGCTGCTGCAGCGTCTCGTCCGGATCGGCCCGACGATCTTTCTCGGTTGGATGTACCCGGCCCTCGAGAACGTCGGACCGTGGCGCCGCTTCGCCAAGGTCAAGGACGCCGTCGACGCGTTGATCTACGCCGAGATCGCGGATCGGCGGCGTGTGGCCGACCTGGCCGAGCGCAACGACGTCCTGTCCAAACTGCTGACCGCCGATCCGACGCAGAGCGACGAGGAGCTGCGCGATCACCTCATCACGCTGTTGCTCGCCGGCCATGAGACGACCGCCTCCACGCTGGCCTGGACGTTCCACGACCTCGCTCGGCGGCCGCAGCTTTTCGCCCGGGTGCAACGCGCTGCCGATGAGAACGACGAGGCCTACCTCGAGGCGACCGTCAAGGAGGCGATGCGGCTACGTCCCGTCATCGCCAACGTGGCGCGCCGACTGGCCAAGCCGGTCCGGGTCGGCGGCTACGACCTGCCCGCCGGTGTGGTGGTGTTCCCGTCGATCCAACTCGTGCAGATGCGCGAGGACGTCTTCCCCGCACCCGAAGAGTTCCGTCCCGAGCGATTCCTCAACGGCAACCCGCCTCCGGCCACGTGGATCCCGTTCGGGGGCGGGCTGCGCCGCTGCCTGGGCGCGTCGCTGGCGACAATCGAGGCGCAGAGCGTGCTCAAGGCGGTGCTGCAACGCGTCGACATTGCGCCGTACGGATCGCCGGAGCGGTCGAAGACGCGCAACGTCACGACCGTTCCCGGCCGCGGCGCGCGGATCGTCAGCTTTCCGCGGTAGCCGGTTCGGGCGTGCTTGCGGGCCGGCGCCCGCGCACCAGGACGGTGGTCGCCGCGCCGGCCACGACGACCAGCGCGCACCCAGTGATCACGCTCGAGATCGTGGTCGAGAACCCGGGTGGATTCAGCAGGCAGGCGGCCGCGCACAGGGCGAGCACGCAGATGCGACGTGTCCCGGTCGCGGTGGGCGCGATGCACAGCGTCCCCCACAGCAGGTACCAGGGGTACAGGACCGGGGCGAGCAATGCGAGCGCGAGTAGCGCGTATCCGGCAGTGCGCTCGATCGGTCGCACGCCCGCGGTGGCGATGAGGTAGACGACGACGCAGACCATCGCGCTCATCGCCGTGATCCGTCCTCCGGCGGCAAGGTCGTCATAGGACGCGCCGCGCACGATCGGGGTCAGTGCTTTACCGATCGCGCCGGCCACGGAGAACGGCGTGTGGGTGGCGAACTGCTTGCCGACCGTCGACGTCCAGCCGAACCCGTCGGTCACCACCACGCCGATGACGCCGGTCGTCACGGCGGCCACCGCGACGTCGCGGCCGATCAGCCGCCAAGCGGGGATCGTGCGCCGCCCCAGGGCATGCACCGCGATCACAATCGGGACGAGCACGAACGCCTGGCCCGACACCGATCCGGCCACGCAGGCCAGCCCCACCGACGCCAGCCAGCGCCGCTCGTTCGCGGCGAGCAGCGAGGCCAGCCCGAGCGCGATCATGAGCCCGTCGAGATGCGGGGCGGAGATGACGTAGAGCAGCACCAGGGGATTCAGCACGGTCAGCGTGAGTGCCTGCGAGCGACGAGCGCCGCTCAGGTCGGCGGCGAGCCGACCGATCCAGACCGCCACGAGGACGCCGAGCACGCGCAGGACGATCACGGCGCCCAGGGCCGTGCCGCTACTGACCGACACCGACAGGTGCTGCAGCACCGTCCCGAGTGGACCGACCGAGCTCGGCGTGCCGCGGGATCCGGGATCGATGGCCGTCACAATGGGCACGTCGCCCAGACGCGCCGCGCCGACATCGTACGGATCGCGCCCGGCCCGCTGAAGCAGACCGAAGGCCGCGTAGCTGTCCACACTCGTGTCCATCAACGGCGGACCGATCGCGAAGGGCGCCGCCCACGCTCCGGCCAGCCACCACACCCGGTTCTCGGGCTGACCGGTGCGGCGCACGAGTTCGACGACGACGATCCACATCGCTACGAGAGCGACGATGGCGGTGAACATGACCGCGCCGGGCGCGGTATCCCCGGTCGGCAAGCCGTGCGGATCCTGCAGGTGCAGCCAACTGGTCAGCGGCCGAGCGGCGCGGGCGGCGCCGACCTGGCCGCCGGCGACGACGACCACGCACGACACGGCGAAGCCGAGGATCCCGAAGGACAGCATCGGCCGCGAGCGCACCTGACGCTGCGCAATATTGAGGCCCTGCAGTGCCTTTTCGGCCAGGTCGTTCAACGGTCTCCAATATCGGTGCGTGCCCGGGTCCGCGGGTGCCTGACATTATGGAACGACAGGGACATCCGGTCGCACGCTGCACCGGCACGGACGAGTGGAGCGTGGGTGACGCACGACCTGAGCGTGCTCGAAGCCGTAGGTGCGGGGCTGCTGCAGGGAGTCGGCCTCGTCTTCCCGATCAGCGGGCTGGGGCACGGCGTGCTCGCCGGAGCGATCGGCCAGGACGGCGGCAGTGATCTTGCTCCTGGCGTGGTCGGCCCGCTGTACCCGGCCCTGCGGGTCGCCGTCGGCGTGGGACTGGCGGCGTATTTCTGGCGGGACTGGGCGCGGATCGCGCGCGGCCTGCTGGTCTCGGTCGGGCGCCGACGAGTATCGGCGCCCGAGCAGCGCTGGGCCTGGCTCGTGGTGCTCGCCGCGCTGCCCGGATGTGTCGCGATCGCTGTCCTGACACCGCGGGCCCGGTCCTTGCAGGACCATCCTCTGCTCGCGGCCGGATGCCTGGCCGGCAACGGGTTGTTCATGCTCGCCGTGTGGTGGTGGTGGCGCCGCTCGCCGCGCGCGGGCGGCATGTCGGGCGTGCACCGGGCCCCGCTCACCCGGTCCGAGGACTCGGGCGCTTTCGCGGTCGAGTTGTCGGTGCTGCGCGTCCCCCGCGCGCTGCTCCTGGGACTGCTTCCGGTGGCCTCGCTCGTGCCGGGCATCAGCGGGATCGGTCTCATGCTGGCCGCGGCGTTGGTTTGGGGTCTCACCCACGAGCAGGCCGTACGGGCCGCGCTGATCATCGTGACCCCGGTGCTGCTGACCTGGGGTCTGCGCGAGCTCCCCGCCTTGCGGTCGGGGAGCTTGGACGAGATCCGCGGCACCGTGCTATTGGCGGTAGCCGTCGCCCTCGTGGCCGCGTACCTGGCGACCGCTCTGCTCGTGCGCTACTTCAAATCGGCGTCCTTGCGCCCGTTCGGCTACTACTGCCTCGTCGCTGGAGGCGCAGCCGTCCTCTGGCTCACCCTGTAGATCCTTACCCGGTCCGAACATTGCTGTGCTGTGCCGCGAACGTCTTCGGGTAAGAGTGGAAGCAGCACCCGACGTGGCGCTTGTGAGGAGCAACGACATGTATCGCAGGATCCTGATTGGTGGCGTCACCGCCGCTGCCATCGTCGGCGCCGGGGGCACTGCTCTCGCACTGACCGGCTCGGACGAGACGATGCCAGGCAGCCCAACCGCGACGTCGGCGAAGGCTCAGCTCGGCCCAGGCATGAAGGGCATGAAGATCGGCAAGGGCAAGCTGCTGCGTCGGATTGAGCACGCCCAGATCGTCACCAAGGGCCAGTCCGGCCCGGTCACGCACAACCTCATCAACGGCACGGTCACCGCGGTGTCCCCGACCTCGATCACCGTCCAGGCTGCGGATCACGAGAGCGTCACCTTCGCCGTCACCACCGACACCAAGGTGCGGGTGCGGACGGCCGGCAAGGGCGGCTCGTCCACCATCGCCAGCGTCGCGAAGGGCGATCACGTGCTCGTCGCGGGGACCGGGACCTCGACGATCACCGCGAAGCATGTCATCGACGTCAAGAAGTAGGCAGTTCCGCACGCCGAGGGCAGTCGCCCTCACGCCGAGGGCAGGCGCACGGTGAATCGTGCGCCCCCTTCGGCGGCGTGGCCCGCCTCCACCGTTGCGGCGAGCCGGCCCGCGAGGCCATGCACGATCGCCAAACCCAGCCCGGTCCCGACCTGCCGCACGCCGCGGTAGCGCTGATAGAGCGCCCCTTGTTCGAACGCGACGGCGAGGTCGGCGTCGGTGAGCCCGGGCCCACCGTCGCGGACCTCCACGATCGCGCGGCCGGGCTCGGCCCGGGCGGCCAGGACGATCACCGAGCCCGCCGGTGTCACGCGCAGCGCGTTCTCCAGCAGGCCGTCGAGCACCTGGCGCAGCCGAGTCGCATCGGTGTGCGTCCAGATCGGCGTCGTCGGCGCTTCGAGGCGGAACTCGGGACCGCCCGTCGCGCAGCGTGCCGACCACACCCCCGCTGCCGCGGCCGCCAGGCCGACGAGATCGACGGGCGCGAACTCGACCCGGAAGTCCAGCGCGCCCAGGCGCGCCAGGTCGAGCAGATCGCCGACCAGCCGCTCGAGCCGCTTCGCCTCGCCGAGCATGACCGCGCCGACCTGCGCCGTCTGCTCGGCCGGAATTACCCCGTCGGCCATGGACTCGGCGTAGCCCGAGATCGCCGTCAGCGGGGTGCGCAGGTCGTGCGAGACGGAGAGCAGGAACTCGCGCTGGCGTGCCTCGGAATGCCGGAGGGCACCGGCCAGGCTGTTGATCGCGTCGCTGACCTCGACGACTTCGGTCGGACCCTGGGCGGGCAGGGTCACGTCCCGGTTGCCGGCGGCGAGCGAGTGCGCGGCCGCCGCCGTCCGACGCAGCGGCAGCGCCAGCCGCCACGCGACCAGCAGCCCGATCGCGCCGGCGAGACCGCCGGCGATCAGCAGCGCGACGATCAGCCGGCGGATCGCCCGCTCGTCCTGGGCGGTTGCGTCGGCGCGGCGCTGGACGACGACGATGCCGCCGGTGCTGGTGGCGCGGGCCTCGACGAAGACTGCGGTGCCGCCGACCATGCGGGTTGTCGAGAGGTCCTGGCCCGCAAGGACCGTGTCGACGTCGGTGCTCGTCAAGGCCTTGCGCACCAGCGGGAACCGCGTCGCCACGGTCCCGTTGCGGCGGATGAGCGCGTATCGCACCTCGAGGCCGGCGAGGGCCGTGCGCAACCGGAGCTGGCCGGTTGCGGCCGTCCCCTCAACCGCCGACTGGGTGACGTCGGCGAGCCGGGCCAGTGTCGTGCGCGCGGCGTCGGCACCGGCGTTGCGGATCAGGCCGGTCGCGAGGGCGCCGGCGATCAGCGCGGTGACGACCGCGATCCCGACGCTGAGCAACGAGATGCGGGTGGCGAGCGACGCGCGGCTCACCGGGTGCGGCTCTCCGCCGCGTAGCCCACCCCGCGCACGGTGCGGATTGGGCTGGCGGCGCCGAGCTTCGCCCGCAGTTGCGCGATGTGGACGTCGACGGTGCGGGTGCCGGCGATCGAGGAGTAACCCCACACCTCGCTGAGCAGCTGCTCGCGGGTGAAGACCCGGCCCGGCCGGCGCATGAGGTGGGCGAGCAGGTCGAACTCGGTAGCGGTCAGGCTCAGCTCGGTCGTCCCGCTGAGCACCCGCCGCTGCGCCGCGTCGAGGGTGATCGCGCCGACCGTCTGCGGTGCCGCCGCCGGCACACCCTGCGTCCGGCGCAGCACACCGGTCACCCGGGCGACCAGCTCGCGCGGCGAGAAGGGTTTGGTCACGTAGTCGTCGGCGCCGAGTTCCAGCCCCACGATCCGGTCCACCTCGTCGTCGCGCGCGGTGACGAACAGAACGGGCGTCCAGTCGTCGTCGGCGCGCAGCTTGCGGCAGATCTCGATGCCGTCCGTGCCCGGCAGGCCGACATCCAGGATGATCGCGGCCGGTCGCAGGCGGCGCACGGCATCAAGTGCGTTGTCGCCGTGATGTTCGACGTGCACGCCGTAGCCGGCCTTGGCCAGATTGAGCCGGATCACGTCGGCGATCGCCGGCTCGTCCTCGATCACGAGAACGAGCCCGCGGGGCCGCGACTCCGTGGGCACGCCCGAACTGTAATGGCGCCGAACCGGGCGCGGGTCACGCCCAGATCAGAGCCGTGTACGGAAATCGCCCCGGTGGCGGGGGCGATCAGGTGAGGTCAGGCCGGGCGGGCGCCGGGCCCCGGGGCCGCGCGGGTGTCGCGCTCGGTCAGGACCTCGCCGTCGTGCGTGCACCGGACCACCGCCTCCACGCCGTGGCCGCAGGTCTTGTGCTCGATCCGCCACGGCACGCCCTCAGGGTCGGCGGCGTGCTTGTCGCCCCACTGCATCAGCCCGATCAGGACCGGAAAGAGGTCCCAGCCCTTCGCGGTCAGGCGATATTCGCGGCGGGTCCGCTGTCCCGGTTCGCGGTACTCGCGGGTCTCGAAGAGGCCGCCGGCAACGAGCGTGCGCAGCCGGTCGGAAAGCACGGCCTCGGACAGTCCCACGTGGCGGCGAAAGTCGTCGAAGCGATGAACCCCGTTGGCCGCGTCGCGGATGAGCAGCAGCGTCCACTTCTCGCCGATGACCGCGAGCGTCCGTTGGACCGAGCAGGACTCGCTGCTCACGTCGATCCAGGCTGACATGCTTCGAGCCTAGCTGACTTTTTGATTGACAGTCAGGTCCAGAGGAGGCTAGCTTTCATTCATGAAGTCAGATGTGGCGGTGCGGGCTTGGCAGTCGGGCGACCTGGAGCTGCTTGCGGCGGCCGGGAGTCGGCTCTCCGAACAGACGTTGCGAATGCGGTTCTGGGGCACGGTTCCGGCGCTGCCCGTCTCCTACCTGCGGCGGGTCGAGGAGCGCTGGCCCGCGTACTGGGACGCGGTCGTGGCCATGGCGGGCGACGAGCTCGTGGGCTGGGCCGAGTTCGGACGCGACCGCGTCGATCCCGGGCGCGGAGACATAGGCGCCTGCGTGGTCGACAGCGAGCAGGGCCACGGGGTGGGGACGGCATTGTTGGTGGCGCTCCTGGAGCGGGCCCGCGCCCGCGGCCTGACCGTGGTCCACGCGGACATCCACCCGTACAACGCGGCGGCTCGGCACGCCTGGCACACCGCCACCGGCGCGTGGTCGACCACGTATGCGCTGGCGAGCTGAGGCTCAGTCGAACAGCGAGAGCTGGGCCATCGCGGGCTGCTTCGGAGGCAGCTTCGGCAACCGGCGGGGTTGGACCGGGCCACCGCTGTAGCCGTCCCAGGGCATCGACGTCGTGTGCGGCGCCGGGCGTTGCTCGGCCTCGACGTCGGCGAGCACCCGCAGCGCGTCGCGGACCGTCCAGATCAAGTTCTGAGACCGGAACGTGGCCCCGACGGGGTCGGGCGCCAGCGGCAGTACGCCGGGACCGGAGCTCAGGTCGAACTCGAGCGCGAGGTCGTCGCGCATCGCCATCACCTGGCAGTTGAGTTCCCACGCGGCTCGCGCGGCGGGATCCGCGAGACGGGTTGCCAGCCCGGCGCCCAGGCGCGACCGCACCGCATCGGGGTCGTCGAACGCGGCGCGGGCCGAGCCGAATGCCGCCAGCAGGCGGGCGGCGAGCCGTGGACCGACGCCGCGCACGCCGGGCAGGTTGTCGGACGGATCGCCCCGCAATGCGGCGAAGTCGCGGTACTGGTCGGCGCGCACGCCAAGCAGCGTGACGAGCCGCTCGGGCGTCATCAGTGGCGACGCGTCCACGCCGCCGTTGATGATCCGCAGCACCGACGTCGTCTCGTCGATCAGGGCGAAGGCATCGCGATCGGAGGTGACGACCACCGTGCGGGCCCCCATCCCCTTGCTGAACGCGCAGGTCGACGCGAGGACATCGTCGGCCTCGAGTCCGGACGGCACGACCACCGCGAGCCCGAGTTCGCGCATGACGTGGACCGCGGTGGCCAGCTGGTCGACAAGGGTGTCGAGTTTGTCGATGCGGTTGGCCTTGTAGCTGGGCCAGAGGTCGCGGCGGGACGAGCTGTGCGGATCGTCGAAGCCGATCACCACAGCCACCGGGCGGACGCGGTCGACGGCCGCCACGAGTTGCATCAGCAGTCCGCGGACCGCCCAGCTCGGCTTGCCGTCGGTGTGGGCGCCGGTGCGGGCCTGCGCGTGGAAGCTTCGGTGCACGAGGGAGTTCCCGTCGATCGCGAGAACCACCGCTGCGTCCACGTCGTCCACTCTGGCACGCCCCACCGACGATCAGCCCAGATCCGCGAACGCCGCGGCGATGGTGTCCGGATCGGCCCCGGCCGCGACCAGCAGTCGAAGCAGTACCCGGGCCTTGTACGGATGGACGAAGCCGCCGCCGATGATGCCTCGCGAGCGCAGGTCGCGTTCGGCGCCGGGCGCGCCGTAGGTGTCGGCCAGCACGGCGCCGGCTCCGGTGCGCGACGTGAGGACGACGGGCATAGCCGCCGCGACCTCGGTGAGCGCCGGGACGAGATGGCCCGGCACGTGCCCGACGCCGAAGCCGGCGATGACCAGACCCTGGTGAGTGTCGGCCAACCCGACCAGCTGCGCGCCGTCGTCGTCGAAGGTCGCGGTGTAGAGAGCTACCCGCGTACCCGCAAGCCGCGCCCGGTCAACCGGGGGAAGGGGGCGCCGCGCGGGAACCTCGGCGAGGAACCGCGCCACGCCCTCGACCACATGCCCGAGCGGGCCGAGGTCCGGCGACAGGAACGTCGCCGTGCTGGTGCTGTGCGCCTTGCGCACATGGCGCGCCGCGTGGATCTCGTCGTTGAACACGACGAGGACGCCGCGCCCGGTCGCGGCCGGCGCCGCGGCGACCTGCAGCGCGGCGAGCAGGTTCGCCGGACCGTCCGGACCGGCCACGGTCGGATTGCGCATCGCGCCGGTCACTACGAATGGCGTTCCGGCGTGCCACACGCTGTCGATCAGGAAGGCGGTCTCCTCGAGGGTGTCGGTCCCCTGCGTCAGGACGACGCCGATCGCGCCGTCGACGATCGCCGCTTCGGCCTGATCCACGACGAACAGCACATCCGCGAAGGACAGCGACGCGCTCGGCGCCGCCAGCGGGTCGTGGGCGCGGATCTCGGTCGGCAGTTCGCCGACGGCGGTCAGTAGGTCCTGCGCGGTGAGCCGGGCGACCACACCGCCCTCTGCGCTGCTGGCCATCGCGATCGTCCCGCCGAGGGCGAACAACGCGATGTGCGTCCCGCCCGGCATCCCGCTCCTCGTCCAGCTGCTCGCGACTGTGCGGCTCAGGCTACGTCGTCGGCCGGGCGGCCGGCGCGGGCCACGTCCGGGCGGCGTTCCCGCATAACGGACAAATGCCGGCCGGGCCCTTGACATGTGGGTGTTGGATGCTTAGATGCCAGAAGGCTAACGCGCACTTAACACCAACCTGGCGCTGATCGCGCTTACCGACGGGCAGAAACGTGACGCCATTGATCGTGGGCCCACCATGATCGAACCATCCGTACCCGAGGTATCCGGCACCAGCGTGATCAAGGACCGGCTCGGCCGGTTCGTCGGCCGTCGGGTGGTCACCCTCCTTGTGTTGATCTTCCTGCTCGCGGTGACCGTGGTCGCGACCTTCACGGTGCGCAAGGTGATCCACGATCAGGAGCGGCGGCTGCTCGTCGAGCGGTCCAACGAGATCGCCGGCCTTCTCGGGCCAACGATCTCCAACGTCCGCACGACCCTGGCGAGCGCGGGCATCGCGTCGGTCGACGGAACCCGAAGCGCGGCGTTGTTCAAGATCAGCGCCGGTGCTCTCACCCAGGGCGGCGGGACGCTCGCGGTAGCCGAACGCCGCCGTGATCAGTTCACCGTCGTCGCCGCGCAGGGTCCGGCCGCGAAGGTAGGCGCCGTGTCGGACGTGCCGCCTCAGCTGCTGCGCCGGGCGCTGGCCGCCAAGGACTTCGTCGCCGAGGTGAGGTCCGACGCCCGCGGCAAGCTGCTGGTGATCGCCGAGAAGGTCCCCACTGCACCGCAGACGGTGGTGTATTTCGAGGCGCCCCTCGACCCCACGCAACCACAGCCGACGCAGCCGAACTCGCCCTACCGGGAGCTGAACGTCGCGATCTACGCGTCGACCGCCCCGAACCCGGCCGAGCTCATGCTCGTCTCGGGCGCGGTACCGAACGGTGACGAAAAGGTCGCGCGGAAGTTCCGGGTCGGAGCCGAGACGTGGCTGACCGTCACCGAGGCACGGCATCCCCTGGTGGGATCTTTCGCCGCCAAGTTCCCCTGGTTCGTTCTGGTGGGCGGGATCGTGGCGTCGCTGTTGATCGCCGCGTTGACCTACACGCTGTCCCGACGCCGCGCCTACGCCATGGACCTCGTCGAACAACGCACCCAGAAGCTGCGTGAAGCGCAGGCCGACGCCGAGACGGCCAACCGCGCGAAGAGCGAATTCATCTCCCGGATGAGTCACGAGCTGCGCACCCCGCTGAACGCAGTACTCGGTTTCGGCCAGGTGCTCGCACTCTACGAGGACCTCACCCCCGAACAGCACAAGGCCGTCAGCCACATCACCCACGGCGGCAAGCACCTGCTCGATCTCATCAATGAAATCCTCGACATCTCGCAGGTCGAATCCGGTCGCCTCTCGATGTCGCCGGAGGCAGTCCTCGTCGGCGATCTTGTCCAAGAGACGGTCGAGCTGCTGAAACCCGTCGCCGCCGCTCATTCCATCCAACTGACGACACCCGAGGTGCAGCGCTGCGCCAAGTACGTGTTTGCCGACCGCCAACGCGTCAAGCAGGTGCTGCTGAACGTGATCGGCAACGGCATCAAGTACAACCGGCAAGGTGGCTCGGTCACCGTCACGTGCACCGAGAGCACGCCGGGCCGGCTCCGCATCAACATCACCGACACCGGCCCGGGGATCTCGCCCGCTCAGCTCCCGTTGCTCTTCACTCCGTTCGAACGACTGGGCGCCGAACGCACCACGGTCGAGGGAACCGGAATGGGCCTGGCGCTGTCGCGTCGGCTGACGGAGGCGATGGGCGGCACGCTCGGCGTCGAGAGCGTGCTGGGCGAGGGAAGCACGTTCTGGGTCGAACAGCCGATCGTGGAAGGTCCGGTCGATCGCTACCACCGCCTCGAGCGACCGTCGGCCGACCTGCCCGCGCCGAACGGCACCGGCGCGAGCAGCACGATCCTGCACATCGAGGACAACCTGTCCAACGTCAATCTGATCGAACAGATCCTCAGTCAGCGCCCCGGCGTGGAGTTGCTCGCGGCGATGCAGGGTCGGCTCGGCTTGGACCTCGCCCGCGAGCATCGGCCGATGTTGATCCTGCTCGACCTCAACCTCCCGGACATGGAGGGCGAGGAGGTGCTCACCCTGCTGCGCGACGACCCGCGTACGTCGCGCATCCCGGTCGTCATCGTCAGTGCTGACGCCAGCCAGCGTCAGGTCCAGCGGCTGCTCTCGACCGGCGCGACGGCGTATTTGACCAAGCCCATCGACGTACGCGAACTGTTGCGCCACGTCGATGCGGCGGCCGCCGTCCGGGCCGAGCCGGCCGGCGTCAGATCCACTTCCCGGCAGGAGTGATCGACGCGCTGGACCGGCTGTGCGCTCGACCGGTGCCCTAGGCTGCCGTCGTGGACGCGAGTTGGCTGGCCACCGTCCGCCGGCACCCGTCCGCGATCCTGTTCGCCGTCCAGTTGATCGGGGTCGTCGCCTACCCGGCGATGAGTTCGTCGGGCATCGGCCGCGCGGCGTTCAATGTGTTCGGCGTGATCGTGGTGCTCCTCGCGCTGTGGTCGGTGCGCTATTCGCCGGGACTGACGTGGGTCGGCGTGCTGCTCGCCTTGCCGGCAACCGGTCTGCTCGCGGTGCAGGCCGTCATCGATGAACCGAACCTCGCAGCATGGTCGTCGGCGTTCGAGGCCGCGCTGTACCTCTACGCGGCTGGCTGCATGCTCGCCTACATGCTCGCCGACCACGAGATCACGCCCGACGAACTGTGGGCGGTCGGTGCGACCTTCACGCTGGTCGCCTGGGCATTCGCGCACATCTACGTCGTCTGCCAGGCCGTCCAGCCGATGAGTTTCATCGCGGCCGTCCAGCCCGACCAGGACCGCAGCTGGATGGAATTGCTGTTCCTGAGTTTCACCACGCTGTCCTCGACCGGCCTGTCCGACGTGGTCCCGATCCGGCAGACGGCCCGCGCTCTGGTCATGCTCGAGCAGGTCGCCGGGCTGGCCTACGTCGTGATGTTCGTGTCCCGGGTGGTCGGGCTGACCATCGCCCAACGCAACCGCGGTAGCGACGGGCCCGACTCGCGGCTGTGACTGTCACGGGTCGGGCGCGCAAATCGCGCTGCCATGCCGCACCGCGCACGGGGAAGGATGACCGCATGAAAGTCGTCGGGTCGCGCGCGGCCAAGCGGATCGTCCTCGAGGCCCTGGGCTGGCTCCTCGTCGTCGGAGGAGTGGCCGCGCTCGTGTTGCCCGGTCCCGGACTGTTGGCGATCGCCGGAGGTCTGGCCCTGCTCTCCCAGCAGTACGACTGGGCCAAGCGCCGGCTGGAGCCGGTAAAGCAACGCGCATTGCACGCGGCAGCGGACGGAGTGGAGACGTGGCCACGCATCCTGGTCGCGTGCCTTGGTGTCGCGTTCCTGGTCGGAGTCGGAGTTGTCTGGGGGCTTAAACCGGACGCGCCTGGCTGGTGGCCGCTGGACGAGAAGTGGTGGCTTCCCGGCGGCTGGGGCACTGGATCGTCGCTGATCCTCTCCGGTCTCATCGCGCTGGCACTGATCGTGTACAGCTACCGGAACCTTCGCGAGATCAAGGCCAACGATCCGACGCCGTGATCCGCAGCCAAGCCTTGGTGAACCGTGCGCCCGTGCTTTGATTCCGATCGCTGAACCTATACCGCGCGCGTGCCGACGCGTCACCCTGCTGGCGGTTCAGCGTTCGGATGACGTCGCCACTGGCTTATCCGACCATGGCCGATGGTGGCGTCCTAGACGCCGATGATCAAGACGGAGAATTGGTCGGCGACCACAACTCCGTCTTGATCAAGTTCCGGACGACGCACAACCCGCACCGAATTGAGTCAATCTCGTCCCTGCGAGCGCGCTCTCGCCGATGAGCGATAGTCGCCGACGATCTTGATCATCTCGCTCACTGCCGGGCTGGCGACCTGCTCCCAGCGAGTTGATCATCAGCGGCGTCACGCTGAAGGCCGCGATCCGTGCCGGCGCGAGTCGGTCTCTGCGTCAGCTCCTGCGCTCGCTTCTCGAGGACTCATTCCGGGCCGTTCCCGAGCGGACCCGCGGAGGCGGTCGGAAGCCGCCAGCCGCACATTGACATGCCGCGCGTCGGGCGTGTTCGGCCGAACGCGCTCCGTGGATCTCGTGCCGGCGGCGAACCCGGCCGGCCGAGTCGACCGCGTCGCTGGCGCGGCCACCGCGACGGCCGTCCCACATGACGTCAGGGCCGGTCCGTCGCCTTGAGTTGGTCGTATTCCTGCCGGTCGTGAGCGGAGAAGACTGTCACCCTCGGGTCGGCTGCCAGTTCACGTAGACGCTCCACGTTCGCCACGCGGTTGTCCCGTTCGGTCTGCATGAGCACCTGGAACACCTTCAGTCCGGCCGGGCAGGACGGTGGCTGATGCATCTGACCGTGATGAAAGTAGGCGTCCCCGGCGTGCAGCAGCCACTCCGAGCCGGTGTCGACGGCGATCCCGGAGTGACCGCGAGTGTGCCCGGCCAGCGGCACCATCAAGATCTCCGGCGGCAGCCCGGCAAGATCGCGGACGGCCGCGAAGCCGTTCCACTTCTCTCCCTCGGCCGCGTGCTCAACCCATTTCGGTCCGTGCGCCCACTGATGCTGGACGTAGCGGTCCTTCTCCACCAGCGTCTTCGGGTTCTGTGCCGCGACCAGCTCGGTAGCACTGACATGCACCGCCGCCTCCGGGAAGTCCCGAAGGCCGCCAGCGTGATCGAGGTCGAGGTGCGTGCACACGATGTTGCGGACGTCCGAACGAGCGAAGCCGAGCGCTTCGACCTGCGCCGCGGCCGTCTCGGCAATGTCCAGAGCAGGACGCACGGTCACGCGGAACATCGCCGGGAGCGTCTTCGGAGCGGCGACATCCTGCAAGCCGAAGCCGGTGTCGACGAGCACAAGACCGTTGTCGGTCTCGATCAGCAGGCAGTGTGCGACGAGCATCGCGCCGCGGATTGTGCCTGTGCCGCTGACGAGACGACCGCCCGGCGGACGCATCGTGGCGCAGTTGAGGTGGTGAACCTTCATGGGCGCTGTATAGCAGTCATCCGCCGACCTAACCGCTCATAGCCGCGATCCGCGCTGTTCCCGATGTGCGTGCGAAGCACGGGCGCGCCACCTGAGACGCAGCAGACTTCTACGTCTCGTCCGCCGGGACCCACGCCAGGACCCCATCTCGCGTCAGGGGAACTTCATTGCCCGGCGCGCACGGCGTCCCGGTTCGTAGCGAGATGAGGATCCGTTCGTGGCGGTGCATGACCTCGCGCGGGATCTTGACACAACCCGACGTCCGAGAACACCCTGGGCGCACCGTGGCAAGCACACCCAGCGCAGCGAACACCCGGCAGCTCATAGGCCTCATCCGGGTTGTGAAGAGCGACGCCGAAGGCGCCGTCCTCGTGCTCGGGCTTGCCATCGTGCTGGTCGCGGTCGTCCGTCAGATCGGTCCCTGGAAGTTCGCGAGCGGCGCGCCGTTCGCTGTAACGCTCGCAACCGGGCTACTGCTCACAGTCGGTGGCGCAGTGTGGATCATTAAGGGTCGAAGCAGGATTGCCACCTACCTGCCGGGAACCCTGCAGGGAGCGTTACCCGAGTTCGCGTACGACCACGAGTTCCTGCTGAGGGCGATCATCAACGGCATGCCACCGGTATTCATCAAGGAAGTCACCGATGAGAGCAGCAGTCAGCACCTGCTTCAGAGCAACGCGCTATCGCAGCTGCAAGGGCTCAACGACGCGATACCGGTGCGACTCGAAGCGGCGATCGAAGACGCGCGCCGGCGAGCGATCAAGAGCGATCACCGGCAAGGCGACGAGCACGCCGTAAGCCGCGGCCGTTCCCGCCAGGTCGAGTTCCTCGACGCGTTAGCCGGCCAACCCCTGCGCGCTGTCCTGACTACGAAGACTCGCGTAGACCACAACGGGCGGACCTTCGTGGTGGGCTGGGCGATTCCCGTCGCGCTGACCGACGGGCTGGCAGGCGACACGACCTGCCTGTCCGAAGACTCCGGCGAGGTTCGGCATCGGCTGATGCCGGTTGAAGCCGACACCGGGGTCGAGGTCGAAATCGCTACCGCTGTGCGGACCAAGCTTGCCGAGCTGGAAGCGAAGACTCGGCCCGCCCCTGGCGGCGTCCCGGATGTGGCTCCTAGCCCTGAATGAAGGTGCGCGATTGAAGAGCGGGCCCACCCGCTTCATGCCGCGACGCCGACAAACGTGCAGCCGCCAGTCGTTGGTTCGGATGACGTCTCCGACGGCCAGTTCTCGGGCGGGGGTCTCATCGTGGCCTCGCCGGAAAGTCGGCATGCTGCTCACTCGCCGTGAGGTGCGCGTCGCGGCGGGAACCGGCGAGGTGAGCAGCTTGGTCCGCCAGGACGGACACCCGTCGACGGGCGCCGCGCACGAGAACATGGCGCTCGTCCTCTGACAGGCCACCCAATACGCCGTACGGGATCGCGCCGGCAATCGCCCACTCGAGGCACTCGGCGAGGACGGGGCAGGTACGACACACACGCTTCGCATTCTCAGTGTGTGCGTGACCCGGTCCGACGGCGCTCACCGGGAAGAAGAGCTCGGGGTCGTGGCCTCGGCAGGCCGCACGGTCAAGCCACTGCATGTCGGATCCCCAGGTAGTGATGCCCATCACGGTCGTGCACAACCTTCCCCCGGGCCGGTCGCGTTGTCTTCACGGCGAGCAGGTAACCCACCTACCGGGTAGCCGGTATGCCCGAGCGCGATCTAGGACCCGCGATCCGCTGCCGGCCCGACGACGGCGTTACTCGCGCCGACGCCCGGCCGCCGGCCAAAGACGTGCGCGGGGATCGCGAGTACCTGCTGGCCGGTATTCAAAGTTGGGCACTGCCCTACACGACGTGACGGAACTCACGAGGGATCGTCGACGCATGCAACACCAGGCTGCCGACGACCGCGATGTGCACGCGGCTCGTGCCGCCGTTCGGCGGATCAAACGCTCAGCCTGGCGAGGAAGAGGCTCATGATGACGGCAATTTTCGAGACCGACTCCGCGAGGTGCGCGGCCCTGTTCGTGTCGGTGCAGCAGCGAGCCGACCTGATCGGCGGCGAGGCGGTCCGTGAGGCGATCAATCGGGCCATCAGCGAATTCGGGATGAACGGTTGCACGGCACGGGTCGCCGAGGAGTTCGGCGACCATCCCGACACCGCGGTGGCGCGCATGCGCTTTGTGCGTGCCGTCATCGAGCAGACGTTCACTCGTAGGCAGCAGTAAGCCCGCAACGTCGCGAATGGCTGGAGGAGCGACGAACCCCCCGGACGTCGATTTCTCCGCGGTCATCGCGCCGAGAGCACCGGAACCCCCACCCGGTGCCACGAGGGGAGGGGGCTAAAAGCGCCCTCTCCCCTCGTCTCACGCAGCGGGTCGCCCAATTGACTCCGAGCAACGGAAATTCTGGTTAACCGGGATGCGCGAGCGGCATTGAGGATAAACACTGATGGCATGACCGAACGCTGCCTGATCGTGGACGACAGCCGGCGATTCATCGACGCCGCGCGCGGCCTGCTGGAGCGTCAGGGATTGCTGGTCGTCGGCGTGGCCATGAACGGCAGCGATGCGGTGCAGTTGGTTCAACAGCTACAACCCGACGTCACACTGCTCGACATTGACCTCGGCGGCGAGAGCGGCTTCGACGTGGCCCGGCGACTGCAGCGGAACGACGCAACCTCGCGGGTCATCCTGATCTCGACGCACGCCGAGGACGACTACCACGACCTGATCGCGAGCAGCCCCGCACTCGGCTTCCTGTCGAAGTCCGATCTCTCGGCCATGGCCATCCGTGACCTGCTGCAGAGCGTCTGAGCGAGGCGCGTCAGCGGGCCTCAAGAAACGTGACCACCGCGAGCACCCGGCGGTGGTCGTCATCCGTCTCGCCCAGGCTCAGCTTCGTCAGGATGCTGTGCACGTGCTTCTCGACCGTCCCCTGGCTGAGCCACAGCCGACGGGCGATGCCTGTGTTGGACCGCCCCTCGGCCATCAGGGCGAGCACCTCGCGCTCCCGGGCGCTCAGGACCGCGAGCGGATCGTTGCGCCGCCGCGCCGAGACCAGCTCCTGCACCAAGGCCGGGTCGACGATCGAGCCACCCTTGGCGATGCGCTCGAGGGAGTCGACAATCTCGGCCAGGTCGGTGACCCGGCTTTTGAGCAGGTAGCCGATTTTGCGCCCACCCGCGAGCAACTCCATCGCATGCTCGACGTCGGCGTGCGCGGACAGCACCAGGATGCCGACATCGGGGAACTCCTCGCGGATCACCCGGGCGGCCTGCAGCCCCTCGGTGGTGTAGTCGGGCGGCATCCGGATATCGACGATCACCAGATCGGGCGGCGTGTCCCGTACCAACGCCAAGAGGCCGGTGGCGTCGCCTGCCTGCCCTGCGACGTCGAAGCCAGCCCCTTGGAGAAGGCCGGCCATGCCCTCGCGAAGCAGGACGTCGTCCTCGGCAAGAACGACGCGCAACCCGCTCATGGCCGCTCGCTCACCTATCTCGCGTGGGCGGGTCCGGGCATGGTCGGTCGAGCTTTCGCTCGTCGTAGCCCGCGGTCATACTCAGAATTTATCGCTCGGCCGTCGCTGCGGCGAGCGCGCTGTTCTCCTGCAATACGGGGCAAGCCGGGCAACGAAAGGTAGTCGCGCGTGAATTCCTACGCTAACTTCGGTCCGTGAGCGCACCGGCGCTCGAGCGCGCAGTGAACCGCGGCAGACCGGCCAGCAAACGGCCGAGCGGCCGTGCCACGCCGAGCGCCTGCCGGCCTAGACCCCTGCAAGCCACTTCCCTGCGCCGGAGCCGCCCGTGACGGGTACGCGGCCCTCGCCAGCCGCCTTTGCCGGCGCCTGGCGCGCGCTGGCGCGGTGGGCCGACGCCGAGCGTGGCGACGGCGAACCGGGCTCGCCGGCCCGCCGCTGGATCAACGCCATCATCGCGAGCGCCGTGCTCATCACCGCGATCAGTTTTGCCGTCGAGGTGCTGGACGAGCACGCACCGGTGCGGGCGCTGGGTGTGCTGTACCTGTTGGCTGTCGTCCCGGTCGCGGTGCTGTGGGGCATGGTGTTCGCGACGTTGGTCAGTTTGGTCAGCGTGCTGTCGTTCAGCTACCTGTTCGTCCCGCCGCGCGGGCATTTCGACATCACCGAGTCGAGCAACTGGTATGCGCTGCTCGTCTTCGTGATCACTGCGATCGTGGTGAGCGAGCTCGCAGCGCGCTCGCAACGGGCGGCGCGGGCCTCGGCGCGGCTGGCCGAGGAGCAGGGCGCGCTGCGCCGCGTCGCGACCCTCGTGGCCCAGGAAACGTCCAGGGAGGAGCTCGACGCGCTGATCTCCGAGGAGGTCGGGCAGCTGCTGTCAGCCGACCTGGCCCTGATGCGCCACTACGAGGACGATGGCGGCACTCGACTGATGGGCCAGTGGACGAGGTCCGCGCGTCTCCTGGCGCCCGCCTGGTCAGTGGCGGTGGCGCGGGTAACCGAGCTGATCGCACAGACCGGACAGCCGGCCCGGGTCGAGAACGGAATGCTCGGCGCGCGTGCGGGCGACGGCGCGCTGTGCTCAGCGGTGGGCGCCCCAATCATCGTCGAGGGGCGCCTCTGGGGCGCGATGATCGTCGCCTCTGGCGCGCACGAGCTGCCGCCGAGTACAGGCGCTCGTCTCGACGACTTCACCGCGCTGGTCGCCATCGCCATCGCCAACGCGAAGAACCGGGCCGAGCTGGCCGCATCGCGAGAACGGGTCGTGGTCGCTGCGGATGAGACGCGACGGCGCATCGAGCGCGACCTGCACGATGGCGCGCAACAGCAGCTCGTGGCACTGGCCATCGAGCTGCAGACGACTCAGGAGAGCCTGCCTAGTGAGCTACCGCAGCTGCGAGCGGATCTCTCGCGGGTCTCCGAGGGGCTGGTGAGCACGCTGGAGGAGCTACGCGAGATCGCCCGCGGCATCCACCCGGCGATCCTCGTCCAAGGAGGTCTCGCGCCAGCGCTGAAGATGCTCGCGCGCCGCTGCCCGGTTCCGGTGGAGCTGCAACTGGACCTCGAGTCGCGGCTTGCCGAACCGATCGAGGTGGCGACGTACTACGTCGTCGCGGAGGCGATGACGAATGCCGCTAAGCACGCCAATGCCTCGCTGGTCCGAGTCACGGGCGACGCGCGCGATGGGGTGCTTCGCGTCCGCGTTCAGGACGACGGCAGCGGCGGGGCCAGCCCGGCGCGCGGCTCCGGGCTGATCGGACTCATCGACCGGGTCGAGGCGCTCGGCGGCACGCTGATGCTACGCAGCCCACCCGGGGCCGGAACCTCGGTGGAGCTCGCCCTTCCGATCGCCACCGACGCCTGAGTGCCACAGGCCCCAGGTACCCACCCTAGTGGTGGGGGACCAGCGGCCGCGCCGCCCGCGTCATGCCGCGTTGCTGTGCAAATGCTTCGCTTCCCTAAGTGTTGAGGTGGTCGCCTTGCCTATAACTGTAGTTACCCGATAGGAAAGATATGTCGACCTTGATCAATAGATCTCCAGTGATTGGATCTTCATGTCTGTTTCCTCCTCGGCCGTTGGCCTGGACCGCTTCGACGAGGTGATGACACCGACACGCCGACGCGCGTTGGTGACCATCGCCCTGGGCGAGTTCGTCGACGGCTACGACCTGATCGTGATCGGCGGCGTCCTGCTCGCCGTCGGTCCGCAATGGCACTTGAGCACCGGGCAGACGGGGCTGCTCAGCGCGATCACGTTCTTCGGCTCAGCGGTGGGTGCCGTTGTCTTCGGCGACCTCGCCGACCGGATTGGACGGCGGCGCATCTTTGTGATGAACCTCGTCGCGTTCGTCGGACTCACCCTGCTGTCGGCTGTGGTCCCGGGCTTCGCGCTACTGCTGGTGACGCGCGCCTTGATCGGCGTGGCCATCGGTGCCGACATCGCGGCCAGCATGTCCTTCCTCGCCGAGCTGTCTCCGAAGCAGTCCCGCGGTGGCTGGATGGGGGCGTTCCCGCAGATCGCCTGGACCGTCGGCGCGATCGTCTCCGTCTTCACCGACGCAGCGCTACTGGAGTGGGGCGGCCCGCACGCGTGGCGGTGGATGCTCGCCCTCGGCGCGGTGCCGGCCGTCGTCGTGTTGTTGCTGCGCAGGTCGCTGCCCGACTCGCCACGCTGGCTGCTTTCGCAAGGCCGTGACGAGGAGGCGCACGAGGCCTTCGCCCAACTCGGGATTCCCGGCACGTTGGCCGCGGCGCCCGAGTCGGCGCCGGTACGGCAGTCGGTGCGCACTTTCGCAGAGGTGTTCCGGGCACCGTGGACAGCGGCCGCGGTGTTCGCCGTGTTGGTGACCGGGCTGTCCGCGTACGTAGGTGGCGCGTCGAGCGTCCTGGGGCCGTACGTCTTCCAGCAGATCGGCAACCTCACGCCGGTGCAGTCCGAGCTGGCCGCCGCCGTCATCTGGGCGGGCGGGATCAGCGGCGCGGTCACCGCGTTCTTCGTGCTCGACCGGATGAGCCGCGTCACGAGCCTGGTGATCGCGTTGCTCGGCGTCTTCGGCGTGTACCTGATGATGATCACGGTCGCCTGGGGGACCAACTGGCTGATCCCGTTGTACTTCCTGCAGGGCTACTTCACCTGGTTCGGCGCCTCGGTCAACTGGATCCTCGCGGGTGAGCTGCTGCCCACGCGCATACGCGGCCGCGCGCTGGGCCTCGCACACGGGTTCTCGCGCGCCAACATCGGCGTCAGCGCGTGGATCGTCCCGCCGTTGCTGGCCAGCGTCGGCTTCCGGCCGCTCGTGCTGGCCTTCGGCACGCTCGGGGTGCTGCTTGCCGGCTACTCGATGACCGCGCGCCGGTTCGACGCGTCGGGCCGCTCGGTGGACGACGCCAGCCATGACGAGCAGCTGCGCGGCCGGCGCGGGCACGCGTCGCACACTGCGAGACCACCGGTGGCGCAGGCCCTCGGTGAGCCGGCCGCGGTGTTCGGGGAGGCGTGAACCGATGACGAACGCATCCCGGCCCGATCAGGTCCGCAACGTCGTGCTGATCGTCTTTGACACCCTGCGCAAGGACGCCGTGGGCAGCTACGGCGAGCGACCCGACTGGGGTCCGGACTTCGCCCCGATCGCCACTCCGAACCTGGACGCGTTCGCGGCCGAGTCGGTTCGGTTCACCCGGGCCTACCCGGAGTCGTTGCCGACCCTGCCGGCACGCCGCGCCCTCTACACGGGGCAGCGGACGTACCCGTTCCACAACGGTCGCTTCCGGCTCAAGGGTGACTTCGTGCCGGCGGCGGGCTGGGGCCCGATCCCGGAAGAGCAGCACACTATCTCGGAGCTCTTCGGCGCGGCCGGGTACCGCACCGGGCTCATCTCGGACCTGTACCACCAGTTCAAGCCGAGCAAGAACTTCTGGCGGGGCTTCGACGAGTGGCAGTTCGTCCGCGGTCAGGAGACCGATCCGTCGCGGTCGGGACCGACGCCATCGCGCGAGGAGCTGGACCGTTGGGTGCCGGCGGAGCTTCGCGAGTTGCGTGACGCGGAACTGCGAAAGTCGGGGCTGCTCCGCGGCGACCGGACCGATTGGTTCTCCAGCCGCATCCTGCGCAACATGCACGAACGCGTCAGTGAGGAGGCGTGGTTCAACGCGCAGGTGATGCAAGGTGCGGCGAGGTGGCTGCAGCAGAACGCCGACGCCCGGAGGTCCGGCGAAGGCGTGTTCCTCACCGTGGAGTCCTTCGACCCGCACGAGCCGTGGTTCGTGCCGGAGCATTACCGTCGCCGCTACGACGACTCGGACGGTCGCGAGCAGGTCATCTCGCCCTACGCCGAGGTCGACCTGCCGCCGGACCTGCTGCGCCGTACCCGGGCGAACTACGCCGGACTGGTGACCATGGTCGACCGTTGGTTCGGCCATCTGATCGAGCAGCTTCGGGTGGGCGGCTGGCTGGACGACACCCTGGTCGTCGTCGCATCCGATCACGGGCACAGCCTGGGCGAGCACGGGTACATCGGCAAGCGGCAGTACCCGTCCGAGCCCGAGGTCGTCGACGTGCCGCTGCTGGTGCGTCATCCTGCGGGCTTCGGCGCCGGCACCGTGCACGACGGATGGGTGCAGTTCCACGACGTCGCCGCCACGATTCTGGACGCCGCCGGCGTCGTGGCGCCGGAGCCGATCGACGGGCGCTCGTTCCTCGACGCGGCGCTGCACGGCGGCGCGCCGATTCGTGATTCGGTCGTCGTGGGCTGGTCCTCGGCCGTCACGGTGGTGACCGAGGACTGGTGGCTCAACGCCAAGGTCGACGGCACCGGCGCGTTCCTCCATCCGCGTAGCGGCGTCCACGTCGCCTCGACCGACCTCGGGAAGAACCTGGCCGAGGAGCAGCCGGAGGTCGTCAACCAGCTGTTCCAACGGGCCGTCGCAGAAGCCAAGGGCGGGTTCCCGGAGTTCCTCCTCGAGGAAGCCGCCGCCGCCGAAGACGCCCCCGGTTGCTCGCCCCTGGCCGCCAGTGATTAGCCGTCGCCTCACCGAAAGGAAGCGATCATGACAACCCAACTCAGCTCCCGAGCCGATACAGCCCGGCCGGCCGAACCCAGCTACAACACGATCAGCGTGCACAGGGTCGGCGCGCACATCGGCGCCGAGATCGGCAACGCGCGGATCGGTGGCGCGGTGCCGCCGGCGCAGATCGCAGAGATCAAGCGTGCGCTGGCCCAGCACAAGGTCGTGTTCCTGCGCGAGCAGCAGCACGCCGGGGACACCGACCAGCGGGACTTCGCCGCGTTGCTCGGCACGGTGACCAAGCCGCACCCGACCGTCGCCGGGGACGGGGACGCCGTCCTACCCATCGACTCCGAACACGGCAAAGCGAACAGCTGGCACACCGACGTGACGTTCATCGACCGGATCCCATCGGTCAGCATCCTGCGGGCGATCACGCTGCCGCCCTACGGCGGTACCACCGTGTGGGCGAACACGACCCGGGCGTACGACCTGCTCCACCCCGGCCTCAAGGCGCTGGTCGAAAGGCTGTGGGCCGTCCACTCGAACCGGTACGACTACGCCGCCGAGCGGGACGAGAAGCGGATCGGTGGCATCGACGTCAAGGAGCAGGCGTACCGCGACGAGTTCGGCCACCTCGAGTTTGAGACCGAGCATCCGGTGGTCCGGGTACATCCGCGGACCGGCGAGCCGACGCTGCTGCTCGGCCACTTCGTCCGCCGCTTCGTCGGGCTGTCCAGCCACGACTCGCAGGATCTGTTCAACCTGCTGCAGCGGCACATCACCCGCCTCGACAACACCGTGCGGTGGAGCTGGCGGCACGGCGACGTAGCGATCTGGGACAACCAGGCCACCCAGCACTACGCCGTCGACGACTACGACGACCAGCCGCGCCTTATGCACCGCATCACGCTGGCCGGCGACGTCCCGGTCAGCGTCGACGGCATGCGCAGTGTCGTGCGGAAGGGCAACGCGGCCCATTTCTCGCCGGCCGCCGCCTGAACTGCTGTCCCCGCAGGCCACCGCGTACCGGGGGCCTGCGGGGAACCGCCAGCGGCTCAGCGGGGAGAAGTCGGCACGCTGGCAGCGGTGAGGGGTAGCGCGATCTGCACGGTGGTGCCGGCGCCGACCGGGCTGTGCAGGGAGAGCGTGCCGCCGAGTGCCTCGGTGCGGTCCTTCAGCCCGACCAACCCCGAGCCCCGTCGCGGGTCGGCGCCGCCGACACCGTCGTCACGCACGCACAGCCGGAGCATGCTGCCGGACGCCTCGGCGTCCACCTCGACCACCGAGGCGTGGGCGTGTTTGGCCGCATTGGTGAGCATCTCTGAGACGACGTAGTAGGCGGCCACCTCGACCGGCTCGGGCAGCCGACCATCGATCCGCACCTTCATCTCCACCGGAACGGCGGAGCGCCGCCCGAGCGCACGCAGGGCACGCCGCAGCCCTCCCGTGGACAGGATCGCCGGATGGATGCCCCGGGAGATTTCTCGCAGCTCGTCGATCACGTTCGCGAGGTCCGCGGCCACCTCCTTGACCTCGGCACCGAACTCGTCGCTCTCGTGGGGTGCCGCTGCCGATCGCAGCCGGAGGGTCAGCGCCAGGAGGCGTTGCTGTGCGCCGTCGTGCAGGTTCCGCTC
>JAVHVH010000255.1:0-9438 GCA_032160665.1 Pseudonocardiales bacterium
ACCGGTTAGCCCTTGCCGCAGCCACCGACCTCATCGCCTACTGCCGCAGCCTCGGCGTTCCCTTCGGCATCAACGTGGAGAGCGTGTCGATCCGCCGGGTCGAGATCGAGATGGCGGTGCGCCTCACGGAACAGCTCGGCGCCGAACTTCGGAAATGAGTCGCCGCTAGCAAATACTCATCCAGCTTGCGGGGCCCGCGCCGACAACTTCGCGGGCACGTCCACCACCGGCTCGCCGTCGGCGACCAGGCGTTGCGCGAGGTGCCGACCGATGCCATGGCTCTGATCGACCTCACCTACTAAAACGCCTAGTAGAGTTCAACTGTTCAGCTTTGGTTGTACGCCCCGGTGATGAACCGATCGGCGCTGCTAAGCGTGTTAGTAGGTGACGGGCCTTGGACGTACCGAGGGGAAGGCCAGCGATGCGGCCACTAGGCGAGCTCGAGGACGCGATCATGGACTGCGTCTGGGCCGAGCAGCGACCCATGCGGGTTCGCGAGGTCGTCGAGGCCCTCGGTCCGGAACGGGACCCCGCTTACACCACGGTGATGACCGTCATGGACATCCTGTATCGCAAGGGCTGGCTGCAGCGCGAGCGGGACGGACGGGCATGGCGCTACCGGGCTACCGGCTCACGGGGCGATTACACCGCCGAGTTGATGCAACAGGCGCTGTCCACGAGCGAGGACCGTAGTGCCGCGCTGTCTCATTTCGTCGCGCAGATGAGTCTCGCTGACGCGGCGTTGCTGCGTCAGGCGCTGGACGCGGCCTCTGCCGAAGCCGCGCCGTCCGAGTCACCGTCGAAGCGGATGCGGGAGGCGAAGCGGCAATGACCGTTGGGGGCGCGCTTCTCGTTTACGCCGTCGCCGTGGGCACTACCGGGCTCGGTTGGTTCCGGAGGGCGCGCTGGCCGTCGAGATCTCCGCATCTCGCGGCGGCGCTCTATCTCGCGGCGGCGTGGTCGGTCCTTGCCGCGCTGACCCTGGCTGGCATCACGCTCGCGGTCCCCGCCACGGCACTCGGGGGCGGGATCAGCAACGTTCTCGGCGCGTGCGTCCTGCGGCTGCGCGCCGAGTACGCGACACCGGGCGGGGCGGTCGTCGCAGGGTTGGGTATTGCGATCAGCACCGCTCTGATTCTGCGGGTTGCGATCGCGACGTTCATACAGGTTTCGGCGACGCGCACACAGGCACGGCGCCAGGTTGAGCTCGCGCAGCTGGTAGGTCGTGACGAGCCCGGCCTTGGCGCGCTGGTCGTCGATAGCGAGCAGCCATGCGCTTTCTGCGTCGGGGGCGCGCAGCCGACGATCGTGTTCACTTCGGCTGCGCTCGACGCGCTCGACCGAAGGCAGCTCGATGCCGTCCTCGCCCATGAGCGCGCCCACTTGACGCGCCGTCACCACCGCCTGCAAACCGCCGCGAAGGTGCTGGCGCGGGCGCTGCCGATCGTGCCACTACTTCGCGACGCACCTGGCGAGCTCGGGCGCCTGATCGAGATGCATGCGGACGACGTGGCCGCCGTCGAGCACGACCGTTCCGTGCTGGCGACGGCTCTGGTCGCGCTGGCCGGCGGTCCGGCCCGACAGCCGGCTCTGGCGGCGGCGGCCACCGACGCACTCGCGCGCATGCGGCGTCTGCTCGCACCCGCGCCGCCACTGAACCTTGCGGGTCGCCAGTTGGCCCGCGCCAGCGTCGCGCTCCTGGTCCTGTTGCCGGTTCTCATGGCCGGAACCCCTGCGTTCATCGCGTTGGCCATGGGACGCGTAAGCCCGCGGTAGCCCTCGTCGCTAAGGCAAATCTCTGAACGCCGAGGGGCTACTAAGCGTGTTAGTAGTTGGCGGCCTAGTCGCCGTCCAACCACCTGAAGCCCACACGTTTGAGAGGTCCGCGCATGCGACGGAAGACAAAAGCCATCACCGCACTCGCCGCCACGGCGGCGTTCGCCGCGCTGTCCGCCCCGGTCTACGCGGCGTCCGTATCCGATCTTCCGCTAGCCGCGGTAGTCGCGTCAGCCCCGGGGTCCGGGCAATCGGTGGTCGCCTGGAACCGCGAGTTGGTCACGATTCTCGGCACGCCGGGACTGCAGCCCGCAACTGTCCATCCGACCCGCAGCTTCGCGATCCTGCAGGCCGCCGAGTACGACGCTGTCGTGTCATCGACGCACGCTGGGCGCCCGTACCTGTTCTCGGTGCCGGCTCCTCGCGACGCCCGTGCCGATGCGGCGGCCGATCAGGCTGCCCACGACGTCCTCGCTGCCCTCTACCCGCCCGCGCAGCCGCAGGTCGACCAGCAACTGGCCACCGAGCTGGCATCGATCCCTGACGGACCCGGCAAGGGCGACGGGGTCCTCGTCGGTGCGTCGGTCGCGAAGCTTCTCGTCTCGGTCGGCGCGTTCGACGGCTCCGCCGCGACGCGGCCGCCGTTCACCGCCGGAACCCAGCCGGGCGACTACCGACCCACCCCTCCGAACTTCCCTGCACCTGTCTTCACCGGGTGGGGGAAGGTCACGCCGTTCGTGCTCACCAACGGTCACGAGTTCCGACCACCGGCACCACCTGCCGTGAGCAGCCCGACCTACGCGGCAGCGCTGGAGCAGGTCAAGTCGCTCGGCCAGGACAGCAGCACAACCCGGACACCGGACCAGACAGTCGAGGCCAAGTTCTGGGGGTCCGCGCCGATTTGGAACACCTGGAACGAGGTCACGCAGAGACTGCTCATCGGCCAGAACGCGAACCTGCGTCGCGCGACCGCCGTGTTCGCGGACCTCGACCTGACGCTCGCCGACGCGACGATCGCCTTGTACGACGCCAAATACTCCTACCACGTCTGGCGTCCCGTCACCGCAATCCGTGAAGGCAACACGGGTTACAACCCGGACATCGCCGCCGACCCGCAGGCACCGAACTGGAACCCGCTCGCAATCACTGCGGCAGATCCGTCCTACCCCGGCGCGCACAGCACGATCAGCGAAGCCGCCGCCACCGTCCTCACCGACTTCTTCGGCCACCACCAGCCCGTCACCGTCGCCTCCGACGGAATGCCCGGCGTCACCCGCAGCTTCGACGACGTACAGGCAGCCGCCGAGGAGGCCGGCCTGAGCCGCATCTTCGCCGGGCAGCACACGGTCATCGACCACATCGCCGGTCAGCAGTTGGGCCGCGCGGTCGCCGCCTTCGCCCTCGACCAGTTGCAACCCGGTCTGGGCCACCACCGCTGAGCCATCCCCCCGCGTGAGCGGCGGGTACCGGCCTCCCCCGTCGCCGCCGGTACCCGCCGCTCCGTCCACCACTCCGCGTCGCTCCCTGACAACCGACCAAAGATCTCCGAAGGAGGCCCCACCATGAAGACCAGCTTCCGGTCCGCGACAGGCGTCATCGCCGCCGCTGCCATCGTCTTGGGCACAGCCCTGACCGGGTTTGCCTCGCACGCCTTCGCGAGCAATTCGATCCACGACCGCGCCTACCAGCAGACCAACCTCGTCTCCGACATTCCCGGCCTTGCCGTCCACACCGACCCCAACCTGCGCAACGCCTGGGGCACGTCGACCGGACCTGGCCTGCCGATCTGGGTGTCAGACAACGCAACCGGCGCCAGCACTCTCTACGACGGCCAAGGCAACCCAGAGCCGGGACCGGGGAGCGGCCAACTCGTCGTGCGGATCCCGGCACCTCCGTCGGCGGGTCCCGACGCTGTCGGTGCACCGGACGGCACCGTCTTCAACCCCACCCCCGACGGGTTCGTGGTCACGAAGAACGGCGTGAGCGCGCCGGCAAAGTTCCTCTTCGCGACCGAAGACGGCACCATCGCCGGCTGGACGCCCGCCGTCGACGCCACGCATGCCGTCCTCGCGGTGGACAGATCCACGGTCACCGATCCAGGTACTGATGTCGGCGCGCTCTACAAAGGGCTCGCGCTCGTCACTACCCCCGCTGGCAAATTCGTGTACGCGACGAACTTCCGATTCGGGACCATCGACGTCTTCGACAGCAACTTCACGCTGGTCAAGTCCTTCACAGATCCCGCCATCCCGGCCGGCTATGCACCGTTCGGGATCCACAACATCGGCGGCGACCTGTTCGTGACCTTTGCCAAGCAGGACGCGGACAAGCACGACGACGTCGCGGGCCGGGGTCACGGCTATGTCGACGTCTTCACCCCCAACGGCACCCTGATCCAGCGGCTGGCGTCGCGCGGATCGCTGAACTCGCCGTGGGCCGTGACGCTCGCCCTAGCCACCTTCGGCGCATTCGGTGGCGACATCCTCGTCGGAAACTTCGGCGACGGACGGATCAATGCCTTCGAGCCCGGCACCGGGCACCACCTGGGCGCCCTGCGCACCTACGCGGGCCCACTCACCATCCCCGGCTTGTGGGGGCTGCGGTTCCCCACCGGATCGTTGAACGTCAACCCAGGCACCCTGTACTTCACCGCAGGCCCGAACCACGAATCCGACGGGCTGCTCGGCGAGATCACCCCGGTCGGCTAACGCAAGAATTTCGACGGTGGGGGCAGCGCGGCCGCTGCCCCCACCGTCATGCCCGGAATCAGCAGGCGCAGCGACAGGGATTGCGCTCAAGACCACATTCGACTGAACCAGCCCGGTCTACTAAGCGTGTTAGTAGATATGCAGACAACGATATCGGCTCTCGCCGACAGCCCCAACCCGACGACGCTGGACGCCGATGCGGCCTTGCGCCGGCTCTACGCCGGCAACGCAGCCGCGTTACGCGCCTACGTCCGGCGCTACACCACCGACGCCCAGGCAGATGACATCGTCCAGGAGACATTCATCCGCGCCTGGCGCCATCTGGACCGGCTCGAACGCGACGACCGTCCCGTCCGTCCGTGGCTCATCCAGGTCGCCCGGCACCTGCTCACCGACGCGGCTCGTCACGACCGGCGTCGTCCGCCCACCGTTCCCGACGAGCACGCCGCTGCGACCGTCGGCGTCGACGGGGGGCTGGATCGCGTCTTGGACCAGCAGGTGCTGCAGCAAGCGATCAAGCGGTTACCGCCCCGACAACTGTCGGTGTTCATCGAGTCGTGGGTCTGTGGCGCAAGCCTGGATGCCGTCGCTGAGCGACTCGGCATCCCGCCGGGAACGGCGAGGTCACGCATGCACTACGCGCTGCGGATACTCCGCGCACAACTGGCGCCAACCGAGCAGGTGGCCCGATGACCGCCGCCCCTGCGACAGGTACACGCTCGGCTGATCTCGCTGCCACCGCGGACACACGTGAGAGCGACGCGGCGGCACGTGCCGTCGGCGCCGTGGCGCTTGCCGCGCTCGCGTTGATTCACGTCGAGGACCTCCCGGACACCCTCACCGCCAGCCGGCTCGTCGGCGACGAGTACCTCGCGTTGATCGCCGTGTCGATCGGGATGGCCGCCACCCTGCTCACGCGCCGCGCCGGGCCGAAGATATGGCTCGGCGCCGGCGCGGTGGCAGGCTCGGCGATGTTCGCCTACCTCCTGTCGCGCACCGTCGGAATCCCCGGCGACTACAGCGACATCGGCAACTGGCGTTGCACCCTCGGCCTGGCTGCACTCTCCGTCGAAACGATGATCATCACCCTGTCCGGCTGGTCGATCGTGAGGTTGCTGATACCCGCACGGCTTCGAGACAGGTCCGGACAATGAGCAGCTCGACGCTGCTGTCCCCGCTGAAGTGTGTCGGGTATGCGCTTCCCATACCACCGAGACCGGGCAGCTGGCACATCGACCGCGAAGCCTCCTTCATCCAGCTGCTCGTACGCGAGCTGCACAGAACGAGCGTCCTCGAAGCACCCCTTCATGACGGCGAGCTCAGCCTCGCGGACACGGCCAGCGTGAGCGGAATTTACCTGCACCTGGGCGCGGCCTTCACCCGGCGCGGTTCGAGGCGGGCGGCCCACTGGCTCAAGGCCGCCGGCCTCGACAGCGTCGACGAGCCGCTGCGCTTCTACAGCCGCCTTCTGCTGGCCTCACCGGACGGCTGGCGGATGTGTGGACGGCTACGCGGCGCACGCCTGGACGCGATGCTCGTCGCCGACGCACACCTGCACGACATCCACACCCAAGCCGATGGCCACGACGCCATGGTCATGACCGCCACCGCATCCATCGAGCGCAGCCGCACCAATGACCTCAACGACAAGATGCTCGCAACCCGAGTCGCGGTGCGCATGCACGCGTACGTGATCCACGACTGACACCGACAGCTGACAAGCTAAACCAGCGTCCTACTAAACGTGTTAGTAGCAAACAAGAACTTCCACAATCGGAGACACCCATGTCGCACCAACAAACCACCCTCGTCGGCGTCGGAATCGCCGCGGCCGTTGCCATTGGCGCCGCCGTGCTGACCGGCTCACACAGCACCAGCCACACCGCCGGCCCGACGGTCTCATCCAGCGTTGTCCGGTCACAGGCGGCCACCGTTGGCGGCAAACGCGAGACGATCCTCACCGACGCACAGGGCATGCCGCTCTACTACTACCCGCCCGACTCCAACACGAAGTCCCTCGTCTCCGGGAGCCTCGCCGCTGCCTGGCCGCCCGTCACATCAACCTCGACACCGACCGCCACCGGGCTGAGCGGAAAACTCACTGTCGTCCGCGACTCCCACGGCGGCCAACTCGCCTACAACGGCCATCTGCTCTACACGTTCGTCAGCGACCCACGCGGCGTCGCTACCGGCCAGGGCGTACAGAACTTCTTTGTCGCGACGCCGAACCTTTCGGTACTTGCCGACTCGCCGACGGCCAGCACAAACACCTACGGCGGGTACTGAAGCCGTCCGGAGACGAGTGATCATCATGATGGTCATGCACCGGCCTCAGCAGCCGGCCACCACGCGGCGCAAGCGGCGACTCGTCGGCGCGGCAACCACCGCCGCGTGCCTCGCACTCACTCTCTGGATTGTCAGGCTTGCCGTGGCGTTGCCCTCGTGCCAGGCCGTAACGCAGTGGCGAAGCGTCTGGGTCGGCTTCGACGTACTAGAGCTCGCAGCGGTCATTGCGACCGGGTGGGCAGTAGCGAGGGAAAGGCATTGGGCTCCGCTCGCCGCCGTCGTCACCGGCACTCTGCTCCTCAGCGACGCATGGTTCGACGTCGCCCTGTCCTGGGGAACCCCCGGTGAAACCACCAGCCTCGGCCTGGCACTCAGCCTCGAACTGCCCCTGACTTTAGCGCTCTGGGCGCTCGTCCCGCGGCTGGTCCCGAGCTCGCCTGATCCGAAAGGTGCGTCATGTCGGTCGTTAGCTCAGGGCAGCGTGGCCGCGGCTCGTTCCTTGGCGTCGAAGTCCACAAGCACGGCTCGGTCAGTGCGTGCTCTAGAACTGGCCGGGTGGGAGGATCCCGAATGACTGGTACAGGCGTACGTAGTCGACGGTGTCCCAGTGTTCGGCAGCCACGCCGTTTTCGATGCGGAGGAAGTCAGCTGGGGTGACGTCGACTGCCGAGCCGCTTTGGGTGATCGTCCCGTCCCACACGCTGATGGAGGCGACGCGGTCGGCGACCGGAGCCGCAGCAGCGACCAACCGGCGTGGTAGAGCCCGATCGCTTCGTCGAGTGATTCAGCGCTGAGACCCTGCCGGCGGAGTGGAGTGTCATGATTCTTGAGGGTGCTGGCCACGGTCGTGCGGTGTACGCCGTATTGGGCATTATGTAAGCCGGCGCGGTGATCTTCGATCACCTACATAATGGGCCGATGTGCGTACTCGATAAGCCGCAGCGTGCCGGCGGAGCGTCGACCTAGCACTTCGGCATCGGGACCGCGAGACTCCAGGCCGAACCCTCGGTGCGGAAAACATCGGCGCTGGAGGCACCCCCTTCAGAAGGAGATGCTGCATGAGCACACTCGGAACCCCCACGTTCGTCACCCACGCCGCCGATCGGCGACGCCTGCTGTGGGCGGGCAGCACCGTGTTCGACCTGGTCATCGGCGGTGAGCAATCCGGCGGGGCGGTATCGCTCCTCGATCAACGGGGCAGGCGCGGTGACGTGACCCCACTCCACATCCACAATTCCGAGGCCGAGATCTTCTACGTCCTCGAAGGCGGCATCACCGCCTGGGCGGGGAGCGATGTCTACCAGATCGGGGCCGGCGGAGCGGTCTATCTGCCGGCTGGTCAGGCGCACGCGTTCGGAATCAGAACCGACGAGGCCCGGCTGATCACGGTGACCGCGCCCGGAGGATTCGGCGACTTCGTGAGTATGGCGGGAATCCCGGTCGACGGGGATACCCCGACCACCTGGGACTTCGATCCGGGCCGAATCATGGCCGCAGCCGGACAGCACGACATACAGATCGTCGGACCGCCCCCCGACCTGCCCGAGCAGCAGCGCGACAAGTAGCCGCTGTCGCGGCGCAGCGCGACCATGCCGCCGACAAAGCCGTCTGATCTCCCGATGGGTGGCTCACCGCGCGCTTCCGGTCGCACGGGGAATTCGCCGTTAGCCAGTCGAGGTCCTCGACGGCACGGCGTGGGCGTCGGCGGAGGGCGGCCGTCACCGTCGGCGTCTCCTCCGGGTCAGACCTCGAACAGCTGGGACGGGTCCCGAAAGGCCTTGAACTCCAGCGCGTTGCCCGACGGGTCTAGGAAGAACATCGTCCACTGCTCGCCTGGTTCTCCCTGGAAGCGGACGTAGGGCTCGATGACGAAGTCGGTGCCGGCCGCGGTCAACCGCTGCGCGAGCTGCTGGAATCGCGCGACGCTGAGCACAAGGCCGAAGTGCGGCACCGGCACGTCGTGGCCATCGACCGGATTAGTGCCGGCGACGGCGTTGACGTGATTGTCGACCTGGTGCGTCACGACCTGGTGGCCCTCGACGTTCCAGTCGGTCCACCGCTCCGCGGAACGGCCCCGACCGAAGCCGAGCACCTCGCCGTAGAACCGCCGGGCGGCGTCGATGTCGTGCACCGCGATGGCCAGGTGGAACGGTGGCAAGGGAGTCGGCGTCATGGGCGCATGGTAAAGCCGACCGCAGGGTAGCGATCGGGTCGTGGCCTCCCACGAATCTCGACCTGCCAGTCGACGGCGGCGAGTCAAGGCTCAAGCGACAGACTGTGCACCCACCTCGCGGAGCATCCGCTCACGCGGCCGTGCTTGCACGTCGCTCGCGCGCGCTACCCGTCTCGATAGCGAACGGGGCGCTGACATGTCTGTCAGTCGAGCTTCGCGATGGCAGGGACGGGTTCGCGGGCGCTGAAACGGAGTTGTGTGATCGTCTCGCCGGCGGCCCTGGCATTGAACGCCTTCAGATAGAGGGCGACGTGTTCGCGGGTATCACGACGGCGCTGCACTACGCCGGCTTGCTTTCGGGCCATCGCGAACATCGTGCGGCGAAACACCAGACGTGGGTCGTTCTTGCCCAGCCCGGCACCGTCGATGACACCCTCGTGCCACTCGCCCAGCTTCGTCCACTTGCCCTTGTTGGCCTGCTCCACCAGATACGCC
>JAVHVH010000279.1:0-10754 GCA_032160665.1 Pseudonocardiales bacterium
GCTCATCAGCGCCATCCGGCCGCGCACCGCGGGAGCGAACGTCATCGCCTGGTCCACATACGCCCGGTGGATCTCGTGGACGTAGGCGGCGACCGCCGCGCGCATCTGTTCGGGAGTTGGCATCCGCCGTGTTCCCCTATCTGGAACGGCTGTCCTTCCCACGGAACGCTATCCGGCATACGGTCGAGGCGTCAACCAAGCCGTCCGCCCTCAGGAGGCGCGCCGTGGGAGTGCTCAGACTGGCCCACGTGGACGTCCGGACTCCCGATTTGGAGCTCTCGACCGCCTACTACACCGAGGTCCTGGGCTTGTCGGTGTCACACCGGGACGAGGACGCGGTCTACCTCAAGTGCTGGGACGAAGAGGACCACCACTCGGTCCGGCTGCGCTCGGACTCCCGCATCGGTCTGGATCTCTTCTCCTTCCGGGTCGAGGCCGAGAACGACCTCCACGACCTGGAGAAGCGTCTCGAGGCTTTCGGCTGCCAGGTGCAGCGCGTGTCGAAGGGCGAGGCGGTCGGGCAGGGCGAGTCGATCCGCTTCGAGATCCCGTCCGGCCAGACGATGGAGCTGGTCTGGGATCTGGAGAAGACCGGCAACGTCCTGGGCAAGCGCAACCCGTCGCCGATCCCCCCGCCGAACCGGCCCGGCATCGCGCCGCCCCGCCTGGATCACCTGCTCATCAACGCCGAGGAGGTCGGCGAGGCGCACTCCTTCTTCAAGGACGTGCTGGGGTTCCGGATGACCGAGCAGGTCCTCGACGCCAACGGTCACCAGCTCGGCGTCTGGATGGAGCGCTCGCATTCACCGCACGACGTCGCGATCGTCAACGGGCCCAACGGTGCTCTGCACCACTTCGCGTTCTGGCTCGACGACTGGGACCACGTCCGCAAGGCCGCGGACATCCTGGCCTACAACGGTGTGCAGATCGACCAGGGTCCGACGCGGCACGGCGTCACCCGCGGCAACACCATCTACTTCTTCGACCCGCTCGGCATCCGCAACGAGGTGTTCACCGGCGGCTACCGCCCCGACCCGGACTTCCCCAGCATCACCTGGACCGAGGACCAGTTCGGCCGTGGCCTCTTCTACTACGAGAACGTCGTCGCCCAGCGCTTCCTGCGCTTCCACACCTGAGGGTGCCTATGTCTGATCGAATCCTGCGCCTTCAGCACGTGCAGATCCGCGTCCCCGATCTCGAGCTGTGCACCGCGTATTACACCGAGGTGCTCGGTCTGATCGAGACGGCGCACGAGGACGGCCGGGTCTTCCTCAAGTGCTGGGACGAGCACGAGCACCACTCGGTCGTGCTGCGGCAGGCGCCGACGTACGGTCTGGACCACATGTCGTTCAAGGTCGCCGAGCTCGAGGACCTCGACCACTACGCCGAGCGCGTGGAGGCGGCCGGGGTGCTCGTCAAGCGCTACGGGCCCGGTGAACTCGGCCCGGGTTGGGGCGACGCGATCCGGTTCGAGGCGCCCTCGGGTCACACCGTCGAGCTGGGATTCGGCATGGACAAGGTCGGGAACATGCTGCCGCTGTTCAACCCGCCGCCACGCCCCGGGAACCTCGTGGGCATCGCGCCGCCGCGGCTGGACCACATCTTCATCATGGCCGAGGACGTCGAGGCGGCCACCTCGTTCTTCACCCAGGTGCTCGACTTCCGCCTCACCGAGCAGATCATCGCCAATGACGGTCACCAGCTCGCCACGTGGATGGAGCGCTCGCACACGCCGCACGACCTCGCGATCGTCACCGGACCCAACGGGGCGCTGCACCACTTCGCGTTCTGGCTCGACGACTGGAACGCGATCCGCGAGGCCGCGGACCTGCTCGCCTTCAACGGCGTCACGATCGACATCGCTCCGACGCGGCACGGCGCGACCCGCGGCTACACGACGTACTTCTTCGACCCGGTGGGCAACCGCAACGAGATGTTCACCGGCGGCTACTGGGTGGACCCGGACTTCGAGCCCATCACGTGGACCGAGGAAGAGATGGGCCGGGCGATGTTCTACTACGCAGGCGAGGTCAACGAGCGCTTCTTCACGGTGCACTCGTGATGAGCGACGCGCCGCCCGCCACCGAGGCTCCAACCAGCAAGCCTGGATTCCGCCGCACGGACCGAACGGACGCGCCGCTCTACCTCGCCCGCTACACCAACCGCCAGCCGGTCGAGGCGGCCGATGCGGCTCCTGATGACGGGACGCCGCTCTATCTCAGGCGATTCCGCGCCCGGCAGACCGGGACGCCCTCGCCCGGGCGGTCGGCTGCGCTGGAGGTGGACGGGGAGCGGTTCACCAAGCAGTACGCCGACGTCACCCGCAGCCACGAGATCGTCCCGCCGCCGGAGGTACGCGAGCGCGACGCGTACCTCACCGAGATCCGGATCATCCGGCACGGCATCACCCAGGGCTACTCCACCGACGCCGGGCTGACCCCGATGGGCGGTTGGCAGGCGCATCAGCGTGGGCACGCCCTGTCGAAGACGCTGCGCGAGTGGCCGAAGATGCGCATCGTCTGCGCGGACACCAACCGGGCGCGGCAGACCGCCGAGCACATCCACCGCGGCCTGCTCGACGGCCTGGAGCAGTTCGGTCGCGAGAGCGAGATCAGCGCTCCGGAGATCATGCCGGAACTGCGGAACTTCCAGGTGTGGACGCCCGACGGCGCCCGCGACATCACCTCCGCATTCCGCCAATACCAGGCGCTGATGGAGAAGCTCGAGCGGATGGCCGTCGGCGACCGACCCCGCTGGTTGGTGGAGATCGACCGCTTCTACCGAACGCAACTCGGCGGCGCCGACCCGATCCAGCAGTGGCTGACGATCCCGCTGATGTACTTCGAATCGCCGCAGGCCTGCGTCCGTCGATTCTGGAAGGGCTTCAACCGGTTGATCGAGGAATCCCCCGGATCGCGCATCATCGCCGCCACCCACTCCGGCCCGATCCGCGCGTTCGCCACCTGGGCCCACGGCTACGACCCGGGCGAACCGGTCAACACCGAAGAGGTGATCGTCCGCATTCGCAGGGGCGGACGCACCGCGCTGGTCAGCTACCGCAACCGGGTCACCGAGGTGAACGTGCCGCCCGCCGATGAGATCCCGTCGTGGGACGACTGAGCGTTCAGGAGTCGTGATGGAGTTCATCCCGCACGTGATCGACGGCCGCGAGGAGGAGTCCGCGTCCGGCGCCCGCTTCGCCACCGTCGACCCGTGGACCCAGCAGGCCCACGCCGACGTCGCCCTCGGTGGCGCCGCCGAGGTCAACCGTGCGGTTGCCGCGGCACGACGCGCCTTCGACGACGGGCCGTGGCCGCGGATGGGCTTCGGCGAGCGCGGCGCGCGCCTGCACAAGCTCGCCGACCTCATCGGCGAGCACGCCGACGCGCTTGCGATGGCGGACACCCTCGACATGGGTAAGCCGATCACCGACGCCCGCACGAAGGACGTACCTCGCACTGTGCAGAACTTCCGGTTCTTCGCCGACCACGCTCGGCTCTCGGCCGGCGACCTGCTGCCCATGGACAGCGGCCACCATGCCTACACGCTGTTCCCGCCGGCCGGAGTCGTGGCCGCGATCGCGCCGTGGAACTTCCCGATGATGCTGGAGTCGTGGAAGGTGGCGCCCGCGCTCGCGTGGGGCAACACGGTTGTCCTCAAGCCGGCCGAGGACACCCCGGCCTCAGCGACGATCCTGGCCCGGCTCGCCCTCGAAGCGGGGTTCCCGCCCGGCGTCTTGAACGTGGTCCACGGCTACGGACCGGATTCCGCCGGCGCAGCGCTGACCGAGCACCCCGACGTCGACCGCATCACCTTCACCGGTGAGTCCGCCACCGGCCGGGTCATCGCCCGGGCCGCCGGCGCGAACCTCACCCCGGTCAGCCTCGAACTCGGCGGCAAGGGGGCCAACCTCGTCTTCGACGACGCCGACCTCGACAACGCCGTCGACTGGTCGATCAAGGCGATCTTCACCAACGCCGGACAGGTGTGCCTTGCCGGCTCCCGGCTCTACGTCCAGCGCGGGGCTTACCACGAGTTCGTCCGCCGCTTCGTCACTGCGGCCGAGGCGATGGTCGTCGGCGACCCGAAGGACCCCGCGACGCAGCTTGGTCCACTGGCTTCAGAGGGCCACTACAAGAAGGTCCGGGGTTTCGTCGAGGACGTACGGGCCGGCTCGGGCCGAGCGGTTACCGGCGGGCTCGGTGACGGCTGGATCGTGCGGCCGACCGTCGTCCTGGACGCACCGCTGGACTCGCGCGTGGTGTGTGAAGAGATCTTCGGACCGGTCGTGACCGTGCATCCGTTCGATGACGAGGACGAAGCGGTGACCATGGCCAACGACACCCGCTACGGCCTCAACGCGATGGTGTTCACCGAGAACCTCTCGCGCGCGCACCGGGTGTCCGCCGCGCTCCGGGCCGGCAGCGTCTGGGTCAACTGCTTCTTCATCCGCGACCTGCGGGCGCCGTTCGGCGGCGTCGGTGACTCGGGCCTCGGCCGCGAAGGCGGCACCTTCAGCCGCGAGTTCTTCACCGAGCCGAAAGCCGTCGTCATCCAGCTCCAGACCTAGCTGCACTGCACCTGCGCATTGGCCCAGTCGAACGGCGTGGTGCCGAAGCCGCTGCTCGGATCGACGGAGAGCTCGAGCAGCGCCGCGCCGGTGACGTCCTCGGTCAGGGGAACGGCCGTGCCCTTCGTCAGCGTGCCTTGGTAGGCCGTGGCACCGTCGACGACGACCTGGACGTGCGCGGTCGGGGTACCACCGCCGGACGACGTCGCGCTGTCGTCCACGCCGGCCACCACGGTGAAGGTGGAGCAATGACCGCCCAGGTAGTACTGGACGTCCGAACCCGACGACGCGCCCAGCCCCTTCGCGTAAGCCACCCCGGCGATCTTCAGCGGGGTCGTCGTCCCGGACCGGCTCACCTGGACGTCCTTGTGAACCGTGCCCGAAACGGAGACCCACGTCATGTCGCTGAGGTACGTGGTGGTTGTCGGCGGGGCCGGCGGGACGACGATCGTCATCGTCGACGCGGTCGTCAGCTGGCTGCCGCCCGTAGTCTGATACCCGGCCTTGGCTCCGATCGAGTATTCGCCGGCCGCAGCACTTGCCGGCACGCGCACGGTCCACCTCGCTGTCGTCGCCGACTGACCCGAGACGGACCGACCGGCCGCCGTGACGGGGGCCACCGTCCAGCCCGCCGGAACCGACGAGAGGTCGACGGCGACGTGGTTGATCGCGTCGCGTCCGTCGTTGAGCAGCGACTCGGACAGCGTCGTCGACGCGCCGGCCTCGACGTAGGTGTTCGTCGCGGTGGCGGCCAGCGTGACGTGCGCGGGAGCACTTGCGGACGTTGCGCCCGCCGAGACGCGGAACATCCGAACGCCGTGCGCGTCGACCCCGGCGTGCAGGCTGTCAGCCACGGTCGAGACGTCATGCGTCCAGAGGTCCTGGACCTGGTAGGCGGACTTCGCGCCGCCGAGCACCGCGGACAGGGACGCTGACTGGGTGGTCGGCGCGCCGGACTCGTTGAAGAACAGCACGGCCTCGTCGCCGTTCGCGAGGGGACGGACGAGCGTCCACTGCTTGCCGGTGTGTTCGTAGATCGTGGCCGCCTGGCCCAGCGTGTCCTGATCGACCGCGATCACGTCGCGGTTCTCGTAGATCGCCAGGGTCGCCGCACTGGCCGCGTTCTTACCGCCCGCTTGCGCCAGCGGCGTCCCGGCGATCAACGGGGCGGCCATCATCGACCAGAGGCTGAGCTGCGAGCGGTACTCGGTGTCGGTCTGGCCGCCGTTGCCGACCTCGAGCATGTCGGGATCGTTGGCTGCACCCGGATGCGAGTAGGACGACAGGACGATGTTCTGCTTGAACAGCGACACCGTGCTCGCCCAGCTGTCAGAGATGTCACCCGTCGTCCGCCAGAGGTCGGCTTCGGCCTGGTCCGCGGCCCACGACCACGGCGCGTAGTTGCCCCACTCGCAGACGCTGTAGACGATGGTGTGGCCGCTGTCCGCGCTCGCCTGCTTCAGGGCATCGCCCATCGCCTGGTAGCGCGCGATGTACTCGGTCTGGTTGTCGGCGGTACCCGCGACCGTGCCGCAGTTGTCGTACTTGACGTAGTCGACGCCCCACGAGGCGAAGTCCTCAGCGTCGGTGAGCTCGTGTCCGTAACTGCCGGCCAGCCCCTGGCACGTGGTCGCGCCGGCGCTCTCGTAGATCCCGAGCTTGAGCCCGAGGCCATGGACGTAGTCGGCTACCGCCTTGATGCCGTCCGGGAAGTTCCTCGGATCGGCGACGAGGTGCCCGTTGACCCGCCCGGCGGTGGCGCGGCGCGGGTCGGTGGTGGTGCCGTTGCGACCTAACGGGTACTGGTTGCCGTCCATCCAGCAGTCGTCGATGTTGACGTACTTGTAGCCGGCGGCGGCCATCCCGTTGTCGACCATTGCCTGCGCTGTCTTCTCGATCAGGTCGGCGCTCACGCTGCAGCCGAAGGCGTTCCAGTCGTTCCAGCCCATTGGCGGCGTCGTGGTGGCGCCGACTCCGGCCGAGGCCGACGACGCGGTGAACACCGTGGCCACGGCGAGCGATGCCACTACGGCCGGGACGACGGTGAGGGCGACCAGGCGGCGGATCCGCCGGCCTGGCCGCGAGGCGGCAACGAGCATGACGACACCCTTCGACGGGGATGGGGCAGTGACATCGCCTCGCGGGCCATTACCGAAGGACCTGTTGAAATCCGTTGGATTGTGTGAGGCGAACCACACGCTAGGAGTGCGATTGTGTGCGGTCAAGTAAGAGTTTTCTTAGATTGCCGGTTGGTGGAGGTCCGTCGGGCGGAATCGCCCGCCGCCGTCGTGGGGCGGCTCAGAGCCGGAAGAACGGCGTCTCGTGCGGACCCTGCAGGTGGATGTCGAAGCGCAGCGTGCCGTCCGCTTGCGGCACGGCGACCAGTGCCTGAGCGTCCTGATCCGGGAGCGCGCCGAGCACCGGGTCGGCGGCGTTCGCGGCCGTTTCGTCCGGGAAGTAGATGCGCGTGACGACGCGGTTGAGCAGGCCCCGGGCGAAGACCGAGACGTCGAGGTGGGGCGCCTCCATCCCACCGTCACCGTCCGGGAGCGGTCCCGGCTTGAGCGTGTGGATCGTGAAGCGTCCGGCGGCGTCGGTGGGGCATCGGCCGAAGCCGCGAAAACCTGCGTGGCGCTGTGGACCACGCGGGTCGTCCGGGTGGTCGAATCGTCCGTCCGGGTCGGCCTGCCAGGTCTCCACGAGCCCGTCCGGGATCGGCTCGCCGGCACCGTCGAACAGCCGGCCGGTGATCGTGACCGTGCCGGTCGCGCCTGTTTGCACGACGTCGCCCCCGTCCGCCCACGGCAGCACGAGCGCTAAGTACGGGCCGACGGTTTGGGCGGGCGTGCAACCGAGTTCAGTCATCGTCCGGTTCGCTCTCGAACGGCGTCTGCTCGCGTCCGCGCAGCACGATGTCGAACTTGAAGCCGAGAGCCCAATGGTCAGCCGTGCGCGAGTGGTCATAGGAGCAGATCATCCGGGCGCGCGCCCGCTCGTCCGGGACCGAGTTGAAGATCGGATCCTGGAAGAACAGGGGGTCGTCGGGGAAGTACATCTGGGTCACGAGCCGCTGGGTGAACGCGTGGCCGAAGACCGAGAAGTGGATGTGCGACGGACGCCAGGCGTTGGGATGGTTCTTCCAGGGGTATGCCCCGGGCTTGATCGTGGTGAAGTGGTAGTCGCCGTCGGCGTTCGTGACGACGCGTCCGCCGCCCGCGAAGTGCGGATCGAGCGGCGTGGGCCACTGGTCGTTCACATGCCGATAGCGACCACCGCCGTTGGCCTGCCAGATCTCGATCAAGGCGTTGGGGACGGCCCGTCCGTCGGAGTCGAGCAGGCGGCCGTGCACGATGATGCGCTGACCGACCGCCTCTCCCCCGGCGTAGTTGGTCAGGTCGTCCTCGCCCGCCTGCACCCGTTCGGCGCCGAACACCGGGCCGGTGATCTCGGTCAGCCGGTGCGGCAGCAGGATCAGGGGCTTGGTCGGGTGCCGCAGTGCGGTGCTCCGATAGCCGGCAAAGTCGAGCGGCGGGTGGGTGCCGTCGGGGTCCGGGCGATAGCCCCGCGGCAGAACCAGTTGCGTCATCGGTATGACCAGCCTTCGGCGTAGGGCAGTCCGGTGTAGTTCTCGGCCAGCGATGTCGCCATCGCCCGCGAGTTCGTGACGTACTGGAGCTGGGCGAGCGCAAGCTGGTCTCCGAAGGCATCGTCGTCCGGGGACACGTGCAACATTGCGGTCATCCACCACGAGAAGTGCGTGGCGCGCCAGACCCGTCGCAGTGCGGCCTCGGTGTACGCATCGAGCAGATCCGTGCGGTGGTCGGTGTAGAACGCGCCGAGTGCGCGCGACAGCAGTCGGACGTCGGCCACGGCTAGGTTCATCCCCTTGGCGCCGGTGGGCGGCACGATATGCGCGGCGTCGCCGGCGATGAAGAGTCGGCCACTCTGCATGCTGCCGCATACAGAGCTGCGCATCGCGGTGACACCCTTGTCCAGCAACGGACCTTCGGTGAGCGCGAAGCCGGCGTCGTCGGAGAGTCGCGTGTGCAGCTCGGCCCAGATGCGATCGTCCGGCCACTCTGTGATGTCCTCGTCCGGACGCACCTGCAGGTACATGCGCGTGATCGCGGGCGAGCGCATGCTGTGCAGCGCAAAGCCGGTGGTGTGCCGCGCGTAGATCAGTTCGTGCGAGGACGGCGGCGCCTCGGCGAGAATGCCGAGCCACGCGAATGGATACGCACGCTCGTACGTCGTCGCGTCGGCGAGGTAGCTCCGGCTCACGCCATGGGAGCCGTCAGCCCCGATGACGAAGTCGCAAACGAGTGAGTGGGCGGCACCCTCGTGGACGAAGTCGATCCGTGGCCGGGACGAGTCGAGGTCGCGCAGCGTCACCTCCGCGACCTCGAACAACAACTGGCCGCCGACCTCGAGGCGAGCAGCGATGAGATCCTTCACCACCTCCTGTTGGCCGTAGACGACGATGTGCCGGCCGGTGAGTTCGCGGAAGTCGACGCGGTGGCTGCGTAACCCGAACCGAAGGATCGTGCCGTCGTGGGCGAGCCCCTCGGCATCCATTCGCTTGCCGACAGCCGCCTCGCGCAGCGTCTCGACCGTGCCGTGCTCGAGGACGCCCGCGCGCACCCGTCGTTCTACGAAGCTTCGATCGCGCGCCTCGAGGACAACCGACTCAATGCCCTGCAGGTGCAGCAGGTGGGAAACCAGCAGACCGGCGGGTCCGGCGCCGACGATGCCGACTTGGGTGCGCACAGCCGAATCGTGCCCAATAGTTGCCTCGCCGCGGGCCTAGACTTCCGTCGGACGGAAGGCGGGTTCGGCATGGCGGTGGCCGCGCGCACCGTGACGCAGCGCGTCCTTGCGGTGCTCGACGCGTTCGGTCCGCACCGTCCTGCTCTCACACTGTCGGAGATCAGCCGGCTCGCGGAGCTCAGGCTGACGACCGCGCACCGGCAAGTCGCCGAGCTCACCCGCTGGGGAGCGCTGGAACGGGGCGAGGATGGCCGCTACCGCATCGGCCTCAAGCTGTGGGAGCTCGGCGCGCTGGCACCGCGCAGTGTGGACCTGCGCGAGGCTGCGCTTCCCGTGCTCGAGGACCTCTACGAGGCCACCCACCAGAATGTGCAGCTCGCCGTGCTCGACGGGCACGAGGTGGTCTACGTCGAGCGGATCACCGGTCGCGGCGCGGTCAGCGTCGTGACTCGTCCAGGGACCCGGCTGCCGTTGCACGCCACGGCCGTCGGGCTGGTGCTGCTGGCTCATGCGACGGCCGCCGACATCGACGCCGTCCTGGCCGCGCCGCTCAAGCGCTACACCGCCCACACCGTCACTGACCCGGGTCGGCTGCGGCGGATCCTCGCGGACACGCGGCGGCAGGGCTACGCGATCAGCGACCGGCAGATCGAGGAAGTCTCGGCATCGATCGCCGCGCCGGTGCGCGACCGAACCGGTGCGATCGCGGCGGCGCTGTCGGTTGTCGTGCCGACTGGGCGACTGCGTCATTACGTACCCGCTGTACTCACGGCGGCGCGCGGGGTCAGTCGCCGGCTCTCGGCGGCGGGTTGAGGTTTCGGTTCGAGCTCGTAAACGCCCAATGCGCAGCGACGAGGAGTTGGGCTTACCGCGGGTTTCCGCTTTCGTCGTGCGGTTCGCTTGGGGTGCTTTGGCTGGGGACAGATGACTCCAATTCTTTGGGTTTCAAACCTCGCGTGTGGATAACGGGCGGAATTGTCAGACCCGGTCTTTATTATGGTGGTCATGCAGGACGGGAACGCGGGTCCGGACGGGTGGGCGGCGCTGCCGCCCGGCCCGCAGTTGGGTGCCGCGCTCGCGGGGTTGGAGCCGGCCGCGGTGAGTGATGAGCAGTTGCTGGAGGTGCTGGCCGCGCAGTGGCGCCAGTTGTCCTATCAGCAGGGGCAGGTGTGGGCGGTGATGGCGCAGATCGCGACCCGGGACCCGATGATCACCGTGGCGGGCGGTCCGGTGTGGACGCCGGATCAGATCTTCGAGTCCGCGGTCGATGAGGTCCGCGCCGAACTGCGCCTGACCCGCCGGGCGGCGCGCCGTGAACTCGAGTACGCCGACACGGTGGCCGCGGTGCCGCGGGTGGCGCAGGCGCTGCGGGCTGGGGTGCTCGACCGGGCCCGGGCGGTGGTGCTGGGCGAGGGCT
>JAVHVH010000285.1:0-25803 GCA_032160665.1 Pseudonocardiales bacterium
GGCGAAAGGTGGGAAGCCGCGGCGCAAGGCCCCGTGGTGGGAATTGCCGGCCCTCGTCCTGCTGGCCATCGTCATCGCGATCGTCGTCAAGACGTTCGTCGTGCAGCCCTTCTACATCCCGTCGGAATCGATGGAGAAGACGCTGCACGGTTGCACCGGCTGCCACGGCGACCGGATCCTGGTCAACAAGCCGATCTACGACCTGCGCGACCCGCACCCCGGCGACATCGTCGTGTTCCACGCCCCGCCGGGATGGGACGCCGAGCCCCCCGTCCGGCCGCCGAGCAATCCGATCCTGCGTACCGTGCGCGGCTTCGGACAGCTGATCGGCTTCATCCCGCCCGACGGCCAGGTGCTGGTCAAGCGCGTCATCGCCATCGGCGGGCAGACGGTCAAGGGGGACAACCAGGGCCACGTGATGGTGAGCAACAACGGCCCGGACGGGACGTTCCGCACCCTGAACGAGCCCTATGTGTTCGTCGACCCCGGCCAACAGTCCAACCTGACCGCCTTCGGCCCGGTGACGGTGCCGAAGGGCCGACTCTGGGTGATGGGCGATCACCGCAACGACTCGGCCGATTCCCGTTATCACTGCAGCTCGGGCCAAGAGGGCACGGCTGCCGACCTCACCTGCGACCCCACGTCGAGCACGGTGCCGGTCAAGGACGTCATCGGTAAGGCGTTCGTGATCGCATGGCCCCCGTCGCGGTGGCGGACGCTGGGCACCCCGTCCACGTTCAAGGGTGCTGCGCTGTCGGCCGCCCCCGCCGTGCCCAGCGCGGTCTCGATGGCAACCGTCCTGCCGATCTTCATCGTGCGCCGCCGCCGACGGCGTCGCTGACGGCCGAGTAGCGTCGTCGAAGCCATGTCGACATCGGTGCTGAGCAGTGGGCTGCAGTTCCGCCCGCCGCGCCTTCTGGTGCGCCGCGACGGCCCGCTCGGCGGCTACGAGTCAGCGCTGGCCCGGGCCGGTTTCGAGCGCGTCGCTGGTGCGGACGAGGCCGGGCGCGGGGCATGCGCCGGACCGCTGGTCGTCGCGGCCTGCATCCTGCCGCTCGGCCGCCGGGGCCGGATCGATGGCCTCGACGACTCCAAGCTGCTGACCCCGGCCACTCGCGAGCGGCTCTACCACGAGGTGGTGCGGCGGGCCCTGGCCTACTCGATCGTGATCATCCCCGCCGCCGAGATCGACGCTTACGGCCTGCACGTCGCCAACCTGACCGGCATGCGCCGTGCGTTGTGCACCCTGGCGCCGGGCGCCCAGTACGCGCTCACCGACGGGTTTCCGGTCAGCGGGCTCGGTATGCCGTCGACTGCGGTCTGGAAGGGCGATGCGACCATCGCCTGCATCGCGGCCGCGTCCATTCTGGCCAAGGTGACGCGGGACGCGATTATGACCGAGATGCACGGCGACTGGCCCCAGTACGAGTTCGCCCAGCACAAGGGCTATATCACTCCGGCGCATTCGCAGGCGCTGGTGGAGTGGGGCCCCTGCCCGCAACACCGCCGGCGTTACGTCAACGTCCGCCGGGTCATGCGGGGGACCGCAGATGTGCGGGAGAATGCCTCAGTGGAGTTCCTGGAGCCCGACGCGGCTGTGGAGATCCGACGAGACGTGGAGGGGACCGACGATGAGTACTGAGGACCTGGAGAACTACGAGACCGAGATGGAGCTGCAGCTCTATCGCGAGTACAAGGACATCGCCGCTCAGTTCAGCTACGTCGTCGAGACCGAGCGTCGCTTCTACCTGGCCAACGAGGTGGACCTCCGGCCGTTGAATACCGACGGAGAGGTCTACTTCGAGCTCACCATGCGCGACGCCTGGGTTTGGGACATGTACCGCCCGGCGCGCTTCGTCAAGAACGTCAGGGTCGTCACGTTCAAGGACGTCAACATCGAAGAACTCGACAAGCCCGACCTCGCGCTGCCCGAGAAGGGCGGCTTCAACAACTGACGCCTGTGACGGGTTCGCCCGTGGACACCGCCGACGCCTATCTGCTCCTGGAACGGTTGCGGTGGAACGGTGCACCCGACAGGTGTCCGCATTGCGGCACGCCGGCCCGGTGCTACTACCTGTCACCCGCCCATGGCAGTTCTCGCCGCACCCGGTCCGGCGCCCGCAGTCAGCGCCGGGTATGGAAGTGCGGAGCGTGCCGCCGCCAGTTCTCGGTCCTCACCGGGACCGTCCTGCAAGGGACGAAGATCGACCTGTGGGCGTGGATCACGAGCGTGGACAGCCGGGCCCGGGGTGCCACGATCGAGGGCGCACCGACCGGTGGCCGGTATGGACTGTCGCGCGAGGCGGCTCGCCACGTTGATCGGGTACTCGACGCCGCACTGTCGCTCGAGCCGGCCCGGTCGTGCATTGCCGAACTGTTCCCCACCGCCGGGTGACAGCAGGGCGACCTGTCAACTGTTACCAGGGCTGGCCGAGATTGAGCGCCGGCGGGTAGGAGTCCGGCACCGGTTGTTCGGTCGACGCCGGGTCGGTCGACTGCTCGGGCGCCGCGCGCCGGGCGAGGCGGTACTGGCCACGGCCGACGCGTTCGACAGTTCCGTTCTTCATCAGCTTGATGGTGATGGAACGGACGGCGTCGTCATGGGCCTTGATGCCGGCGGCGTGGATCCGGTCGATGATCTCGGCAAGTCCGTAGTCACGTTGCTCTTCGCCCAGCATCTCGAGCACGTGCACCCGGATCGACTTGGTCCCCTCCGGCGATTTGCGGGATGCGCCCGCCGATCCCGACCGGCGCGAACGCGGCGGGGCCGCGGCTCGGGTGCTCGGGCGGGTCTTACGGGAGGCGCCGGTCGCGCTGACGGCTTGTCGGGTGGCGGGTTCGCCAGTCGGGCTGTCGGCGCTCGATCCGCCCACCCGCACAATGACGGCATCGAGTTCCTCGATGGCGGTCGTGAGGCGCTGGATCTCGACGACCAGCGCCTCCCGGCCGATCAGCAGGTGCTCGAGAACTGTCCCGGTTTCTGACATGGCGCGATGCTAGTGGCTGCGAGTCCGGCGTCCACCCGTCTGACGGGTTCTCGCCCGGCCGCTCGTCGATATGCTCCGCGGGTGCCGACGGACGATTCCAGCCCGGCGCCCAGCCCCGTGCCGGGTCCGATCAGCGCCGAGGGCGAGCAGTTGCTGGCGGCGCTGCTGAGCATCGATCCGGGCGACGCCGCCCGGCTGCGCGACAGCCTGCCGCCGAGGCGCCGACCCGCGGGGCAGACCGGACCGACCCGCGACTGGGGCGAGGCGGAGTAGGGGCGACTGGGGCGCGGCCGAGTGATGCCATGGCCGCCGATGGGTTTGTCACGCCGTCGCTGACGGTCGCGTCCACAGATCGCCGGAAACCGAAACCAGAACTCCGGGTCGACGGGCACCGTTGCGGAATGCGCGCAAAGGATGCCGTCGGCCGCTTCGGTGAGCAGGTTGCCGCGGAGCACCTCGAGTCGGCCGGGTTGCGTGTCATCGCGCGCAACTGGCGGTGCCGCGCGGGCGAGCTGGACATCATTGCCCGTGACGGGTCTGAGCTGGTCTTCGTCGAGGTGAAGACGCGCTCGTCGCTGACGTTCGGAGAGCCGGCTGAGGCGGTCGACTGGGCGAAGGCGGCCCGGATCCGGCGGCTGGCGCTGCAGTGGATGGCTTCCGATCGCGATACCGGAGGCGGCACGTACTGGACGTCGGTCCGCTTCGACGTGATCTGCGTTCTGCGCCGAGGCTCGGGCACTCCGGACGTGCAACACCTGACTGGCGCATTCTGATGGCGCTCGGACGGACAAGGGCGATCGCCCTGACCGGTCTGGACGGACGACTGGTCGAGATCGAGTGCGACATCTCGACGGGATTGCCTGGCCTGTCCTTCACCGGCCTGGCCGACACCTCGGTCGTGGAGTCACGAGACCGGCTTCGCTCGGCGGTCGTCAACTCCGGAGCCCAGTGGCCCAAGACCAGGGTGACAGTCGCCCTCTTTCCCGCCGACGTCCGCAAGGTCGGTTCCCGGTTCGACCTAGCGGTCGGGTTGGCCGTGCTCGCGGCTTCGCGACAGGTTCCGCCTGACTCGGTGCGGCGAGTGGTGTGGATATCGGAGCTCGGACTGGACGGACGGCTGCGCCCGGTGCGCGGGATCCTGCCGAGCGTGCTGGCCGCGCGCAGCTTGGGCGCCGAGTGCGTCGTCGTGGCCGCCGGTAACGGCGCTGAGGCCGCGCTGGTATCGGGCATCGAGGTGCGGTTCGCAGAACGGCTCGGCGAGGTTGTCGACTGGCTGACCGGGCGCGGTCCGTCGCTGCCGCCAGCGAGGGGCGACGGGCAGGCGCCGCCCGAGACCGACCCACCCGATCTTGCCGACGTCGCGGGCCAGGCCGCAGCCAAGCGCGCGCTCGAGATCGCCGCCGCGGGCGCGCACCACCTGTACATGGTGGGCACGCCGGGGGCCGGGAAGACGATGCTCGCCGAGCGGATGCCGGGCCTGCTGCCACGGCTCGACGACGTGGGCTCGCTCGAGGTGACAGCAATCCATTCGATCGCCGGGCTGCTCGGCGAGCGGGCTCGGCTGGTCCGGCGCGCGCCGCTGCAGGCTCCGCACCACACTGCCTCGGTCGCCGCTCTGGTCGGTGGGGGCTCGCACCTTGCCCGGCCCGGGGCCATCAGCCTCGCCCACTGCGGCGTGTTGTTCCTGGACGAGGCGCCCGAATTCTCGCCGCGGGCCCTGGACGCCTTGCGGCAGCCGCTCGAGACGGGGCATGTCGTGTTGCACCGCAGCGGGGGAGCGGTGCGCTTCCCGGCCCGGTTCCAACTGGTACTGGCGGCGAACCCCTGTCCGTGCGGCAAGCGAGCCACCCAGTGCGAGTGCCCACCCATGACTCGGCGGCGACATCAGCAGCGACTGTCGGGTCCACTCATGGACAGGATCGACCTGCGGGTTCAGGTCGATCCTGTCCCGCACGCCGCGCTGTTCGATCGATCGGCCGGCCGGGAAACCAGTCACGATGTAGCGCAACGCGTCGCGGTCGCCCGGTCCGCTGCGCGGCACCGCTGGCGAGAGCTGCCATGGGACGTGAACGGATCCATCCCGGGCTCGACCCTGCGGTCGGGACCCTTCCTGTTGCCCCACGGCGTCCTGCGCCCGGCCGAGACATTTCTCGAGCGCGGTGCGCTCAGCGCCCGCGGGTTCGATCGCGTCCTTCGGATCGCCTGGACGATTGCCGATCTCGCCGGACGGGACGCACCGGGGACCGCCGACGTCGCCGAGGCCCTGTATTACCGGACCGGGCGGGCCGACTCATGGGCAGCGTGAGCGACGACGTTCTCGTGGCCCGAGCGTTCCTCAACCGGGTGTCCGAGCCGGACTGCGTGCCGGTGTGGATCGCCGTTCGACAGGACGGGCCGGTCGAAACTGTCAATGCCATCAGAAGCGGCCGCGCGCGGGCCGACGTGCTCGCGGCGACGGCGAGCCGGGCCCGGGGCGCCGACCCGCAGGCTGATCTCGAGGCGGCGCACCGGCGCGGCGTTCGCTTGATCGTGCCGGAATCGGACGAGTGGCCGCACTTTGCGATGTCTGCGCTCGAGGCCGCCGGGGCGCGACGGGCAGCTCAGTACGAGAACCGGCGCCGCGCTGCGCTGAAGCGCGGGCACGACCCGGCGCCCGAGCGAGGCGAGTTGATTCCACCGCTCGCCCTGTGGGCGCGCGGGCCGCTCGATCTGGCGCCGGTTGGAGTGCGCTCGGTCGGCATCGTCGGCGCCCGGGCGGCCACGGCGTACGGCGAGGAGGTAGCCGCGGAGCTGGCCTACGGGCTGGCGGAACGCGGGTTCGTCGTGGTGTCCGGCGGGGCGTACGGCATCGACGCGTCCGCGCACCGCGCCGCGCTCGCGGCGCAGGGCGAGACCGTCCTGGTCTCCGCCGGCGGCCTCGACCGCGCGTATCCCTCGGGAAATGCGGCTCTGTTCGAGCGGGTGGCCGAGTCCGGGCTCCTGCTGTCGGAGAGCCCGCCGGGAGCGGCGCCGCAGCGTCGACGATTCCTGACTCGCAACCGGTTGATCGCTGCGCTGTCCACCGGAACCGTGGTGGTAGAGGCGGCCGCGCGCTCCGGAGCGGCGAACACGGCGTGGCACTGCACCGAGCTAGGGCGACCGTTGATGGCGGTGCCTGGCCCGGTGACGTCCAGCATGTCCGTCGGGTGTCACCGGCTGCTGGCGGCTGATCAGAACCGGGCCGAGCTGGTGACCGGAGTCAACGACGTGCTGATGGTTATCGGGGGGGCCAGCGATCTTCCCGGCGCAGGTTCACCGGTGCGCCCCCGGGAACCGGATCTCCGTGACCAGCTGGACGAGCTGGATGCCACCGCGAGGCGAGTGTTCGACGGGTTTCCCGCGCGACGCGCGATCGCGCCGGAAGAACTCGCGGCCACGACCAGCCTCTCGCTGTTCGAGGTGATCCGAACCCTGCCGGTACTCGAACTCAGCGGGCTCGTCGAGGAGACAACCGGGGGGTACCGCATCCGGCCACGATCACGCACCACCGCCCAGGCGACCGGGTGATCCGTCGGACAGGAGTGCCCGGCGATGGCCCGGGCGTGTGCGTGGCGGCTTGACCGGGCACCGCGGACGGCCCACCGTCGACGCATGACCGCTCGGACGGCACGCGAGGGCCGGATCGACCATGCCGAGCTGCGGTCCGGCCTGCCACCGACGCTGAGCCGGGCGGTCGACGAATTCGAGCGGCATCTCCTGCTCGAACGCAACCGCTCGGCGCATACCGCGCGCGCCTACGTCGGAGACCTGGTCGGGTTTCTCGACCACGTGGCCCGGCTGGGCGGACGCACCCCAGCCGACGTCGACCTCGCCGTGCTGCGTGGATGGCTCGGGGTTCTCGTCGCGCGCGGCGTGTCGCGGGCGACCCTGGCCAGGCGGGCGGCGGCGCTGCGCACCTTCTGCGCCTGGGCGCACCGCAGCGGGCTGACACCCGACGATCCCGGGCAGTTGCTGGCCAGCCCGAAGGCCAGGAAGACGCTGCCCGCCATCCTGCGGGTCGACGAGGCCGAGCGGTTGATGACGCTCGACGACGCCGCGGCTCCGCGGACGGTCGTGCTCCGGGACCGGCTCATCGTGGAACTGCTCTACGCGACCGGCGTGCGCGTGTCCGAGCTCGTCGGGCTGGACGTCGACGACGTGGATCGCCGCAGGCGGGTACTTCGGGTGCTGGGCAAGGGGAACAAGCAGCGCACCGTGCCCTACGGGCTGGCCGCCGACCGAGCGCTGCAGGACTGGCTCGAAGCCGGCCGGCCCGCACTCGCCGCGCCCGGCTCGGGACCGGCCCTGCTCCTCGGCGTCCGCGGCGCCCGGATCGACCCGAGGACGGTGCGCAGAATCGTCCACGACCGCGCCGCCGCGGTGCCCGGCGCGCCGAACCTCGGCCCGCACGGATTGCGGCACACCGCCGCCACCCACCTGCTGGACGGCGGCGCGGACCTGCGCAGCGTCCAGGAGGTGCTCGGCCACGCCAACCTGTCGACGACCCAGATCTACACGCACGTCTCGGTGGAACGCCTGCGCCGCACGTACGAGCAGGCACACCCAAGGGCTTGAGCGCGGTCAACCGTCCGGGCGCCACGGCAGCAGCCGCACCGGGCCGAGCGGCCTGAGCAGCGCCAGCGGGTCGAGGTAGGCCTCGCCCCGCCGTGCACCCCAGTGCAGGCACCAGCTCGCGCATCCCGGGTGTCGGCCGGCCACCCGGCCAATCGGCTGCCCGCGCCGAACCGGCTGCCCGGCGCGGACGGCGGCGCGCACCGGCTCGTATTCGGTGGCGATGCCGTCGCGGTGCTGGACGACGACGACCCCGCGGCCGGCCACGGACCCGGCGAACCGCACGACTCCGTCCCCCGCGGTGAGAATCGGGCCGGTCCGGCTGGTACTCAGATCCACGCCTCGGTGTCCGGACCCGTACGGGGTCAGGGGTGGGTCGAACGGCCGGACGACGCGCACCGGACCGGGCACCGGCGCGGAGTAGCCGGTCGAGGTTGCTAGGGGCGCTGCGCCGGCAGCGCGGAACGGGGGCGCGGCCGTCGAGGCGGCAATGCTCAGGCCGGCAGCCCCGACGGCCAGCGTGGCCAACCCGGTGGCCAGACCGCTGGCGGCGACGATTCGAAACACCCGGCCAGGATCGCGGTCCCGGCCGACGAGTCCCCGCGCCGCCCACCCGGGCCTGTGGACGACGCAGCCATTGTCCACAGGGCGGCTAAGGGCTGCGCGCGGTGCGATATAGGGCGTTCTTCCGATGCCCGGCCATCCCTCAGACGCGCACTGTCGAGCTACCGACACGAGGAGCCCAGCATGTCCGAGTTCAACCGGGTCAGCCCCGAGGCCCTGGCCGCGGAACTTGCCTACCGCCGCGATCAACTGCTCACCTCAGCCGAACGGCGTCCCCGCCGGACCATCCGGCTGCGCCGGAGCGCACGCTGAGCGCGAAATCCGCGACCAAATCCGCGACGCTTGTCAGCGGTCCGGGCCAAGATATGAGCGTGCCCCGTCCCGCTACTCCGCTCATCGGCCGTTCGGCCGAGCTCACTGACCTCGTCACGGCCGTGAAGGCGGCGCGCGACGGCGCCTCGGGCGCGGTGATCGTCGGCGGTGACGCCGGCGTCGGCAAGACCCGGCTGCTCGGCGAGCTGATGACCGAGGTCGCGGCCGACAGCGTGCTCTGCCTGGTCGGGCACTGCGTCGACCTCGGCGACACTCCGCCGCCCTACCTGCCGTTCACCGAAGCGTTCACCCGGCTCGCCGCCGAACGCCCCGACCTCGGTGAGAACCTGCCCTCGGTGTTCCCGGCGCTCGCCCGCCTGTTGCCCGGCGGGGCCGGACGCTCGAGGGTGCCGGACGATCGCGTCGAACGGGGCGAGCTCTTCGACTCCGTCCTGGGCGCGCTCGCCGAACTCGCGGCCGAACAGCCCGTCGTGCTGCTCGTCGAAGACATTCACTGGGCCGATCAGGCCACCCGCGACCTGCTCGGGTTCCTCTTCACGCGGCTGGACGGCGAACGCGTCGTCGTGGTGGCGAGCTATCGCAGCGACGACCTGCACCGGCGCCACCCGCTGCGCCGGGCGCTCGCGGAATGGGCCCGGCTGCCTGCGGTCACCAGAGTTCACCTGGGCCCGCTCGGCGCCAGCGACGTGCGGACCATGGTGCGGGCGATGTACCCGGTGCCCATGGACGAGCACGACCTGGACAGCATCGTCAGGCGCGCCGACGGCAACGCGTTCTTCGCCGAGGAACTCGTCGCCGCTGCGGTGCAGTGCAGTGATGCGGAGCATCTCCCCTGGCAACTCGCCGACCTGCTCCTCGTGCGGCTGGACCGGCTGTCCGACGACGCTCGTCAGGTCGTGCGGCTGGCCGCGGTCGCTGGTCGACGTGTCGGCCACGAGATGCTCGAGGCGGTGGCCGGTCTACCGGGCGGGCGCCTCGACGAGGCGCTTCGCGACGCCATTGACGCCCACGTCCTCGAACTCACCTCCAGCGGCCGCGGTTATGTGTTCCGGCACGCGCTGCTCGCCGAAGCCGTCTACGACGACCTGCTGCCGGGTGAGCGGGGCCGTCTGCACGCGGCCTATGCGGCAGCCTTGATTGCCCGGGACGACGCTCCCGCCGCCGAACTCGCCCGGCACGCCCGCGCGTCACACGATCTGTCGACGGCCTTCGCCGCCAGCATCGAAGCCGGTGACGAGGCGATGTCCGTCGCCGCCCCGCAAGAGGCGCTGCAGCACTACGAGGCCGCGCTCGAACTCGCGCCGAGCGTGCCCGGATCGCCCGAGGACCTTTCCACCCTGACGCTGGCCGCGGTCGAAGCAGCCGACGCTGCCGGGCACACCTTGAGGGGTCTGCGCCTGGCTCGGCGGGCGTTGAGCGAGCTGCCCGAGGACGCTCCTCCGGTCCGCCGCGCCACCCTGCTCTTCGCCCTCGTCACCGCGGCGCTGGGCAACGAAATCGATGCCGAGGCGTTCGCGCTGACGTCGGAGGCCCTGCACCTCGTCCCGGAGTCGCCGCCCACCGCTTTCCGGGCTCGGCTCCTCGCCCTGCACGCGCGTGTCGCGTTCATCATGGGCCACGAGGTCGACGCCGAACGCACGGCGCGCGAGGCCTTCCTGGTCGGCGACGCCGCGGGTTGCCGATCGTCGACGGCCGATGCCCGGACGACGCTCGCCATGCTGGCCCAGCGGACCGTTGACCCCGACGAGGCCGCCCGACTCATCGAGACCGCCGTCGAGCAGGCCCGCGCCGCCGACGATGCGCCGTCCGAACTGCGCAGCCGGTTCAGCCTGGCCGGCCTGTGGTACGAGCAGTGCGAGCTGCAGCGCGCCCAAGAAGCGTTCTCCGTCACCCATCGACGCGCCGTCGAGACAGGGCGCACCTGGGACGCGTTCGGCCTGCACTCGCGCGCAATGACCGCCACGCTGCAGTACGTGCAAGGCGATTGGGACGGCGCCCTCCGGACGCTCGACACCTCGGGCCAGCACCCGACGATGATCGCCGACGCGGTCTTCCGGTCGACCGCGATGGGGGTGCGGGCCGGGCGAGGCGAGCACGACGCCCTGTCGGTCCTCGACGAACTGCGCAAGTACTGGCAGCGCGAGGGCCGCATCGGGCTCTACTCCGGTTTCGGCGCGCTCGAGATCTACGAGCAGCAGGGTGACGCCGCGTCCGCGCTGCGCCTCATCGACGACCTGGTCGAGTCGCTTGGCGCGTTGTGGCTCGATCCGTGGTTCCTGGCCCGGATCCAGCTGTCTGCGTGCGGGCTCGCCGTGCTGTGCGCCGCCGCGTCCACAGCGCCGGAGTCCCAGCACGAGCAGCTGGCCGCCGACGGTGCCCGGCTGCTGGCCGACGGCCGCACGAGCGCCGACAAGGGCCTGCCCCGGGGCCGCGCCCTGGGACGCGAGGGCCGGGCCTGGCAGGCCCGGCTGGAGGCCGAAGGCGCCCGGCTGCGCTGGCTCACCGGGCAAGAACCGCCGCCGGCCGCCGAGCTGGTAGCGGCCTGGGAGCACTCGGTCGCCGAGTTCGAGTACGGCCAGGTCGTGCAGCAGGCGCGGTCGCGGGCCCGGCTCGCCGCGGCGCTCCGGGCCACCGGTCGAGCCGACGAAGCGGCGGAACAGGCCGACCTCGCCCGGACTGCGGCCCGGGCGATGGGCGCAACGCCGCTGCTCGCCGAGATCCGCGCGCTGGGCACCTCACCCCGCCGCCTGGTTGACGACGAACGGTCCGGGCTCAGCGCCCTGACCGACCGAGAGCGCGACGTGCTGGCCCACCTGGTCGAGGGTCGGACCAACCGCCAGATCGCCGGCACGCTCTACATCAGCGAGAAGACCGTCAGCGTGCACGTCTCGAACATTCTGGCCAAGCTCGGTGTGCGCAGCCGCGCCGAAGCCGCCGCGTTGGCGCGGAGGGCCAGCATTTAGCTCCGCCGAAGGCGAATCCGTGCGCGAGGTCGCCATCCGAGCGCAGCGAGGGGTGGCATTCGCAGGCCTGCCCCCGGCGTATGATGAACACCGCAGCCTGAGCGATCGGGCTGACTTCGCGTGCCCGCCTCCTGAAGGAAAGAAGGAGGTAGGCGGCCAGCCTCGGTCCGTTCCGGTTACCCGGTCCGGCCTCCTGGCCGCGACACCGGACACCAGGGCGAGCCGGTCACCCGACCGGCCCGCGACAACCGAGGCCGCGCGGCGGCGCTGTGGCGACACAGCGGCTGCGCACGAACATGCAAGGAGGGACGACCGGCATGGCCGTCGTCACCATGAAGGAAATGCTCGAGTCGGGCGTCCACTTCGGACACCAGACCCGGCGCTGGAACCCGAAGATGAAGCGCTTCATTCTCACCGAGCGCAACGGGCTCTACATCATCGACCTGCACCAGACGCTCACCTACGTCGACAAGGCGTACGAGTTCATCAAGGAGACCGTCGCCCACGGCGGCACGGTGCTCTTCGTCGGGACCAAGAAGCAGGCTCAGGAATCCATCGCCGAGCAGGCCACCCGCGTGGGCATGCCCTACGTGAACCAGCGCTGGCTGGGCGGCATGCTCACCAACTTCCAGACCGTCTTCAAGCGGCTGCAGCGGCTCAAGGAGCTCGAAGCGCGCCAGCAGGCCGGCTGGGAGGGCGTCGCCACCAAGAAGGAACAGCTCATGCTCACGCGTGAGATGACTAAGCTGGAGCGCTCCCTCGGCGGCATCCGCGAGATGACCAAGGTGCCCAGCGCGGTGTGGATCGTCGACACCAAGAAGGAACACATCGCTGTCGGCGAGGCCCGCAAGCTGAACATCCCGGTCGTCGCGATCCTCGACACCAACTGCGACCCGGACGAGGTCGACTACAAGATCCCGGGCAACGACGACGCCATCCGCAGCGCTGCGCTGCTGACCCGCGTGGTCGCCGACGCCGTCGCCGACGGACTGGTCGCCCGTGCGGCCGCGGCCGCGAACGCCGGTCGCGACGAGAAGCCCGAGCCGGTCGCCGGTGGGCAACTCGCCGTCGACGAGCCGATGCCGGAGTGGGAAGCCGAGCTGCTGAAGCCGTCCGGTACGGACTCGGCCGCGACGGCTCCCACCGCGCCGGACGCCGTACCGGAAGCTGAGACGGAAGCCTCGACCGCCGCGGCGGCTCCGAGCGCTCCGTCCGCCTGACATCCCCCCAATCACGAAACGGATCAGAGACTGAGATGGCGAACTTTTCCGCCGCAGATGTGAAGAAGCTCCGCGACGCCACCGGCGCGGGGATGATGGACAGCAAGCGGGCGCTCGAGGAGGTCGACGGCGACCACGAGCGCGCGATCGAGATCCTGCGCGTCAAGGGCGAGGCGAAGAACGCCACGCGCGAGACCCGGCACGCGTCCAACGGACTGGTGGCGGCCGCCGAGGGCGCGATGATCGAGATCGCGTCCGAGACCGACTTCGTCGCCAAGAATGAGCAGTTCCAGACGCTGGCCGGCGACATCGTGGCGCACTTCGCGTCGTCGAGCGCCACCGACGTGGACTCGCTGAAGGGTGAGACGCTCAAGGACGGCAAGACGGTCGAGGAGAGCATCAGCGGGCTGGCGGCAGTCATCGGCGAGAAGCTCGAGCTACGCCGTGCGGTGAAGCTGGACGGCCAGGTTGCAACCTACCTGCACCGCAAGGCGTCCGACCTCCCGCCGCAGGTCGGCGTGCTCGTCGAGTTCACCGGAGCCGACGCCGACGCTGCACGTGGTGCTGCGATGCAGGTTGCCGCTATGAGGCCGAAGTTCCTCACCCGCGACGAAGTGCCGGCCGACCTCGTCGACTCCGAGCGCCGCGTTGCCGAAGAGACCACCCGCGCCGAGGGCAAACCCGAGGCCGCGATCCCGCGAATCGTCGAGGGCCGCCTCAACGGCTTCTACAAGACCGTCGTCCTGCTCGACCAGGAGTCGGTCCAGGAGGCCAAGAAGTCGGTCAAGCAGGTTCTCGACGAGGCCGGCGTGAACGTCACCAAGTTCGCCCATTTCGAGGTCGGGCAAGCCTGAGGCTAGGGTTCGACGAACGAACGTTCCACGACGATAGGGGCCGCTGTGAGTGAGACCGAGGCGGCCCCTTCGTCGTCGGGAGCGGTGTCGCCGAAACCCCCGTCCGCGTGGTTCCGCCGGGTGTTGCTGAAGCTGTCCGGAGAGGTGTTCGGCGGCGGCAAAATCGGCGTCGACCCCGACGTCGCGCAGTCGATCGCCGTGCAGATCGCCGAGGTCGTCGCCGGTGGCACCCAGGTTGCGATCGTCGTGGGCGGCGGCAACTTCTTCCGCGGGGCCGAGCTGTCGCAGCGCGGCATGGACCGCGACCGCGCGGACTACATGGGCATGCTCGGAACCGTGATGAACTGCCTGGCGCTGCAGGACTTCCTCGAGAAGGCCGGCGTGCCGACACGGGTGCAGACCGCCATCACGATGGGCCAGGTGGCCGAGCCCTACATCCCGCGTCGCGCCGAACGGCACCTCGAGAAGGGCCGCGTGGTCATCTTCGGAGCCGGCGCCGGCCTGCCGTACTTCTCGACCGACACGGTGGCCGCCCAACGGGCCCTCGAGATCGGTTGCGAGGTGCTGTTGCTCGGCAAGAACGGTGTGGACGGGGTCTACGACTCCGACCCGCGCTACAACCCCGAAGCCAGACGGTTCGACGAGATCACCTACGACGAGGTCATCCAGCGCGGACTCGACGTCGCCGACGCGACCGCGTTCAGTCTGTGCCGCGACAACGACATGCCGATCATCGTCTTCGGGTTGACGGACGGGAACATCGCGCGGGTGGTTCGCGGCGACAAGATCGGCACGCTCGTCCACGCGGCGAGTTGACGTGCGAAAGGACGAACGGTGATTGACGAGATCCTCTTCGAAGCCGAGGAGAAGATGGAGAAGGCCGTCCACGTAGCCCGGGACGACCTCGCCGGTCTGCGCACCGGCCGGGCCAATGCGAGTGCGTTTGCCCGCCTCGTAGTCGACTACTACGGCACCCCGACGCCGATCCCGCAAATGGCCACCGTCAACGTGCCCGAGGCCCGGATGGCGATCATCAAGCCCTACGACGGGAGCCAGCTCGGCGCGATCGAGAAGGCGATCCGCGACAGCGACCTCGGCGTCAACCCGACCAATGACGGAACGATCATCCGCGTGGTGTTCCCGCAGCTGACCGAGGAGCGCCGCCGCGACCTCGTCAAGGTCGCGAAGAGCAAGGGCGAGGACGCGAAGGTGTCGATCCGCGCGGTCCGCCGGCACACGAAGGACGCGCTGGACAAGCTCGCCAAGGACGGCGAGACGGGCGAGGACGACGTCCACCGCGCCGAGGTCGAGCTGGACAAACTCACGTCGCGGTATACGGGCACGATCGACGAGGTCGTCAGGGCCAAGGAATCCGAACTGCTCGAGGTCTGAGGCAGCTCCGATGCCCGCAGAAGACCAGGACCGCGCCCCGACCGGACCGTCGGCCCTCGCGCGCGCCCGCCGGGTGGTAGCTCGGCCGCAGGGTGCTGAGACAGCGCCCGACAGCGTGAACCCGCCGCCACCCAGCCCGGGCCCGCGCCCGTCACCGTCCGCGCGGCCCACACCTGGGGCGCGCCGCGCACCAGGGCGGAACTCCCGCGGACGATCGGTAGCTCAGCCGGGAGTCACCTTCCACGAGCGGACGCAGTCGCCCTCGCCTTCCACGTCCGCCGCGCCCGAGCAGCCCGCGGACGCGACGGGTTCGCGGGCCGGGCGGAACCTGCCCGCCGCCATCGGCGTGGGGCTCGGCCTCGGCGCGTTGATCCTCGTAAGCCTGTTCCTGTACCGGCCGAGCTTCGCCTTCATCGTCGGCGTGGCCGTGCTGTACGGCGCCTACGAGCTGTCCCAGGCCCTGCAGAACGCCGGCATCCGGATCACTCTCACGCCGGTTCTCGTCGGTAGCGCAGCCATGCTCGTCGCGGCTTGGGAGCGCGGCACGAGTGGTCTGGTCGTGGCGGTGCTGATCACCCTGGCCGGCGTGGTCGTCTGGCGCATCGCCGACGGTGCCCACGGGTATACCCGCGACGTCACGGCTTCGGCGTTCACCCTGCTCTACCTGCCGACGCTGGCCGGCTTCGCGATCCTGCTCGCCCATCCCGATGACGGAGCCAGGCGGGTGATCGCGTTCGTGGCGACGGTCGTGTGCAGCGACACGGGCGGATACGTGGCCGGCGTGCTCTTCGGCCGGCACCCGATGGCGCCGATCGTCTCGAAGGCCAAGACCTGGGAGGGCTTCGCTGGCTCGGCGCTCGCCTGCTCCGTGGCCGGCATCCTGTTCATGACGCTGACCTTCCACGAGGCGTGGTGGAAGGGCCTGCTGTTCGGGGTCGCGATCGCCGTCACCGCGACCCTCGGCGACCTCGGCGAGTCGATGATCAAGCGCGATCTCGAGATCAAGGACATGGGCAACCTGCTTCCCGGTCACGGCGGAATCATGGACCGGCTCGACTCGATGCTGCCCTGCGCCGCGGTGGCCTACCTGCTGCTGGCCGGCTTCGCGCCGATCTGATGCCGCGCCTGGTGGACCACGCCGAGGCGATCGGCGAGGTTGTCCGCCTCGCCGCGGAAGAGGCCGGGCAGACGCTCTTCGTCGGGGTCGACGGACGCGCGGGCTCGGGCAAATCGACCCTGGCCGAGGCGGTCGCCGCGGCCGTCCCGGGGTCCGTCTTGATTCACGTGGACGACTTCGCCGGGCCGCTGGTGCCTGAGTGGGACTGGGCCCGGCTCCGCACTCAAGTCCTGCTGCCGCTGTTGGCCGGGCGCCCCGGCCGCTACCAGCGGTGGGAGTGGAACCTCGACGAAGGGGCCGAGTGGCACGACGTCCCGGTCGGCCGACTGGTCGTCGTCGAGGGCGTGTCCTCCACGCGTCACGAGGTGGGCGCCCCGTGGTCGTGCCAGATCTGGGTGGATGCGCCGCGTGAGATCCGGCTCGAGCGGGCGGTCGAGCGGGACGGTCCTGAGCTGCTGCCGCACTGGCTCGACGTGTGGATGCCCTCCGAAGAGGCCTACATCGAACGCGAGCGGCCGCAGGACCGGGTCGACCTGCTCGTCAACGGCACCGAGGACACGTCGCAGTGGTAGTTGTCGGACCCCAGTGGCACCATGCGGCCATGAGAGAGACGCCGGAGGAAATCGCTGCCCTGCAGCACCTGCTCGACGTCAGCTTCGACCGGGCCTCGGAACACCTGCTGTCGATCATGACCGAACCCCGGCGGTTGTCCGCGCGGCGGCTGGTGGACGACTTTCCGAGCCCCGCCGTGTTGAACATCGCGTCCGTCACCGCCCGCGCCGAGCCGCGCATCTCGGCGGTCGACGGCCACTTCATCCACGGTCACTGGTACTTCACCACGGCTGGACCATCCCCCAAGGCCAAGCAGCTGGCCGCGCGACCGGCGATCAGCGCGTCCTACACCCCGCGGGACGGGTACGGCGTCTTCCTGCATGGTCGGGTGATCGAGCTCGGGCCGGGCCCAGAGCGCCAGATGGTCATCGACCACTTCATCGAGACCTACGGCCAGTCGCCCGAGGAGTGGGGCGCCGGCATCTTCTACGCCCGCATCGACGCCACCTGGATGGTCGGGTTCGCGATGACGCCGGACGAGGAGGTGGAGATCGAGAAAGCGCGCCAGGAACGCGAGGCTCGTCGGTCGGCGCAGTAGCCGCCGCGCGTCTGGGAGAATCGAGGGGTCATGACCTCCCTTCCCCTCGTCTTCGACGCGCCCCGCCGCGGGCTTCCGCCGACCCATCTCGCCGACCTCGACCCGGCCGCCTTGCGGGCCGCGGTCACCGAACTCGGAGAGCCGGGCTTTCGGGCCGATCAGCTCGCCCGCCAGTACTTCGCCCGTTTCGAGGGCGATGCGGCGGCGATGACTGACCTGCCGGCCGCGGTCCGCGACCGGCTCGGCGCGGCGCTGCTGCCCAATCTGCTCGCCGAGGTGCGCACGCTCGAGACCGACGACGGCACCACCCGCAAGACGCTGTGGCGCCTGCACGACGGGGCGCTCGTCGAGAGCGTCCTCATGCGCTACCCGGCGCGCAACGGATCCCGAGAGCGGATCACGGTCTGCATCTCCAGCCAGGCCGGTTGCGGCATGGCCTGCCCGTTCTGCGCGACGGGGCAGGGCGGTCTCACCCGCAACCTGTCGACGGCCGAGATCGTCGAGCAGGTGCGCTCGGCCGCACGGACGGCCGCGCTCGGTCAGCTCGGAGGCGGCCCGGGCCGGCTGTCGAACGTGGTCTTCATGGGTATGGGCGAGCCGCTCGCCAACTACAACCGGGTCGCCGCGACCCTGCACCGGCTGATCGATCCCGCACCGGCCGGGTTCGGCATCTCGCGCCGCTCGATCACCGTCTCGACGGTCGGCCTGGTCCCGGCGATCGGGCGGCTGGGCGCCGAAGACCTCGACGTGACGCTCGCCGTCTCGCTGCACGCTCCGGACGACGAGCTCCGTGACACCCTCGTGCCCGTCAACACCCGGTGGAAAGTCGCCGAGGTGCTCGACGCTGCCGACGCCTACGCCGCGCGCACCGGGCGCCGGTACTCGATCGAGTACGCCATGATCCGCGACGTCAACGACCAGGCGTGGCGGGCCGAGTTGCTCGGCGACCTGCTCGCGCCGCGGCTCGCCCACGTCAACCTCATCCCGCTCAACCCGACGCCGGGATCGCAGTGGGATGCCTCGCCCAAGAAGGTCGAGCGCGAGTTCGTGCAGCGTCTTGAGGTGCGCGGTGTCTCCGTCACCGTCCGCGACACGCGGGGTCGCGACATCGACGGGGCCTGCGGTCAGCTGGCGGCGGCTCCCTGAGCGACCCGGCCACGTCCACGACATCCACGGCGACGGTCGCGCGGTCGTCGCTGGTCGGACTGCTGCGCGACGCGGCTCGCCTCGACCGCACCCAGTCCGACCCGGTCGTGGCCGGGCGCAATGCGGTCGGCATCGTCGCGCCGCTGGTGGTCGGCACGATCGCCGGTGGCGCGTCCTTGGGCCTCGCCGCGACCATCGGCGCGCTGCAGACGGCCTTCGCCGACCGGCCCGGGCCGTACCGGCTGCGGATGGTGCGGATGCTCGGCTGCGCGCTCATCGCCGCGATCACGAGCGGTCTGGCCGTCGTCGCGTCGCGCAACGATGCCGCGTCGGTCATCCTGCTGCTCGTCCTGGCCTTCGGGGCCGGGCTGCTGCTCACCGCCGGTCCCAGCGCGACCCAGGTCGGGGTGGCGGGTGTCGCCGCTGCACTGATTCTCGGACACACCCCCCAGCCGCCCTCGGTGGCGCTGCACGTCGGGCTGCTGGTGCTGGCGGGTGGGGCCGTGCAGACGCTGCTGGCCGTTGCGGCCTGGCCCCTCAGGCGGCACCGGCCCGAGCGCGCCGCCCTCGCCGGCCTGTATCGCGAACTGGCCGCCGCCGCCCGGCTGCCCAAGGGCAGCGCCGTCGGGCCGCCGGCCAGCGCGACCCTGACCGCGGTGCGCCAGACTCTCTACGGGCTCGGCCACGACCACGGACCCAGCGTCGAGGCGTACCGGGTGCTGCTCGACGAGGCCGAGCGCATCCGCCGCGAGATCGTCGTCCTCACCGCGGTCGCCGAACGGCTGGCCAGCGACCACAACCCGATTCTGGCCGGGCTGGTGCGCGGCACGTTGACCGAGGCGGGCTCGGTCCTGGACGAGATCGCCGACGCGCTCGAGCAAGCCCGCCCGGTCCGGACGGAGCCGTTGCGGACGGCGCGAGCCACCCTGCGCCATACGGTCGAGCGTCTGGAGGGCGCCAGCACCGCACCGGGGGAGCTCACCCGGCGCGCCGCCGCCGGACGGTTGCGCGCGCTGGGCGGGCAGTTGCGGGCCGCCGTCGAGAGCTCACATGCCGGAGCGAGCGAGGGCGGGCGCGGCGAGGAGCCCGACGCGGCCGGCGCCCGCCTGCTGCGCGACCCGATCGCCATCCTGCGCGCGAACCTGAGCCCCGATTCGACGGTTCTTCGCCATGCCGCTCGCCTGGCGGTACTGGTGGCCGGGTCGGACGTGGTCGTGCGCGTGGCCGGTGTCGACCGTGGCTACTGGGTGCCCCTGACGATCCTGGTGGTTCTGCGCCCCGACTTCGGTGCAACGCTGCAGCGGGCGGTGCTGCGCACGATCGGGACGGTGGTCGGGCTGCTCGTGGCCACCGCGCTCGTGCACTGGGTGCCGGGCGGCGACTGGTGGCAGGTGGCACTGATCGCGATGTTCGCGTTCGGCATGCGATTCGCGGGGCCGGGCAACGTGGGGTTGTCGGCGGTGGGGCTGTCCGGTCTCGTAGTGGTGCTTCTGGAGATCAATGGCATTCCGGCGCACACGACGGTCGTCAGCCGGTCGTGGTCGACGCTGGTCGGCGGCGCTCTGGCGATTTTGGCGGTCCTGGCGCTGCCGACGTGGGAGCGCCGCTACGTCCCGGCTCGCCTGGTCGCGCTGCTCGCGGCGTATCGCCAGCACCTGCTCGCGGTGGCCGACCCGACGATGGACAGGGCGGCCTTGCAACGCACCCGCGCCGGTGCCCGGCTGGCCCGGACGAACGCGCAGGCGTCGGTGGACCGCGCCCGGGCCGAGCCGGTTGCCGCACACGCGCAGGTGGAACTCGGTCAGACCGTGCTGGCTCACACCCATCGCTTCATCCATGCCCTGCTCACCGTCGACGTGGTGCGAGTGACCGTGCGCGAGGCGGGCGGCGTCCCCGAACTGCCCGAATTCCTGTCAGCCGCCGCCGATGCGCTCGCGAGCGCGAAGCTCGCGGTGCAGACCGATCGGCCGCCGGCCGCGGCACCGCGGCTTCGGTCGCTGCACGAAAAGCTCGCCGAGTCGCTCGCCAGCCGCCCCGAGCGGGCCGGCGGCATCGCCACCGCCGCGACCCTGACCGAGGCGACCGATCGCATGACCAACAGCCTCGACACCCTGCTCAGCGAACTGCGTCGGCAACTCGGGATAACGTCAAAATCGTGACGACCGATCCCTACCTTGACCTTGCCGCCTTCACCGCCCTACCCCGCCTGACCGACCTCGCGCTGAGCCTCGACGGTTCCCGGCTGGTCGCGTCGATGCAGCAGCCCGACGAGAAGGGCGCCCGCTACGCCACGTCGCTGTGGCAGATCCCGCTCGCCGGCGGCGAACCCGCCCGGCTGACCCGTTCGGAGAAGGGCGAGTCGGGGCCGGCCTTCTGCCCCGACGGCTCACTGCTGTTCACCTCCGCGCGCCCGGATCCCGACGGCACCGACGACGAGTCGGCCCTGTGGCAATTGCCGCCCACCGGCGAGCCACGCATGCTTGTGCGCCGACCCGGCGGGCTGTCCGGGCCGGTCGTCGCCGCGCAGTCCGGCACCGTGCTGCTCTCGGGCTCCCGGCTGATGCACTCGAGCGACGAAGACGACGCGGAGCGTCGAGAGACCCGCAAGGACCGCAAGATCACCACGATCCTGCACAGCGGCAGCCCGATCCGGCATTGGGATCACGAGCTCGGCGACGAATCCGCACGACTGCTCCTGCTCGAACCCGACGCCGAGCGGCCCGTCGACCTCGTCCCCGACGCGACGACGGAGCTGACGGAGGCGTCGTACTCGATCTCGGCGGACGGTTCGACGGTGGCCACGACGTGGCGGCGGCGGGAGGCGCAGGGCCGGTCTCGTCGCGGAATCGCCGTGATCGACGTGGCCACCAAGGAGCGGTCCCTGCACGCCGCCGACGAGGGCTGGGGGTTCTGGCGAGCGGTCATCTCGCCGGACGCCACGTGGATCGCCGCCGAACTCGAGCGCGAGGGCCGGTTCGACGTACCCGTCATCGACGGCCTCGCGATCGTGCCGGTTGCGGGCGGTGCCCCGGTGCGCGCCGACCTGGGCGACGTGTGGCCGACCGCATGGGTGTGGTCTCGCGACTCGTCGGTCCTCTATGTCGCCGGCGATCGGCACGGACGAGGCGCCATAATCGCCGTCGACCCGGCCACCGGCGCGATCGTGCGCCGCCTCGTCAGCGACGCGGTGTATTCCAGCCTGTGCGTGGCGCCGGATGGCTCAGCGCTGTACGCGCTGCGCTCGGCGCTGGACCGCGCTCCGGTGCCGGTCCGCCTGGACCCGCAGGCGGTCGATCAGACGGCCGAACCCCTGCCGACGCCCGCGCCCACGCCTACCCTGCCGGGCCGGTTGGTCGAGCTGGACGTGCCAGTCGGCGACGTCAGCGTGCACAGCTGGCTGTGCCTGCCGCCCGAATCCGATGAGCCGGCGCCGGTGATGCTCTGGATTCACGGCGGACCGCTCGGCTCGTACAACTCGTGGAGCTGGCGGTGGAACCCGTGGGTGGCCGTCGCCCGCGGCTGGGCGGTGATCCTGCCCGATCCGGCGTTGTCGACCGGCTACGGCGAGGCCTGCATCGACCGCGCGTGGCCCTACCTCGCCGACGTCGTCTGGGACGAGGTCGAGTCCGTGCTGGACGCCGTGCTCGAGCGACCTGAGGTCGATGCAGGCCGGGTGGCCTGCCTGGGTGCGTCCTTCGGCGGCTTCATGACCAACTGGATCGCCGGTCACACCGACCGCTTCCGGGCGATCGTGACGCATGCCGGGCTGTGGGCGCTCGACCAGCAGCACGCCACGACCGACGCCGCCGACTACAAGACCGGCATCTTCGGCACCCTCGACGAGCACCCGGACTGGTATTCCGCCTACTCCCCGCACCGGTCGGTCGACAAGATCACGACACCCATGCTGATCACCCATGGCAACCGCGACTACCGCGTGCCGGTCAGCGAGGCGATCCGGCTGTGGTGGGACCTCGTCAGCCGCTGGGACGGCAACCCCGAAGCACTGCCGCACCGATTTCTGCAACTGACCGGCGAGAACCACTGGGTTCTCTCGCCGGCCAACGCCGAGATCTGGTACGACGCGGTGCTCGGCTTCTGTGCCGAACACGTCCTGGGTCACACATGGACGCCGTCGCCGCTGTTGTAGCCGATGGCATGATGTTGCGAGTCGCTACGGAAGGCCCTCATGCGCGCTCGCACGCTGTTCACCGTCATCGCCACGCCCGCCCTCATCCTGTCGCTCGCCGGCCTGGTGCACGCCGCGCCCGCGCTCGCGGTCGCCAACGGAACGGCGGCGGCAGCGGGGCAGGATCCGTTCGCCGTGCGGCTGGTCATGACGCATATCCCGCGGCCGGACGGCACGTACTACGACAGCGCCTGTTCGGCGGCGTTGATCTCGCCGACGTGGATCATCACCGCCGGCCACTGCTTTCACGACGTAAACCGGAACCGGGTGAGTGGACCGGTGCCGTACCCGACAACGGCGACGCTCAACACGAATGATCTCAGCCGGTCGGCGGGGGAGGTCCGCTCCATCGTCAGCGTGCAGCAGTCCCGCTCCACGGACGTGGCGCTGGCCAAGCTCTCCAGCCCGATCACGGACGTCACACCGCTGGCCCTGAGCCGGACGAAGCCGAGCACGGGCATGATCGTCACGCTCGCCGGCTGGGGCGCCACCAGCAGCGTCAACCCCGCTCCGTCGAACACCTTGAACCTCGGGCAAATGAAGATCAGCAGCGTCAAGAACAGTGTCGTGTCCGTGGTGGGCTACTCGCCCTCGACCAGCACCAGTGCCTGCCTGTACGACTCCGGCGCTCCCTACTTCACGACCCCGGCATCGGCGCCGCCGCAACTCGTGTCCGTCGAGAGCGACGGTCCCGACTGCCCGCACACCACGCCGGAGACCACCGCCCGAACCGACAACATCGTCACCTGGATCAAGTCGGTGGCCACCGACGGGCCCTGAACGCGAACGTGTGCCGCACCCAGCGCCGGAGCGCGGGATACGGCACACGATCGGTCGGTTTAGTCCGCGAGTGCTGGCGCCGCCTCGGCGGCGAACTCCGCGCGGTCCGGTTCTGGCTTGCGGGTCTTGATCGCGAACGCCACCAGTAGCAGCGTCGCGGCCAGGAAGATCGTCGCCGTCCAGAAGGAACGATCGGCGGCGACCATGAACACGTGTCGCGCTCCCTCGGCGGCGGTCATTCCGCTGGGCAGGTGCGCCGCCGCGTCCTTGCTCGCGGCGCCGAAGACGGTGACGAGTACGGCCAGGCCGAGCGAACCGCCCATCTGCTGCATCACGTTGACCAGCCCCGATGCGGCGCCGGCGTCACGGGGTTCGACGCCATCGAGCGCCGTGGTGGTCAGCGGGACGAAGGCCAGCCCGTTGCCCAGGCCGAAGATCAGCAACGGACCCACGAGCGACAGGTAGTTGCTGTTCTCACCCAGCTGGGTCAGCCAGAGCATGCCGAGCGTGGAGAACGAGATACCGATGATCATCAGCCGGTGCGCCCCGACGAGCTCGACGAGGTACCGCGCGCTGAGCTGCGAGGCGGTGAACACGATCACGGTGAGCGGCACGAACGCGAAGCCGGTCTTGAGGTCGCTGTACCCGAGCACGCCCCGCAAGAACTGGGTGAGGAAGAAGAACATCCCCATCATCCCGGCGACGAGCAGGAGTCGGGCGACGTAGGACGCGCTCCGGTTGCGATCCGCGAACAGCCGCAGCGGAGTGATCGGCGACTCGGCGCGCAACTCGGTGCGGATGAACGCGGCGAGCAACACGAGGCCGGCGGCGAAGGAGCCGATCGTCTCGGCGTTGGCCCACCCGCTCGTGGCCGCATGCACGAAGCCGTATACCAAGGCGCTCATGCCGAGGGTGGAGGTGATGGCCCCGGCGATGTCGAAGTGACCACGCTGACGCTCGGTCTCAGGCAGCGTCGGGCGGGCCAACGCGAGCACGACGAGACCGATGGGGACGTTCACGAACAGCACCCACCGCCAGGAGGCCCACTCCGAGAGCATGCCGCCGGCGATCAGGCCGACGGCGCTGCCGCCGATCGAGACCGCGGTGTAGAGACCGATGGCGCGGGTGCGCTCGCGGGCTTCCGGGAACATCGTCATGAGCAGCGCGAGCGCAGACGGCGAGGCCAGTGCGCCGCCGATGCCCTGCACGGCCCGGGCGGCGAGCAGCTCACCGGGATTCTGAGCGAACCCGCCCACGAGGGACGCGAGCGTGAACAGCGCGATCCCGGCGAGGAAGACCCGGCGTCGGCCGAGGATGTCGCCGGCGCGGGCTCCGAGCAGCAACAGGCCGCCGAAGGTGAGGGTGTAGGCGTTGACCACCCAGGACAGGCCGGCGGACGAGAAACCGAGGGCCCCCTTGATGTCGTGCAGAGCGATGTTCACGATCGTCGCGTCGAGCACGACCATGAGTTGGCAGGTGAGGATCAGGGTGAGGACGAGGCCGGGGTGGCCGTGGGGCAGCCGGGAACGGCGGCGCGGGGCGGAACCGGCGACGTCGCCGGGCGTGTTTTCGCCCCGGGACGAGTGACGGGATGGAGACTGGACTGACACGAGCGTGACCTCGAAACACGTAGTAGCATCGGTAAGCGGAAGGACCCTCCGCTAGGAACTATACGGAGGCTGCCTCCGGTTCTGCAAGTGGATTTCATGGAGGTTCTGGTGGGCCGCTCGCCGGACACGGCCAGCGCCGAGCGCGCCGGCAGCGTGGACCGCGCCGAACGTGATTGCGCGCGTCCGCTGCGCGCCGACGCCAAGCGCAACCACGACCAGCTGCTCACCGCGGCCCGCGCCGCGTTCACCGAACGAGGGTCGGACGCGTCGCTGGAGGACATCGCTCGGCGGGCCGGCGTCGGTGTCGGCACCCTGTACCGGCATTTCCCGAACCGCCAGGATCTGCTCGAAGCCGTCTACGTCGAAGAGGTCGAGGCGCTGTGCCGCTCGGCCAAGGACTTCGCGGACGAATCATCCTGGGACGCGCTCGCGCATTGGTTCGACCGGTTCGTCGACTACGTCGCGACGAAGCGTGCGCTGGTCGATGAGATGATGACGACGATCGGCCGCGAAGCCCCGGTGTTTCGCGCCTGCCACGACGCGATCTTCACCGCCGGCGAGCCGTTGCTCGAGCGGGCCAAGGCGGACGGTGTGGTTCGCGCTGATGTCGAGTTCATCGACGTCATCCGCCTGGTCAGCGGCGTCACGATGATCAAGGGCGCGTCCGGTGATGACGTGCGTCGCGTCCTCGCCATGGCGCTGGACGGCTTGCGCTATCAGGGGTCGGACGCGGGCTGACTCGGCGCGTTCTTCCTAGGTACGGGGCCTGAGGGCCTGAACAGACGCCGGCACCGTGATCCCGTGCCGGAGGTCGGGCGCCGGCCGCGGTTCGCCGTAACTGCTGACGAGCGGGACGACGCCGGCCCAGGCGTCGCCGGGCAGGTCTTCGGGTCGGTCGTCCGGCCAGC
>JAVHVH010000017.1:0-8404 GCA_032160665.1 Pseudonocardiales bacterium
GTCCGGCCTGAGGCGTGCCGAAGCCCTGGGAGATCGCTGCCCGTGGCAACCGGTTTGGGTCGCGGCGAACGCGTCCCCTATGCTGGAGCGGACCACCAGCGGGGCTAGCATGATGCGGTTCATTGCCCTCATCGTCCAGAGGCCCAGGACGCCGCCCTTTCAAGGCGGTAACACGGGTTCGAATCCCGTTGGGGGTACGTAGTACCAAGGTAGAAGCGCCAGATCGGCCCGTGTCGCGGGTCGCCGAGGCCCCGTAGCGCAGCTGGTTAGCGTGCCGCCCTGTCACGGCGGAGGTCGCGGGTTCAAGTCCCGTCGGGGTCGCCACGGTCCGTCCGCGTACCGTCTCCCGAATGACGCCTCGGCTCCTGGTCGTCGCGCACGGCACCGCCTCGCCGGAGGGCTCGGCCACCACCTCAGCGGTCGTGGACCGGATCCGAGCGTCGAGCAAATATCCGTGCCCCCAACGGGATTCGAACCCGTGCTACCGCCTTGAAAGGGCGGCGTCCTGGGCCTCTAGACGATGAGGGCGACGAACCGCATCATGCTAGCCCCGCTGGCTGACGGTCCCAGCATAGGGGACGCGTCGATGGCGCACCAAAACGGTTCCCTGACTCGCTGGCAGTCCCCTGGCAGCCGCTGTACCTCGCCGGGCGTCCGACCGTAGCGTCCAGCCAAGGTCACGACGAGGTAACGCTCGTCCCTGCGCTGGCGATGCTGGCCGCTGTGTCAGCCCCTTGTTATGGCGGTCGCCGTATCGCGCACCCACTCTCCTCAGAGGAGTCATGGTCTCGTCCACGGATCGTTCGACGCGAGCAGGTCGGCGGCGCGCCGCGCGACCGACCCTGCGTCGGGCGGTCCTGTCTGCGGTCTCGTTCGTCCTGCTGCTCGCCGGCTTCTCCGGGGGCCTGGTGGCGTGGGCGTACCAGAAGTACGACGGGCAGATCCGTCGCATCGGCGCGCTGCAGACCAAGGATCCCAACATCCAGCAGGCCGCGAAGCAGCTGCACGCCGAGAACTACCTGATCATCGGCTCGGACAGCCGATCCGGCGCCAACGCCACGTTCGGCCACGTCGCCGGCGAGCGTTCGGATACCACGATCCTGGTGCACCTGTCGCACGACCATCGACGCGTGTCGGTGGTCAGCATTCCGCGCGACGCCTGGGTGGACCTCCCGACCTGTACGTCATCGAACGGCCGGGCCGTTGCTGAGCATCACGAGATGTTCAACTCCGCCTTCACGGTGGGGGGTCCGCGATGCACCATCGCGACCGTGCAGAAGCTCACCGGCATCGCGGTCACGCATTTCGTCAAGATCGACTTCGTCGGCTTCCAGTCCGTCGTGAATGCCCTCGGCACGGTCACCGTCTGCAGTCCGAAGGCGGTGTACGACCCGCAGAGCAAGCTGCGGCTGCATCCCGGCACAAACCACCTGAACGGACAGCAGGCCCTGGACTACGTGCGGGCCCGCGAGACCCTGGGCGACGGATCGGACCTCGGCCGGATCAAGCGCCAGCAACAGTTCCTGGGCATCGTGCTGCGGCAGGCGATGAACGGCGCCCTGATGACCAATCCGTTGCGGCTTCGCGATTTCCTCGACGCGGCGACGAAGGCGATCACGGTCGACACGGGCACGACCTTCGGGGACCTGCGGGGCCTCGCGACGTCGATGCACGGGCTCGACCCCAAGCACGTCGTCTTCTACACGGCACCGATCGCGAACCGCGACTACTCGCCGCCCGGGACGTCGGTCAGCGGCAAGGTGTTGCTCGACGCCGCCGCAGGCCGGGTGCTCTACCGCTCGATCATCAACGACACCGCGCCGACCCGTAGCAAGTCGACGGGTCCGAGTTCCGCGACCGCGGCGCCCCAGCCGACGCTGAGTGCCGCGGACAAGACGTGCAGCCTCTGACGGGCCGGGTCAGCGGCGCAGCCGGCCGCGCGCGCCGTCGAACAGCCGCCAGAGCGCCAGCACCACGATGCTGCCGACCACGGCGCCGATAAAGGTCGATGCCTTGCGGATGTCCAGCTTGTCGTTGAACAGCAACGCGCCCAGCGACCCGCCGGCATACGAGCCGATCACGCCGAGGGCAGCTGTCCCCAGGCAGCCGAGCCGGGCCGGGCTCCTGACGAACAACCGGGCGATGGCGCCCGCGATGAGGCCGAGGAGCAGCAGTCCGAGGACGTACCAGAACATGTCCCCGATTGTGCCGGTACCCCTCAGGGCGCCGGACGCATACCCAGCAACCGCACTCCGTCGTCGTCACGCAGGACCGCGGTGACCCACCCGCCGGTGCGCCCGTGCGCCTGCAGTTCGTCGACGGAGGCGGCCAGTTCGACCGGCTCGAAGCGCCGATGCTCCCAGTTGATCCGGGCGTCGTGACCTGCCACCGCGAGGGGGTAGACCGACGCCTGCGCCGCGAGCGCGTCGCGGGCCGAGCGCAGGTGCCCGATCGCGTCGTCAAGTGCATCGACGAGAGCCGGGTTCCCGTCGCACCACGTGGTGACGAGTTCCGGGCGGGTCCGAGCGACCCGCGAACCGGACATGTAGGAGCCGGCCGCGAGCGACAGCCCGAGCGGGCCGCCGGTCAGCCCGGTGAGCGCCAGCGCCTCGGCGAGAACGTGCGGCAGGCCGATCACCCGCGCGACCGCGGCGTCCTGATCCGCGGCTGTGGCCGGCACCGGCTTCGCGCCCAGGTCACAGACGAGTTCGGCGAGCCGCAGCCACGCATCGAGTGAGGTGTTCGGCTCGATCGTCAGCGCCCACGGCGCGTCCCGGAACAACAGCGGGTCGGCGGCCCCCCACCCGGTGTCTTCGATGCCGGCGAGCGGGTGGCCCCCGACGAACGTCACGTCCGGCACGACTGCGCGGACCGCCTCCAGCACGGGTTGCTTGAGCGTGCCCACGTCGGTGAGCACAGCCCGGGGCGCCAGGTGCGGCGCCAGCGAACGCAAGGCGTTCGCGACCTCTGGCAGGGGCATAGCGAGCACGACCAGATCCGCGCCGTGCACAGCCGCGGCGTCGGTCGGTGCCACCGGAAAGCCCGACGCGCTCGCGGCCGCGGCGGTCGAGGAGTCGATGTCGAAGCCGATCACCTCGAGCCCGGTTTGTCGTATCGCATGCAACAGCGAGCCACCGATCAGGCCCAGGCCCAGGACGGCGACGCGGTGAAACCCCGCGGTCATTTGCTTCTCACCTGCACGGTGCGACGCTATCGCCGATGGATAGATGGCTTTCGGCGGTTGGGTTTTCCGTGCCAGGATCGAGACCCGCAACACGGCGATGCGCTACGAGAGGTGGTGGGGACACATGGCAGAGCGAGGATTCGCGGTCGCGGCATTCCGCGAGGGTCCGCAATGGCGCGTGGAGCCGTTGCCGCCCACCGTGCTCGGCGATCTCGGGGTGCTGCTCTCGGCGTTGCGATCGCAGCCGCCCGAGGGTGGTCCGTTCGTCGTCGCATTCGTCGAGGACGAGTTCTTCGTCATCGCCCGCCAGGACGGCCGGCGCATCTCACTCCTGTTGTCCGACCTCACGGCCGCCGTCGAGTTCCCGCTTGCCGAACAGGCGATGACCAGCCTCGGCGAGGATCCGCCCGCCGACGACGAACTCGACGAGGTCTGGCCGGTCGGCGACCTCGAGCTGTTCAGCGATCTGAATCTCGGCGAGGACGAGATGGAGGACATCCTCGACGACCTCGATCTCATCCCCGAAGAGATGCTCGAAACGATCATGGAGCGGCTGGAGCTGACCGACGCATACAGCCGGGCGACCGAAGCGGCCTGGGTGAGGTGAGACCCGGTGTCCTACTTCGCGGCCGTGCTCGCGCGCACCAGGGACAAGTGGGCCGGTGAGGAGGTCGGGCTCGAAGACTGCGAGTCCCTGCTCGACCTCGGCGAGGTGTTGCGGGACGTCTCAGGCGATGTGCGGCTGCTCATCGTGGAACAGGACGACGAGTACGCGGCCATCATCCGTCTCGACGACGACGAGGACGATGAGCCGCGGGCGTTCCTCTCCGACGGCCATTCAGCCGATGCGTACCCGATGGCCGCGTTGGTCGCGGAGGATCTCGTCGAGATTGGCGAGGACGAACTGCAGGATGACGAGGACGCACCGCCGGCCCACGACAGCGCCCCGTTCGGAGACGCCGACATCGTCGAGGACCTCGGGACTTCGGCCGCCGACCTGCTCGCCATGTGCGCGCATCCGGGCACGCTGCCCGTCGACCTGATCGTGGCCGTCTGTGACAAGGCGGGCTGCGGCGAGGTCTTCGAAAACCTCCGCGGGTGAACCCGTCCGACGCCGACGGGGCTGCGATCGGTGCGGCACTCGACGTGGCGCGAACCGCGCGGGCCGGCGGTGACGTGCCGGTCGGGGCCGTCGTCCTCGACGCGTCCGGTCAGCTGATCGCCAGCGCCGGCAATGAACGCGAGGCGACCCACGACCCGACCGCGCACGCCGAAGTCGTCGCGTTGCGCCGAGCCGGCGCCGTGCTGGATTCCTGGCAGCTGGTCGGCTGCACGCTCGCGGTGACCTTGGAGCCGTGCACGATGTGCGCCGGCGCCGTCGTTCTCGCGCGCGTCTCCCGGCTGGTGTTCGGTGCGTGGGATCCGAAGGCGGGCGCGGCCGGGTCGCTGTGGGACGTCGTCCGGGATCGGCGGCTCAATCACCGTCCGGAGGTCGTCGGCGGGGTCCGCGCGGACGAGTGTGGGGCGCTGCTCGAGGAGTTCTTCGCGGCACGACGATCGCCGGGGCTCCTGTAACCTTTCCGGCGGTGGCGTGTCCGAGCGGCCAAAGGAGCACGCCTCGAAAGCGTGTGTGGGTAAAACCACCGTGGGTTCGAATCCCACCGCCACCGCCAATGTGCTTTCGCGCGACCGACTACCGGTCCACGAGCTCCGGCCGTTGAAAGCCGTGATCATCCGCGGCGTGTTCCTAGCCAGTCTCGCTGACCTCACCCACCAGCGGACTCGGCATCCCATCGTTCGCATCCGCCTCAACCGACGCACACATGGCGTTGTCGAGGATGAGTTCGGCGGTTCGTCGTGCGGTGCGAGCCGCCTCGGGTGCGTTGTCCATTTGTGCCGTGGCGACGGCGCCGTCGTAGAGCAGGACCAAGGTGTCGGCCAGTTGCTGCGGTTCAGCCGAGCCGACGTCGGTTGCGAGGTCGAGGAACAGCTTGTGCACCCAGGAGCGGAACGTCATGGCAGCGCGGGCTTCGACGCTGTCCGGTGCGGCCTCGCCGATGGCGTTCATGAAGGCGCAGCCGCGGTAGTCGGGCTCAGCGAACAGGGCGCCGAGGACCTCGTACACGGCCAGGACCCGCGCGCGGGGATCGGCGTGAGATTCGATGCCCTCGGTGACCCGCTCGGCCCACTTGCCATGTCGATGGGTGAGGTATTCGTGGACGAGTTCGTCCTTGCCGGTGAAGGAGTAATACAGCGAGCCTTTGGCGACCCCGGCGTGGGCGATGACGCGGTCGATGCCGACGGAGTGGATGCCCTCGCTGTAGAACAGGTCGTCGGCCGCAAGGAGGATGCGCTCCTTGGCCGTCCTGCGGCGCTGCTGGGGCTTGGTCACACCACCACGGTAGGCGACGGATCTGTCTAAATAAAGTAGCGACACCCTCTTGTCTATTTAGACAGCTTCGTCTAGCGTCGATTGTTAGTTATACACATCGGTCTAAACAATGAGAGTGAGAGGTGAACCCATGACGACACTCACCGACACGACCGCCTCGGCCGATCTGAGCGGCCTGACCGCTCTGGTCACCGGCGCTACCTCGGGCATCGGCAAGGCCGCCGCACTCAAACTCGCCGAGCACGGCGCGACCGTCCTGGTGCACGGCCGCGACGCCGGCCGCGGCGCGCAGATCGTCGACCAGATCGAGCAGGCCGGCGGCGAGGCGCGTTTCGTCGCCGCTGACTTGAGCGATCCCGCCGACGTCGCGCAGCTTGCCGCCGCGATCGGCCGTGTCGACATTCTGGTCAACAACGCCGGCTCATCCTGGTTCGGGCCCAGCAGCGAACTCGACATCCCTACCTACGACCGGCTCTTCGACGGCAACGTCCGCTCCGCGTACCTGCTCACCGGTGCCCTGGCCCCGGGCATGGCCGACCGCGGCGAAGGAGTGATCATCAATATGTCCAGCATGGTCGCTACGGTTGGGCTCCCGCAGGCCGCCGCTTACAGCGCGACGAAGGCCGCGCTCGCGGCGATGACCCGATCCTGGGCTGCCGAATACGGCGCGACCGGCGTTCGGGTCAACGCTGTCGCACCAGGCCCGGTCTTCACCGAAGGCGCAAAGAGCACTGACGCCCTGGCAAAGACGACCCTGCTCAACCGTGGCGCGCAACCCGAAGAGATCGCCGAGACGATCGCCTTTCTCGCCTCACCCCGCGCCGCCTACATCACCGGCGCCACCATCGCCGTCGACGGCGGCCGCACGGCCGTCTAACGCGACGACTCCGCCCCAGCACAGACAGGCAAACGATCATGACCAAGACTTCCGTATTCGGCATCGCGTTCGACGCTCACGACGCGGCCAAGGTCGCGCAGTTCTGGGCTGACACTCTGGGACGCCAGGTTGCCGATGGCGCGGACACGCATGACGCCGTCGTCCTCCCAAGCGATCTTGTCAGCGCCGGCCCACGGCTGGTGTTCCATCAAGTCCCCGAAGACAAGATCGCCAAGAACCGCGTCCACCTCGACCTCTCAACCACCGACCTTGACGCCGAGACCGAACGGCTGGAACACCTCGGTGCCACGATCGTGCGGGACGTAGCTGAGCACGGCTATCACTGGATCACGATGGCCGACCCCGAGGGCAACGAGTTCGACCTCATCAGCAGCTGACGCTGTGACCATGACAGAAGACATCGCGACCTTTGCTGGTTCCGGTTGCTTCGCCCGCGGGTACGAGCCGAGCCCGGTGCCGCGCATCCGTGACCAAGTCGCCCTCTACGAGGAAACCCACGGCACGCAAGGCAACACCCTCGAAGATCGACCGGTCGTCATTCTGACGAGCGTCGGAGCGAAGTCCGGCAGGGTCAGAAGGAACCCGATCATGCGCATTGAGGACAACGGCATCTACGTGGCTGTCGCGTCGGCAGCGGGGGCACCGACGAACCCGGCCTGGTACGGCAATCTCGTCGCACATCCCGATGTCCTGATCCAGGACGGCGCAGAGGTCATTCATCTTCACGCGCGTGAGGTGTTCGGCGACGAGAAGCAACGGTGGTGGGCGGTGGCCGAGAGCTTCTGGCCGCACTATCCGGAATATCGAAGGCTCGCGGCGGGCCGTGAGATTCCACTGCTCCTGTTGGAGTCGACTGCATGCAAATGAGAAGCGAGGTCGAGCGGTGACGAACGAAACCAAAATGATCAAGGTCCCGGGCGCGGAACACGCGATCGCCATTGACGCCGATACGACGAGGGTTGTCGTCCGCGTCGGGGACGTTGTCATCGCCGACACGGACGACGCGCTCACACTGCGTGAAGCCGGGTATGCGCCGGTGTACTACCTCCCGCTGAGCTCGGTCGTGCCGGGAGTCCTGCGGCCAAGCTCGAGCGAGACCTACTGCCCGTACAAGGGCCACGCCTCCTACTACGACATCGTGCTGCCCGGCGGCGAGCCCCTTGTGGACGCCGTCTGGACCTATCGCGAGCCGTACCCGGGGGTAGCGACCATCGCCGGCCGCGTTGCGTTCTACACCGACCGAGTCCTGATTAAGACAGAGGTCGGGTAGACGGAGGTAGTCGACGGCTCAGGCACTCCAGGATCTCGGCCGGAGCCGTGTGGTTGTGTGCGAGATCGCGGCGGACATTCGGGTTGTCGCTGGCTGCGAGTGCTTGCGAAACAGCGCGGGGAGGATCTCAACGACGAGCTACTTACGACAGCGGACCGTTTGTCCATCCCCCCTTCCGGCTTGTCACTGCGGCCGTAACCACGCAGATCGGGCACGATCACGGTGTTGGTCGTCGGCGACGTGCCGCCAGGCGTACCCCTTCTGCGGCCAGCTGTGCAGCAGCACGATCGGGGAACCTTCCCCGAGACGCCGGTAGTGCATGCGAATCCCGTTGACCACCGCGGTTGCCATGGGTTCCTCCTTTCGAAGAGTGGTCTGAGGTCTCAGGCGGCCGAGGTCCGCGCCTCCGCCTGACGGACCGTTTCTCCCCTGGGCGGCCGAGAACACTCACGGCCACACCAGCCGCGGGCAGGATGGCGACCACGGCCAACGCGGCGGACAACGACAGAGCCGAAGCCAGGCCGCCGACAACCGCGGTGCCGATCGAGCTGCCCCCGTAGACCACGAAAGAGAACAGGCCCTGAGCGGTGTCGCTGTCCTCGTCGGCCACCAGCCTCGGCACCAGGCCGAACAGGACGGCTTGGCCGCCGGTGAATCCAC
>JAVHVH010000024.1:0-4949 GCA_032160665.1 Pseudonocardiales bacterium
GTTCGCACGTGTCGGTCTACCGCATCCCAACCGGCGCGAGGCGGAATACTGGGTGCAGCTCGGACGCGGCCGAGACGGCTTCGTCGGGGGAGTCCGCTTCGACTTCCCAGTAGGCGGCGGTGACGGGTACGGATGTGATGTAGCGCCGAATTGCGGGCACGGCGTGCAGCCCTCGATGGAGATGTGCGCGTCGCCGGTCCTCATCGACAGTGTCAGGCTGTCGTAGCCTCGCGACCGCCGGGGTGTGGCGAGACCGGTCGCGCTGTGCCATCAGGCCTGATGCTCTTCTCTGAACTCTTCACGGACCTCGTGAGCGATGTCTTCCTGGTCTTCGCCTTCTTCGGTCATTTCTTCATCACCTATGGCGTGCCCGACGGCTTCCTTGGCCTTCCCTACGACGACGTTCTCCCACGTGGCAGGCGATTCGGTCGGCTCGTCATCACGGTCTTCCATAACCTGAGGCTAGCCCGACTTCGGGTGCGGACACATCTGTCGGCGGACGTTACGGGTCGGCCCGCGGTCGCCATTCGGCCTGACTCGACCGGAGATCGCGCACTGACGGCGGCATGGTCGCGCATCCGCCGCGATAGCGTCGTGACCGCCGCTGTTTCAGTCCCGATGGTTCACGATGTTGATTACGTTGCCGTCTGGCGCTCGGACGAAGAACCGGCGCACACCCCATGGCTCGGTCGTTATCGGGTGGACGATCTCGTAGCCGAGTTTCCGAGCTTCTTCATAAGCACCTTCGACGTCATCCGTGTGAACGGAAATGACCGAGTCGTCGGGCGCGGTTGCGTCGCGCGTTACGAGCTGGACGTTCGCCCCGGTGTCGGGAGAGGTGTAGCGGGCCACCCATCCCATGTTGAACTCCTCGGTACTCAGCCCGAGGTAGTCGGTGTAGAAGCTCTTCGCTGCCTCGACGTCAGCCACTCGAAGGTTGGTCATAATGCGTGTGGCGCGCATGCGGTCCTCCTGCCTGCAACGGATGCGCATGATGATCGTCCGAACGCTGCGGCGTGTCGACTCGCGCACTGTCAGGGCCGATCTGCGGGCGACGACGTCGAAGGTTGCACCGCGGTTCGACCATCGCGTCGAGGTCCGCTTCGTTCGCCTGACGTATTGGGGCAGCTACGCCACAAACCCGATCATGCGCATCACAGCCGCGGAGGTCACGGCCGAGGTCGCGGACTTCATGCAGGACGAGATCATGGACGACCTGCACCGAGTGTGGCCGGCTGCTCGGACCTCGGGCTGGGGCTATACGCGAGGGCGGTCGGAGAGCATGTGTCCGGGCACGTGCGGGTCGAGGCCTCGCATGCCGGCACCGGGGCCACAGGCCCGTGCCGAGGCAGGGTGTCTCGTTCGTCAGCGCGTTGTGGCCAGGCTCAACACGTGTGCCCGCTCGTCCGGCCCGAACCAGGGCGGCGATCCTGCGCCGGCGTTCTCCGCGAGCCGGTCCGGATGGGCGGTGGCGGCGAGCGAGACGTGGACGCGCGGGTCGCTCAGGCCCCACTTGATCAGGGCTTGCACCCAGGTGGTGACGCCGAAGGGACGCAGCGGCGCAAGCTCGGCGGGACTGGGCTGTCGGCGCACGAGCCGACCTTCGCCGAGCGGGCGCATGAGAAGGACGCCGAGGCCGAGTTCCGCAGCGAGCGGCAGGATCGTGCGCTCGACCTCGCGCTGCAGCGGGTTGTACGGCACCTGGACGGTGTCGATGCGACCGGTGGCCATGAGTTCGGCGAGATCGGGAAAGGCAGCAGCGGAGTAGTGCGTGGCACCGATCAGCCCGATCAGCCCCTGAGCCCGAGCGGCCTCGAGCATCGGGAGGTGCGCGCGCCAGGCCACAAGGTTGTGGATCTGCATCAGATCGACGCGGCCGCCGTACCAGCCCACGGCGCGGGCGAGCTGTGCCGCACCCTCCTCCGGCGACGGGGTCCAGACCTTGTCCGCAATGACGACGCGGTCACGCTTGCCGTCGAGCGCCTCGGCGAGCAGCCGCTCAGCGGCGCCGTACATGGGTGAGGTATCGACGAGCCGGATGCCGACCGCGATGGCGGAGTCGATCAGTTCGCGGTGCCGGCCGGCGGCGGCGGCGGCCTCGAGCCGCTGCCAGGTACCGAGCCCGACCACCGGGACGTTGACCCGACCTCGGCCTAGGCTCCGGTCCTCCATGTCGGCACCCCCGCTCGATCAGGTCCTCGTCCCCCGACCCCATCTTGCCCGCCGTCGCCATCGGGGATGCCCTCCACAGCAGCCGCCCCCGAGGTCACGTCCGCAAGATGCCGCTGCCCATGGTCATGGTTGACCTCGTCGCCGAAGGGGGGACCGACTCGCGCCGGCACGGATCGCGGCTTTGAGCCGTAACGCTGCTGATGATCAACTCGCTGGGAGCAGGTCGCCAGCCCTGCAGTGAGCGAGATGATCAAGATCGTCGGCGACTATCGCGCCGAACTCCCTCCGTACGACGAACGGTTCCGAGATGAGGTCGTCGGGCCACCGAAGATCGATGTCCTCGTCCTTGCTCGGCAGCGGCACCATTACTCGGACGGAAAGAACTCGGGCACTCGGACGGAAAGAGCTCGAGGCATGCGGCGCCCACGTTCGCTGTGGACGGCTGAACTCAGTCTCCCGGCGCCCGCACTGCCATGACCGGGCAAGAAGCTGAAGCCAAGATTCGTTGCGCGTTGCTGCCGAGTACGGCCTTGGCTACGGCGGAGCGCCGCTTGAGGCCGATGACGATCAGTTCCGCGTCGGTTTCTTGCGCGATCTTCAGAATTTCGTCGGCCGCGTGGGCAAGGTCCTGGGCGATGTGTCGAACTGAAAACCGGACGTCGCTGGCGTCAAGATTCGCCTCTATCGCGTCTAATTGCTTGTCGTCGGCGGCTGTCGGCTTCCGATATCCCATCTGGTCGACGACGTTGACAATGACAAGTTCGGTGCCCCGCCAACGTGCTTCGCGAGCGGCCTCAGTCACTGCGAGGTAGCCGGTCGCGTCAGGTACGTAGCCCACAACAACGCTCATGACCTCATCTTAACCGGACGCGGCCCTGCTCCCTGGCCGATCTGATGATTCATGGAGCGCGACGCCACTGACTGGCTACTGCTTTCCGCGCAAAGCCATCGCCGCCGTAGGAAGAGCGACGGCTTGTCTCGTCGTCGCTGCTGCACACCGAACTGCACTCCGCTGACAGCCGGGCACCTTCACGACGTCGACCGAGAGTCCGTCGGAATCCTCCTGGACACCGTCTCGCTGATCGATCTCACGCGCGGCGCCCGGTGTCAGCGCACTGGGTGGAATCTCACCAAGTGCATCGTCGATCCAACCTTGACGCCGAAGCTCCAGTACGCGTAGCGCCCCATCCCGCGGTCGACGTAGACCGACAGCGTGTACCGGTGCAGCCCGAACTGTGACCCGGCCGCGTTCATCAGGTTGTCGGCCGGGTGCGGTGTCTGACCGGACGGAGCGGCGTCGTAGAAGCGCGGCCGGCTGCTGCTCGCCGTCAGCGCGACCAACGTGTAGCGGTGTCCCTCGTGCAGGACGAACGCGCCGTTCTGGAAGGTCGCGCCCAGGACGTAGAACTGCAGCAGGTGGTAGGCCACCGAGGCCGAGCGGGTGTTTCCGGCCCGGTCGGTCGCGTGGGCGGTAACGGTCACCGAGTTCCCGCTGGTCGACTTGGACACGGTGCAGGACGCGATGCCCGACAGCGAGTCGCTGCCGACGCAATGTGCGGCCGGAGCGCCGCCGGGGTAGAAGGCGCCGCTACGGACTCCGGTGATGCGCACGGCCGGCCGCGCCATGTCGATGTTGATCCCACGCACCGTCACGGTGGCCGCGCCGCCGTCGACTGCGGTGATCGTCCGGGCGACCGACTGACCGGCCCCGTTGTGGGACAACGTGACCGGGTTCGGGCAGGCGCCGGTCATTGCGGCCCCGTGTGTCGTGCAGTGGAACGTGATCGTCACCGGCGAGCGGTACCAGCCGTAGCTCGTCTTGGGGTGGCCGCTCGACACCGTTGCGGTGATCGACGGATCCTGGCGGGCGGTCGAGCCGGACGACGCGGTGAAGTCGCTGTCTCCGGAGTAGACCGCGGACACCTGCTGGGTCTTGCCGGTCGGCACGTGATAGGTCAGCGTGGCTACCCCGCCGCTCAGCACGGCGGTACCGACCGCCTTGCCCTTGACCGCGAAGGCGACCGAGCCGGTCGGCATGCCTGCCCCCGGCGCGACGGCGCTGACCGTTGCGGTGACGGTGTAGGCGTACACGGCAACCCCGGTGCTCGTCGCCGACTTCGTCACCGACGCAGTCTGGGACGCCGAGGCGGCCGAGTACTGCGCGTTGCCGGCCTGGTCGGCGTCGACGACGCAGGAACCAGGGTGGTTCAACAGCACGGTTGCGCCGTTGATGCTGCATACGCCACTCGAGCCGGCGTCGATCGAGAAGACGACCGGGTTCCCGGATGCGCCGCCGGTCGCCGCGACCACATAGGGCTGGCCAACGACGCCCGGTACCGGCGGCGTCGAGGTGAACGCGATGGTCTGCGGCGCGGTGGTGACGGTCAGCGTGAACGACTGGGTTGCGTCGGAGCCGACGCCGTTGGCAGCTGCGATGGTGATCGGGTACGTCCCCGCGGTGCCGCCTGCCGGCGTGCCCTGCAGGGTGGCGGTGCCGTCACCGTTGTCGACGAACGTGACGCCGTCCGGCAACGCGCCGGTCTCGCTGACCGCGGGTGTCGGGAACCCGGCGGTCGCGACCGTGAACGTCCCGGCCACACCGGACCCGAACGTCGTGTGGTCGGCGCTGGCCACGGACGGCGCTTCGTCGACGGTCAACGTGAACGTCTGCGTCTCGTCGACCGTCGCCTGGTTGCTCGCCGTGATCGCGAACGAATACACCCCGCCGGTCGCCGCCGCCGGCGTGCCGGCCAGCGTCGCGGTGCCGTCCTCGTTGT
>JAVHVH010000029.1:0-6551 GCA_032160665.1 Pseudonocardiales bacterium
CGGGACCCTGTACGCGGGCGGGAACTTCATCGACGCGGAAGGAATTCTCGCGGCCGATCATGTGGCGGCCTACGACGGATCGTGGTCTGCGATGGGCACCGGCCCGGGTGGCCGGGCGGTCGACGGCTACGTGCGCAGCCTTACTGCCGTCGGCACCAACGTCTACGTGGGCACCGATTCGGTCAACGTCGCCGGCATCGCCAACGCGGACCACGTCGCGCGCTGGGACGGCGCGGTGTGGCATGCCATGGGCGCGAACACCGACGGCACGAATGGTTGGTTCCCGACCAGTTCGACCATCGACGCCTTGACCCACTATGGATCCCTTGTCATCGCGGCCGGCTCGTTCCAGAACGCGAACGGGATCGCGGCGGCCGACCAGATCGCCTACTTCGACGGCACGCGCTGGCGACCGATCGGCTCCGACGGTGCGGGGAACGGACCGCTCAATGCCCATCCGACCGCATTGGGCATCACCGGCGGCAAGGTGTACGTCGGCGGCAACTTCACAAAAGCGGGCGGCGACTCGCTGGCCCGATCCCTGTCCGCTTACGCACTGCGTCAGCCCGATACCTCGGTCGGCGCCTCGAGCACCGGCAGTTTCGTCGGCAACAACGTCTACAGCGCGACTGGCGCCGGCGAGACCCGGACTGTGACGGTCACACGGGGCCATAGCGTCACGTCCTACGTCAAGATCCAGAACGACGGCCTCGTCGCAGCATCGTTCACGATCAAGGGGACCGGCGGTGCTACGGGTATCACGGCGCACTACTACCGCGGCTCGACGAACATCACGGCCGTCGTGCGGGCCGGAACGTATTCCACTCCGAGCATTGCCGCCCGGGCCAGCGTCCTGCTCCGACTGGTGGTGACGGTCGCGCACTCGAGCGCATCCGCGGCGACGATCACGACGACCGCCCGATCCCAGACCGGGACGCCGCCTGACGCGGTGCGGGTGGTCGTGAAGGCCACCGGCTAGCAACCCGCCGGCAACCGCCGCCGTCCGGTGCGCAATATGGTGGGACAGCGGCGATTGATGGAGGGCTGATGGCGCGAGTTGCGGTTACCGGCAGCAGCGGCAAGTTGGGACGGGCGGTGGTCGACCACCTGCTCGAGCAGGGCTGGGACGTGGTCGCCCTGGATCGGGTCCCGTCACCGCGGGCGGACGTGGTGTCCTCGGTGGTCGAGCTGGCCGACTTCGGCGAGGCCGTCGAGGCGCTGAGCGGGATCGATGACCGGCACGTCGGTGTCGATGCGCTGGTGCACCTGGCGGCAATCCCGGCGCCGGGCCTGCGGCCCAACGCCGCCACGTTCGCCAACAACATCACCGCGTCGTACAACGCCTACAGCGCAGCCATCCGGGCCGGCGTGCGCAAGATCGTCTGGGCTTCGAGCGAGACGGTGCTCGGCCTTCCCTTCGACGAGCCGCCGCCCTACGTTCCCGTCGACGAGGAGTACCGACCGCGTCCGAACAGCACGTATTCGCTGGTCAAGACCCTCGAGGAGGAGTTGGCCCGTCAGCTGTGCCGGTGGTACCCGGACCTGTCGATGACCGGCCTGCGGTTCAGCAACGTCATGTACCCGGAGGACTACGCCGAGTTCCCGTCGTTCGACGCCGACCCGCAGCTGCGCCGATGGAATCTCTGGGCCTACATCGATGCCCGTGACGGCGCGCAGGCGGTGCGACGAGCGCTCGAGCACCCTGCCGTCGGCGCCGACGTGTTCATCATCGCCAACGCCGACACCGTCACGTCCCGTCCGAACGAAGCCCTGCTGGCCGAAGTGTTTCCCGACGTTCCGCTCACCCGACCCGTCGGCCCGCACGAGACCCTGCTGTCGATCGACAAGGCCCGCCGCATCCTCGGATACGAGCCGCAGCATTCCTGGCGCGACGAAGTCGAAGGGCGGGGGTAGCGGACCCCACCCGCGCAGCCTCACCAGCGTCCCGTGACACCCTGGACGAATGGGGCGATCCGCTGAGCGAAGGGTCGGCGCGGCACTTCTCGCCGCGGCGGTCCTGGTCAGCAGCTGCACCAGCAGCAGCGTGCCGCGGCAGGACTCGAGCACGGGCACCAGCCCGTCCACGACGTCTAGTACCTCCGTAGCACCCACCGTCGCCAGCCCGGCTGCCCAACCGAAGACCAGCGCCCGGCCGACGCCGAAGTCGACGACAGCGCGGCCGGTGCCGCCCAAACCCGCTCCGACTCAGACGCCGGCGAAGTCCCACCCGAGCGCGCTCCCGTTGCGGTACTCGAGCGGCGACGCGCGCCAGGTGATCACCGTGACCGCCGCGTCGACGTCGAGCACGACGGGCACCCTGCAGGCCTGGCGCCGGGTGAGTGGTGGCTGGCGCAAGGTCGGGCCCTCCGTACCCGCCTATCTCGGGACGGACGGCTTGAGCGCGCACCCCAGCGAGAGCCGCAGCGCGACGCCCATGGGGACCTTCACGCTGACCCAGGCGTTCGGACGTGACTCGGACCCGGGCACGGCGTTGCCGTACACCCGCACGACGCCGGACGACTGGTGGATCAGCGAGTCCGGCCCGCTGTACAACACCCGGCAACGGTGCGCCTCGGGCTGCTCGTTCACGCGCGGGGACCCGAACGAGCACCTCTATTACGTCGCGCCCTATTACGACTACGCGGTCGTCATCGACTACAACACGCGCAACGCACCGGGCGGAGTACGGCCGGGCGCCGGGAGCGCGTTCTTCCTGCACGTCACGGTCCACGAGCCGACTCAGGGCTGCGTGTCGATCGAGGCCGACCAACTCGTCCGGTTGTTGAGATGGCTGACGCCGGATGCCCATCCGCGGATCTTGATCGGGACGCGCTGAGTCATGCCGGAGTGCGGCGTTCGGCGCGCGTCCCCGCCCCGGTAGCGTGCGTTCACGCCGTCCTCCGGAAAGGTTCGCCGCATGCCCTACGCCGACCTCGCGTCGCGATCGCTGTACTACGAGCGCCGCGGGTCCGGGGCGCCGCTACTGCTGATCCAGGGAATGGCGGGGCACCACGCGGTGTGGGGCGAACCGTTCCTCGACCGCCTCGCGCGCGACTTCGACGTCGTCGCCTACGACCATCGCGGCATCGGCGAGAGCACCGACGTGCCCGGGGACTTCACCATCGCCGAGCTCGCCGCCGACGCGGTTGATCTCCTGGACCGGTTGGGTTGGGACTCGGCCCACGTCGTCGGCATCTCGTTGGGCGGCATGGTCGCCCAGGAGATCGCGATCAAGCACCCGGCGCGGGTCCGTTCGTTGGTCCTCGGCTGCACGTATTGCGGCGGCCCGGGTTCGATCCTGACGGCGCCCGGTCCGCTGCGGATGTTGCAGGCGATGAACTCCGGGAATGCCGACGCGGCGGTGCGCGCCGGGTTCACCGCCAACCTGTCGCCCGGGTTCACCGCCGACGAGTCGAACTACGAGCCGTTCAAGACGACGGCTCTGTCGGTCCGGGTACCGGTACCGCTCGTCGTCCGGCAGGCCAAAGCCGGGTTCGGGCACGACACGAGCGGGCGACTCGGTCAGATCACGGCGCCCACGCTCGTCCTGCACGGCACGGCCGACGAGATGATCGCGTACGAGAACGGCCCGATGATCGCCGGGCTGATCCCGGGCGCTCGGCTGCACACGTTCGAGGGCATCGGGCACTTGTTCTGGTGGGAGCTACCGGACGAGACGGCCGACCTCATCCGGGCTCACGCGTTGCCCGACTGATCAGGCCACCACGAGTTCGTCGTCGGGAGTGCTGTCGACCAGTTCGGCGGCGTGGCGCCGCAGCAGGATGCCCAGCGCGAACGCGCAGCCGAGCAGCAGCGCACCCGATGTGACGAACACCGATCGGAGCCCGACCGCCGTGGCCAGCGCGCCACCGGCCACCGCGCCGAGCGGAATGGCTCCCCAGACCAGCGTGCGGTACGCACCCTGCACCCGGCCGAACAACCCGTGCGGGATCAGCGCCTGGCGCAACGACATGGTCAGCACGTTCCAGGCCATCACGCCGGCAGCCGACAACCCGAAGAGGATCGACGCCAGGACGCCGTTGCGGGTGGCCGCCATGAGCATCACCGGCACCGCGGACAGAACGGCGCCGCCGGTCAGGACGATCGGCCGGCCCAGCCTCCGGGCGAGCAGGGGAGTGGTCGCGGCGCCGAGCAGCGCGCCCGCGCCGGCCGCCAGCAGGACCAGACCGTAGTCGCCCGACGGCAACTGCAACACCTCGAGCACGTAGAGCACGAGCAGGCTGCTGGCCATCGTCTGGGCGAACGCCGTGGCCGCCGAGATCAGGGTGAGGCCACGCAGTAGCCGGTGCCCGCGCAGCCACTGCAACCCTTCGGCGATGTCCGCGCGGATGGACGAGGAACCCTCGCGCTCGGGCCGGTACGCGCCGCGCACGGCGAGGATCAGCAGCGTCGCGATGGCGAACCCGGCGGCGTTCAGGACGAACGGCACCGCGACGGCGAGGGCGAACAGCGCCGAGCCGACCGGGGCGCCCAGGAACGTCTGGCCGAGGGTCTCCTCGACGGTGATCAAGCTGTTGGCCTGATCGAGCTGAGTCTTCTGGACGACCTGCGGCAGCAGCGCCCGCACGGCGCTGTCGTACACGGTCTCGGCGGTGCCCAGCACGAAGGACACCACGTAGAGCGCGACGACGCCGCCGGCGTGACTGAGTACGAGCGCCGCCAGCGTCGCCGTCGCCGCGGCTCGTACCGCGTTGGCCGCGGCCATCGCGTATCGGCGATCGATGCGGTCGACCAGTGCTCCGCTGGGGATGGCCAGCAACAGCCACGGCAGGAAGGCGAACGTCATCAGCCCCGAGATCAATAGCGGATCGCGGGTGAAGGTCGCGGCGGCGAGAGGCAGCGCGGTACGGCCGATGCCGTCGGCCAGGTCCGAGGTGGCCGTGGCCGCATACATGCGCCAGAACGAACCGCCGAGCCGGCTCATCGGGGTTCCCCGGTATCGGCCGGGAAGACCGCGTACTGGACGTCGACCGTGCGGGCGCCGCGACCGGGTTTGAGCTGTCGGTAGCGCTCGAGCACAGCGGCGAGCTCGTCGGCCAGCGCCCGGGCCTGTTTCGCGCTGAGCTCGAGCTGGCCGTCCATGTCGCTGGAGGCGCGTTGCCACGGCTCGGGCCACTGCGTGGCGGTGGCGAACCAGTTGGCCAGGCGACGGCTCCGGTCGGCCTGGAACTCGCGGAGGAGGAAGCCCGCAGCCTCGCGGGTGTCCTCATTGCTCATGAACTCGAAGCCGGTCATGTGGATCTGGTCGACGGCCATCCGCCACCAACGCTGTTTGCGTCCCGACTTCGGTTTGGCGGCCGGCTCCTGGTCCTCGAACTCCTCAACGAAGCCGTGCCGGGCGAGCTGGCGCAGGTGATAGCTCGTCGCGCCGGTGGTTTCACCGAGTTCCTCGGCGAGCGTCGTCACACTGGCCTTCTTGCGCAACTGCAGTATGCGCAGGATCTGCACGCGCATCGGGTGGGCGAGGGCTTTCAGGGTCGGAGCGTTCATCTCAAGGCGGCGCTGTCTGGGCATGGAGGCAAAGATAGCTTGGCAAAGAAACGTTTGCAAATAATTCGGTGCACAGGCCGTTGTCGTAGGGTTCCGCGGGTGAGGGGAGGCCGATGATCATCTACTCGGACGGGCCGCTCTGGGTCCGGGTGCTCATCGCGGTCGGCGCGGTCGCGTTGTTCGGCGTTCTCGCCTGGCGGTACTACGTGCACTTCTGGAAGCGCTGAGCGGGCGCCGAGTGGGACCGGGACGCCGGCGGCGCTAGGCACCTCCGGCGCGACGTGGCACGATCTCGCAGGTGACCAGCAGAGCCGCCGCGGCGCAGCACCTGCGCGACCTCGCGCGGCTGCGCCGCGTCCGCGACCGGATCGACCGGGAGTACGCGCAGCCGCTGGACGTCGAGGCGCTGGCCCGCGGGGCGCACATGTCGGCCGGACACCTCAGCCGCGAGTTCCGGTCTGCCTACGGCGAGTCGCCGTACAGCTATCTGATGACGCGGCGCATCGAGCGGGCGATGGCGCTGCTGCGTCGTGGGGACCTCAGCGTCACCGACGTCTGTTTCCTGGTCGGCTGCTCGTCGCTCGGCACCTTCAGCACCCGCTTCACCGAGCTGGTCGGTATGCCACCCAGTGTCTACCGGCGCCGGGCGGAGCACGCGGCGGCCGGGCTGCCGCAGTGTGTCGCCAAACAGGTGACCAGACCGGTCAGGAATCGAGAAGCGCCGGTCACCGAGCCCTCCCTAGCGTGACGGCATGGACATCACCATTCACACCACAGTCCTTCCGCACACCGATCCGGACGCCTCGTTGGCGTTCTACCGCGACATCCTCGATTTCGAGGTCCGTTCTGACGTCGGCAGCGGCACGATGCGCTGGATCACAGTCGGTCCGGTGAACCAGCCCGAGACGTGCATCCTGCTGTCCCCGCCGGCCGTCGACCCGGGAATCACCGAGGACGAGCGCCGGACCATCACCGAGATGATGGCGAAGGGCACCTACGGCTGGATCCTGCTCGCCACCAAGGACCTCGACGGCACGTTC
>JAVHVH010000039.1:0-80756 GCA_032160665.1 Pseudonocardiales bacterium
GCTCGGCAAAGGCGGGATGCGCCTGCACGAGTGGGTGTTCGCAACCGACATCTGGGCCGACTCCCCAAAGCCCGCCAGCGGCGAGCGCACCCCGGACTCGCTGATCGCCGAAGAGGCAGCGCAGGGCATCGGGGCGTACATCATGGGCCGGAACATGTTCGGTGGCGGAACCGGACCCTGGGACGAATCCTGGAAGGGCTGGTGGGGCGACGACCCGCCATACCACGTCCCGGTGTTCGTCCTGACCCACCATGAGCGCGATCCCCTGCCCATGGAGGGCGGCACCACGTTCCACTTCGTCACCGACGGAATCGAGTCGGCGCTGACCCAGGCCCGCGCGGCCGCCGGGGATGCGGACATTGCGGTCCCCGGCGGGGCGAACGCCGTCCAGCAGTATCTGGCAGCTGGTCTGCTCGACGAGCTCTACCTGCACATCGTCCCCGTCGTCTTGGGGTCGGGCGAGCGGCTTCTCCAGAACGTCGGCGATCCGGTCCTCGAGCCGGTCGACGTGGTCGCCTCACCGACGGTCACGCACGTCCGTTACCGACTCGGATCGGCGGACGGCCAAGCCGCACCTTCGCCGTCGTGACCCGTTACGACGACGCGGCGGTCCGCGCGCCCGCGATGAGTCTGTACCTGACCGAACCGGTCCGCGGGGCTTTGCAGATGGGCGCGTTCCCGCTCGCTGCACCGTGGCTGGCTCGGGCACCACGCGGTGAGGGACACGGCGTACTCGTTCTGCCGGGGCTGTTGGCGACCGACACCAGCACCAGACCGTTACGGCGCTACCTTCGCGGATTGGGCCACACCGTGTGGGGCTGGCGGCTTGGGCGCAACCTCGGCCCTACTCAGGACATCCTCGACGGGATGCCGCGCGCACTCGATCTGCTCGCCGAGCGCACCGGCTCACCGGTGTCGGTGATCGGCTGGAGCCTCGGCGGTATCTACGCCCGCGAGCTGGCGCGCGCGCATCCGGCCGCGATCAGGCAGGTGATCACGCTCGGCACCCCGTTCGCGCTGGCCGATCCCAAGCAGAGCCGAGCACACGCCGCATTCCGCAGTAGGGCACACCTGCACGCGCCAGGGTGGACGCCGTCGTGGAACAAGCTCGCCCAGCCGGTCCCAGTGCCCTCGACGGCGGTGTACTCCAAGCGCGACGGCATCGTGCATTGGCGCTCGTGCATCGCACCGCCCTCCGAGACGCACGAGAACGTCCAGGTGCGGTGCGCCCACCTCGGCTTCGGAGTCGACCCGGCGACGCTGTGGGTGGTCGCGGACCGGCTGGCCCAGCCCGCGGAGCGTCACGCGCCGTTTCGTCCGCCGACGTTGCTGCGTCCGTTATTCCCGGCCGGTTGAGCTTCGCACGACGCAGTTACCGAACCTGGCGATCCACCCGGCGTGCGAGCTCGAGCTCTCGTTCGTGGAGCAGACCGAAGGTGAAACCATTCTCTCCCGGAGTCGTTCCGGCGGCCGCGCCGACCCGGTGCAGGAAGACTGCGGCGACGACGCGGTCCTGCCGATCGCCGAGCCGCTGCTGAATCTTCTTCGCCTGCTTCTTCCTCTTGCGCGCCGCCTGGCCGAGCTTTGGCTCGCTCAGCTCCGCGGTGTACCGGGCTCGCTTGGCCGCCTTGCGGGCGCGGTGCATGGCACCGTCGCGATCGGCGGAATGCCGCGCAGCCTTAAGTCGTTGCCGCACCTTCCGCTCGGCTTTATCCAGGAACGTCGTGACCTGCGCGGCCGGGCCGTCGCCGGTGATCGGCGGACGCGCGCTCCACTCCCGCAGCTCGCGCAGCAGGGCGAAATAACGCTGGCTGCGCATGACACGCTCGAGATCGGCCACCCCCTGCTGCTGTTCGCGGGTCAGGGTCTGATCGATCCGAGCCTTGACCGGGCCGAGAACCAGTTCCGGAGGCAGATCGGCGAGGATCTTGTCCAGATGAGCCCGCAGCACCTGCCGGTCGCGTACCTCGCCGAGCGCGGCGGCGAGCCATTTCAGATCGACGTCAAGCCGCGCCGCCCGTTCGGTCTCCAGCACCGGCGCGAAGACGTGCAGGACGCTGCGGTAGCGCCGCGTCGCCACGCGGGTGGCGTGGACGACGTCCTGCTCGCGGCGCAAGTCGATGTCCCCGCGCAGGATCTGCTGGTACTGGGCGTCCAAATAGGTGCGGATCAGGCCGCTGAGATCGCGGGTCTCCGGTGGCCGTCGCGGCACGACGTCGAGCGTCCGGCCCAGCTTGGACCCACTCGCCGACGGACGGGCGCCCGACTTGCCCAGCCACCGCGCGGCCCGGCTCAGTAACCGCTCGTCGCCGTCGATCAGCTCGACCTCGACCTCGCGCCAGGTGCGGATGACCGCCGCCTCGCCGTACTGGGTCGCGGTCACGTCATCGACGACGAGCTCGGCCAACGCCGTGTCGTTGGCATCGACAAGCCGGTGCACGGCCCGCTCGGTGCGCACCATCGCGATCGGCTTCAGCGCCGCGCCGGCGCGGACGCCCAGCGTGCTCGCACGCAGCGGCTCGGGCACGCCGCGGCCGCCGAGCGGCAGCCGGATCTCGGTGCGGGCGTCCCCGTCGGGAACCTTCAGGTGCCAGCCCGTGTCGGCGTCTCCGGTGCGCCGACGCAGGGTGATCCTCGCGTGCAGCAGGTCGCAGTCGGCGGTGTCGTAATAGGTGCTCTCCAGCGTCACCGTCTCGCGCTGCACGGATCCGCCGACCGAGACGAGGCCCTTGAGCTCGGGCAGCACCCACCTGTCGGGCACGTCGAACTTCAACTCGCGCTCGCGCTGCACGCTCGTCGACCCATCAGCCATGGCGAGCCTCCACCGCCGATCCGCACATGATGCATGTATAGCCGACGCCGCCGGTGCCCGCCGAGTGATTGCGTGAGAGGGGGATGGACGGACGCGCTCACGCTTGACGGTCGGCGGCCTGCGTCCGGCTGAACCTGCTGCGGACGCTGCGCTCGACGAGGATCGGGATGAAGTCGCGGATCGTGCTGCGATCGAAGCGCTCGTACTCAACGTTCACCGCGTCCACGATGTCGTCAGCGGGCACGGCCGGCAGCCCGCTCGCCAAGTGCTCCACCACACGATCGAGTGCCGCAGATTCGGCAACAACGTCTCGGTGCGGCGCATGGGTTGTGGTCATGTCAGTCCCCAATCAGGCACTGTTGTCTGACTTGTCCCATGGTTGCACCGACTCCTGTGGCCGGGCCAAGGAGCCGGCGCCGGTGTGATTTGCGGCGGCGGCGGGGCGCAGCACGATGTGGTGACCGACCCGCTCCACGGAATGGTCATGACTCGCGTGCACCGCGAGGACAGTCACGACGGCGGCAGCGATGGCGACGGCCACGGCCACCCACAGCCCGGCGCAGCTGCGCGGCCCGCGGGTCGGGCGCCAAGCCTCGCCGGCGGTCCAGTCGCCGCGGGGGTGGCCGAGCGCTGACCTTCGCATCGATGTCCGTCGGCGAAGCGGCGGTGGGAGGTGGCGGCGGCGGTTCGGCCCGGACTCCAACACCGTGCGCGCGCCGACGCTGCCTCCGGCGCCGTCGTCGAGCGGCGGCGGTTCGTCCCACGACCAGCGGTTGCGCACCGCGCCGTCGTCGAGGGAACTCACGGGGCATGACCTCCGGCATCGGCGCGGTTGGTCGCGGACACCAGCAACCCTAAATCCCAACTGGAGGCTTTCTGTCGATCACAGGCAAGTGTTCGCCCAATCGCCAACCGGCAGCGTGACCGGACACCAACCGTTCACCCGAAGGCCGCGTGTCCGCCGCATGGGCACACTTAGTTCCGTAACGGGGCGGGCACCGGTGCGCGCAGCGCGGCAACGAGCATGACCTCGAGGTTCGCGACGAAGGCGCGGTGACCGAGGACGAGACGGCGGGCGGCGTCGATCGCCACGGCGCGCTCGGCCAGCGCGGTGGTGAGCGCACCGATCATGATCGCGACCCGCTCGCGGGCCAGCGGCACCGGCATGAGCTGCGCGCAGAGCCGTTGCAGCTCCTCCAGCTGGACGCGCAACGCCGAGCCGGACACGGCGGACGACAGCGTTCCGCTGCGCACCCCGGCCTGCCCGGCAAGCTGGGCGGTGATCCGCAGGAAGTACCGGCCGTCTTGCTCGGCCAGCCGGTCAGCGGTAGGCGCCAACAGATCGGCGACGACGGCGTCCAGGTCGGCCGGAACTGCGCGGCCGTTAAGACGTCGGCGGCGCGCGGGCTCCATCGCCTCGATGTGTCGTTCGCAAATGGCGGCGAGCAGTCCGTCCCGCGACCCGAAGTGGTAGTGGACGGCGGAGTCGTTCGCCTGCCCGGCGGCACGCACGATGTCGCGGATCTGCGCCCCGTGAATGCCCTGCTCGGCGAACAGCCGCTCGCCGGCGCTCATCAGTTTCGCTCGGGTTGCCCTTGCGTCGACGGCCACGCCGCCAGCATAGTTACTAACGAGCGTCATTAGATCGATCGTTGAGGGAGATTCGCATGACGGTGACCGCCGGCGCCCCTTCGGTGTACGACCCGTACGACCCAGCGGTCCTGGAGAACCCGTACCCGGCCTACCGGCAGCTGCGCGACACCGACCCCGTCCATCTGCACCAAGGCCAGGGCGGGGACGGCGACTTCTACGTGCTGTCCCGGTTCGAGGACATCTGGCAGGCGGTGCGGCGGCCGGAGCTCTTCTCGTCAGCTCAGGGCCTCACGTTCCGCAACGAGTCGCGCGAGCTCGGTCTAGCCCCGACGATCGTCATGCTCGACCCGCCGTTGCACACCAAGCTGCGCGGGCTGATCGGCGCCGCGTTCACACCGCGACGCGTGTTGGACCTCGAAGACGAGCTGCGTGGGTTCGTGCGGACCCGCATCGAGCTGATGGAGCGCAAGGCGGCCGACGGCGAACCGATCGACCTGCACCGCGACTTCTCCTCCCCCATTCCTACGTTCGTCCTCGGCTTGCTGCTGGGCATCCCGGAATCCGAGCGCTCCCGCTTCGACCCGTGGGTGGCCGGGCTGATGCGCCTGCAGAACGCCGGCTTCGCCATCGACGGCATCGGTGACGCCGCCGGGTCGGTCGCCGAGATGTTCGCCTACTTCAGCGACGTCATCACCGCGCGCCGCTCGGAGCCGGCCGACGACCTGATCGGCGCACTGGTCGCGGCCGAGATCGACGGCGAACGGCTCACCGACTGGGACATCCTCGGCTTCTGCTTCGTCATGGTCGCCGGCGGCAACGACACCACGGGCAACCTGATCTCGCACGGGGTCATGCTGCTCGACCAGAACCCGGCCGCGCGGGAACGGCTCGTCGCCGATCCCGGCCTGATTCCGGGCGCGCTCCTGGAGTTCCTGCGACTCGAGTCGTCGGTGCAAGGCTTGGCTCGGATGACGACGCGACCGGTGTCGATTCAGGACGTCGACATCCCGGCCGGTGCGAAGGTGATGATGCTCTACGGCTCGGGCAACCGTGACGAACGCGAGTACGGCCCGGACGCGGACAGGCTCGAAGTGACGCGGGACTTCAAACGGCACCTCGCGTTCTCGAGCGGCGCGCACTTCTGCATCGGCTCGCACTTCGCTCGGCTGCAGGCCCGCGTGGCGTTCGAAGAGCTCCTGGCCCGCCACCCGCACATCGGAGTCGACCCCGCCGCCGGGCAGCGGCTGCACTCGTCGTTCACCCGCGGCTGGCTCTCGCTGCCGGCGACCAACGTACGGGCGTCGTGAGAGGCTCTTGCCGTGCGAAAGATCATCGCGATGATGTCGGTCTCGCTCGACGGGTTCTTCGAGGGACCGAACCACGAGCTCGACTGGCACCTCGTCGACGACGAGTTGCACACACACTTCAACGAGCAGCTCGGCGCGATGGGCGCCTTCCTGGACGGACGCGTCACCTACGAGTTGATGGCCGAGTACTGGCCGACCGCCGACGCGGACCCGGAGAACACCCCGACCGTGGCCGAGTTCGCCCGCATCTGGCGGGAGATGCCCAAGATTGTCTACTCCAGGACGCTGGAGCGCGCGAACTGGAACTCGACGGTCGTCCGTGCGGTCGTCGTCAAAGAAATCCAGGATCTCAAGGCGCAGCCCGGCGGCGACCTGATGCTCGGTGGGGCCGACCTGACCGCGACGTTCATGCGCCACGACCTGATCGATGAGTACCGGCTCTACGTCCACCCCGTTGTCATTGGGCGGGGCAACCCGTATTTCAAGCCGGCCGAAGCCACGTTCGACTTCCGTCTCATCGAGGCCCGGACGTTCGGAAACGGCGTCGTGCTACTCCGCTACGACCGCCCGCGACGCTGACGACGGCCGACTCGCTCGTCGGCATACGCTGAGTGTGTGCAGAGCCGCGCGCAGCAGACCCAGGTGTCCGTACGCGGTGAAGCGCGGCGCACCGTGGCCCCGGACCAGGCCAGCATCTCGTGCGCGGTGTCCGCGACCGCCGACAACAAGCAATCAGCCGTCGACGGCGCGAGGCGAGGCCTGGCTCAGGTGACCGGCGAGCTGGCGGCACTGGGCGGCGACGTGTTCACGGTGCGGACGGAGCGAGCACCACTGACGTGGTCGGCGTATTCGACCCAGACGCACCCGGAGTTCGACTACGACGAGAGCACCGGACATCACGGCCCCACCGGCCGGCATCAGTCGTCGATCAGCCTGCTGCTGACCGTCCGTGACTTCACGCTGCTGACCGGGGTCGAAGCCGTGATCGCAAGTAACGCCGCGGTGGATGTCCATTCGGTGGAGTGGTCCGTCGACCACGACAACTCCGCGTGGGCGTCGGTGCGGGCCGATGCCATTCACGCTGCCCTGCTCAAGGGCCGTGACTACGCCGCCGCGCTCGGCGGCTCGGTCACCGGCGTCGAGCACGTCGCCGACGCCGGGCTGCTCACCGGCGACCTGCCGGCCCCGACCGCGATGCGCGAGTACGCGCTGAGCACTGATCGAGGCGGCGCGCCGGATACCGCGTCGTTGGACCCGGTCCCGCAGGTCCTCATCGCGACCATCGAAGCGCGCCTCACGGCGGCCGTCGAGCCGCCGGAGGTGTCATGACTTCGCGGCCGCTGGGACCAGAGGAGGATTTCGTCCCCGACCGGGCGGCTCGCCAGGCCGAACTGCGCGCCTACCGCGGCGTGGTCAGGCTGGTCGGTCGCTCGGTCGAGCAGCCGGCTCGGGGGCGCGCGGCGCCGGTGATCCTGGTACCGGGTTTTATCTCGGGTGACGTGTCTCTGGCGATGCTCTCGCGGCATCTGCGCCGACAGGGACACCGCACGTTCCGCAGCGAGATCGGCGCGAACCTGGGCTGCACGGACGCGATGGTGGACCGGCTGGTCCGACGCGCCGAACGCGTCGTCGCGGACGAGGGCCGACGGGTTGCCCTGGTGGGGCACAGCCGCGGCGGGATGATCGTCAAACTCGCCGCTCAGCGCCGGCCCGACCTGATCGCCGGCATCGTCCTGCTGAGCGCTCCGGTGACCGGCACGCTGAGCGTGGCCGCGCACGTCCGCAAACAGCTGGAGCTGCTGTTCAGGTTGAACCGTCGCGGCTTCTCGGCGGTCATCGGTGAGGACTGTGTCACCGGCGAGTGCGCAGCTCGGATAGCGGCCGAGCTCGAGTCGACGTTTCCCGCCGACGTGTCCTACGCGTCGATCTACTCGCGTTCGGACGCGATCATCGACTGGCGCACCTGCCTGGATCCCGCCGCCGAACTCATCGAGGTCGACTCCAGCCACACCGGAATGGGGACCGACCGGACGGTGCACGTGATCGTCGCGGACCAGCTCGCCGCCATCTGCGCCGGGACAACCTGACAGACGTCAGAACGACTCGACTTTGAAGATCGCGGCCGCGCCGACGCCGGCCACCAGGAACACCCCCGCATTGCGGGTGTGCAGGAACGTCCACGCGGCGTACCACAGCGGCCACACCGGGAAGCCGCGCGGCTTCCGGTCCGGCGGCGGGTTCGACAGCGGCTTCCACGCCTCCACGGCGGCCGGGATCGAGGACATCCCGAGCAGCGTCGGCCACGGCAGCGCCGTCGCCACCACGGCACCGACCAGCAGTAGGTAGTAGCCAGCCATCAGCCAGCGCGTGACGGCCAGTGCGCGTCGCCGACCGAGGAGGACCGGCAGCGTCTTGATTCCCAGCAGAGCGTCGAACGGGATCTTGTCGGTGTGCTTTCCCATCAGGACCGCGGTGCACAGCAGGGCGTACGGGATGCTGGCGACCCAGACCTGCCACGGCAGGTGCCCGGTCGCAGCGAAGTACGTCCCGCAGACCATCAGCGGTCCCCAGGTGAGCAATACGTCGAGCTCGCCGAGGCCGCGCTTCTTCAGCCGCAACGGCGGCGCCGCGTAGGCCGCGCTGAGCAGAAAGCCGCCGAGCCCGAACGCGATGATCCACGGTCCGCGGGCGACGGCGAGCACAACCATGATCGCCAGGTCGGCGAGGTTGATCCCGACCGCGATGGAGAGCAGCCGCTTGCGGGTCGTGATCCCGGACAGGATCGGGTGCGGTGCGTATTGCGCGCGCGGGTAGTCCGCGGTGTCCTGGCCGACGTCGGTGTCGAACAGGTCGTTCATGACGTTGTTCGCGGTGTGCGCGAACAGGATGCCCAGCAGCGCCAACAGGTACCACCGGGTCGAGAAGCCGGGCTGCCGCACGGCGAGCAGTCCGGCGAGCAGCCCGGAGAATAGCGTCATCGGCAGTACTGCAGCCCGAGTGATCACGAGGAACCGGGTGAATGCGTCGACATGTCCGCGCGGCGGGTTGGTGGTCAGAGCCGCATAAAGCCAGCCGTTCGCCCGCTGTCCCCAAGTCGGATGTTCCGCGACGAACGCGACGTTCGCCTCGCCGGCGCTGCGGTCGAGCCTCGCCCGCTCGGCAGTGTCGACGGCCTGCTGTGCTGCTGCCGGCTCGGGTATGGGGCGCGGCCGGGGACGAGGTCGAGGCGGCGGCGCAGACACGTGCACGAGGGTATGCCGCAGCTCTGGAGGCTGCGCGGCGGCCCGCAGTAGCCTCGGCGCGGTGCCTCGCCTGCTCGCCGCGCCCGACAAGTTCCGCGGCACCGCGACCGCCCGGGATATCGCAAGCGCGATCGCCAGGGCTGCCCGCGACGCCGGGTGGGAGGTCGACGCGGCCGCCGTGTCCGATGGCGGCGAGGGCCTCTTGGACTGCTTCGGTGGCGCTAACCGAACCACCACGGTGGACGGTCCGCTCGGCGCCCCCACGTCGGCGGCCTGGCGCCTCGACGGCGAACGCGCCGTGATCGAGATGGCGGCGGCGTCCGGACGTGGTCTCGTCGACGTGAATGACCCGATGACCGCGGACACCCGTGGCACCGGGCAGCTCGTGGCCGCCGCCGTCGCGGCGGGAGCACGCGACATCCTGGTCGGCGCGGGTGGATCGGCCAGCACGGACGGCGGCCTGGGCGCCGTCGAGGTGCTGCGCCCGCACCGCCCGCTCGACGGCACCCGAGGCGTGACGGTCGTCGTCGCCGCCGACGTCCGCACCCGATTCGTCGACGCCGCAGCGGTCTTCGGGCCTCAGAAGGGCGCCGATCCCGGCCAGGTGCGCGAACTCATCCGTCGGCTGGAGCGGCTGGCCGAGCAGTACCGGGCCGAGTACGGCATCGCGGTCGCCGAGCTGTCTGGCGCGGGAGCCGCGGGCGGCCTGGCCGGCGGCCTCGCGGCGTTGGGCGCCACGATCCGGCCGGGCTTCGAGGTCGTCGCCGAGAAGCTGGACCTGCCGCGTCGGATCGCCGGCGCGGACCTGGTTGTCACCGGCGAGGGCCGCTTCGACGACACGAGCCTGCTCGGCAAGGCCACCGGCGCCCTCGTCGAGCTCTGCGACCGGGTCGGCACCCCCGTGGTCGTCGTGGCCGGGCAGGTCGCCCCGGGCACTGCCCCGCCAGCACCTATCGTTGATCTCACCGCTCGATTCGGTACAGAGCGGGCAACTCGTGACACGGTGCGGTGCGTCGTCGAGGCAGTGGCCGGCATCCTCGCGCGACCTGGTCTGTGAGATGACGCCGTGCCGTGCCTGAGTCCGCGCTGACATAGTGAGATGATGCCTTGATGTTCGGGACGGAGACCTTGCCGCGCACCGCGCCAGATCCGACCCCGCACCGCTTCACCGGCTTCCTCCCGAACCGGATGCTGCGCTGGCGCCGGCCGGTCTGGTGGCAAGAGATCGCGATCATTGCGTTCGGCTACTGGCTGTACACGCTGGGCCGCAACGCGATCCCCGAGCAGGCCTCGATCGCGCTCCGGCACGGCCGCAGTATCCAGCACCTGCAAGACATCCTGCATCTGAACTGGGAACTGTCGTTCAACCAGTGGGTGGCCACGCAGGAGTGGCTCGCCCAGAGCATGGACTACTACTACGCGACCCTGCATTTCATCGTGACGCCCGCTGTGATGGTGTGGCTGTTCGTGCGGCGTCCGCACATCTATCGCGGCGCCCGCACCGTGCTCGTGACAACGACGCTGATCGCCCTGCTCGGCTTCTACATCTACCCGACCGCGCCCCCTCGGCTGCTGCCCGAGTTCGGCTACGTCGACACTCTGTTGAAGTACCACACATGGGGGTCGCTCGCCGATCCGAGCATCGCCGAGCACTCCAACCAGTTCGCGGCGATGCCGAGCCTGCACATCGGCTGGGCGGTCTGGTGCGGGATCGTGATCTTCGTGTGCGCTCGGCGCACCTGGGTCCGCCTCCTTGGCGTCGTCTACCCGATCGGCACGCTCGCCGTGATCGTCGGAACGGCCAACCACTTCATCCTGGACGCGGTCGGCGGCGTCATCGTCGTCGCCATGGGCTTCGGCGTGCAACGGCTGATGTCCGGACGCGGGGCGTTCGCCGCACCGGTGGACGCCCCGGACTTCGGGCTACCTGACCCGGACCGGCCCGCCCTTCCACCGCTCGGGACCGACGCCGGGCGTCACTGACCTACTGCCCGTAGAAGACCGCCTCGACGACCCGTCGGGCCCGCCGCGCTGCCCGCCGGTAATCGTCGACCACCTGTCCCGGGTCTGATCCCGGCGGATACCCGAGGACCCGCCCGACCGCGACGAGTTCGGTCCCCAGGCTCGGCAGCTGATCTGCAGCCTTGTCCCGCACCAGCATGACGGCGTTGCGGACCTCGGTCGCGAACCGCCAGGCGGTGGCCAGGGTGTCGGCCCGCTCGGCCTCGATCAGTCCCGCCTCGGCCGCGGCGCTCAGCGCGTCCAGCGTGCGCGTGGTGCGCAGTCCCGGTACGGCGTGACCATGACCGAGTTGCAGCAGCTGGATCGTCCATTCGATGTCGGTCAGCCCGCCGCGGCCGAGCTTGGTGTGTGTCGTGGGATCGGCGCCGCGTGGCAATCGCTCGCTGTCGATGCGTCCCTTCAAGCGCCGGATCTCGACGAGGTCGGTAGCGCTGACCCCCCCGGCCGGATAGCGCACCGGATCGATCAGTTCGACGAAGCGCCGGCCGAGGTCGGCGTCGCCCGCGACCGGCCGCGCCCGCAACAGCGCCTGCGCCTCCCACGCCGACGACCACCGCAGGTAGTACCGCTCGTAGGACGCGAGCGAGCGAACCAGCGGACCGTCGCGACCCTCGGGACGCAAGGCGGCGTCCACGGTCAGCGGTGGATCGGTCGACGAGGGCGCAGCCAGCAGAGCCCGCAGCTTTCCGGCGACGTCCAGGGCCATCTTGGTGGCCGTCTCGCTGTCGGCTTCGCCGTCCTCGTGCACGAACATCACGTCGGCGTCCGAACCGTAGCTGACCTCGGATCCACCCAGGCGTCCCATCGCGAGGACGGCGAAGCGGATCGGCAGCCGGTCCAATCCGCGGCTCTCGGCCACGGTGCGAGTGGCGACCTGGAGCGCAGCCTCGAGCGTCGACTCGGTGGTCGCGCTCAGCGCGCGGCATACCTCGACCACGTCGGACATCTCGAGCAGGTCGGCGAAGGCGGTTCGCAGCAGCTCCTGCCGGCGCTGCCCGCGAACCGCCGCGACCGCATTGGCCGGGTCTTCCTGGCGCGCGGCCGACTCCAGCATCGCGGCGGTCAGCTCCCCCGGATCGCGCGGACGCAACTGATCGGGGGAGCCGAGCATCTGCAGCGCGTCCGGCGCCCGGCCGAGCATCCGGGCGACGTAGCGACTGGTACCGAGCACGTACGCCAGGCGCGACACGACGGTGTCCCCGTCGCGCAGCAGCCGCAAGTACCAGGGAGTGGTGCCCAGCTCGTCGGAGAGCCGGCGGTATGCGAGCAGGCCGGCATCGGGGTCCGGGGCATCGGCGAAGTCCGAGAGCAGCACGGGCACGAGCGCGCGTTGCAGGGCTGCGCGGCGGCTCAGCCCGGCCGTCAGCGATTCGATGTGACGCAGCGCGGCCGGCGGGTCCGTGAAGCCCAGCGCGGCGAGCCGGCGACCCGCTTCGGCCGGCGTCAGCCGCAACCCCTCGGACGGCACTCGAGCCACCGCTTCGAGCAGCGGCCGGTAGAACAGCTTCTCGTGCAGGCGCCGGACCTCGCGGGCATGCAGGTTCCACTCGGCCTCGAACACCGCCCGCGCGTCGCCCCGGCGGTCGGGCCGATAGCCCATGGCGCGTCCCAGCCACAGCAACTGCTCGGAGCTCTCGGGCAGTACGTGGGTGCGATGCAGCCGCCGCAGCTGCAGCCGGTGCTCGGTGGCCCGCAGGAAGCGATAGGCATCGATCAGGCTCACCGCGTCGTCGCGGCCGACGTACCCGCCATTGCGCAGGGCGTCGAGCGCGGGCAACGTCTCCGGCACCCGCAGGGTCTCGTCGCCCCGGCCGTGCACGAGTTGCAGCAGCTGCACCGCGAACTCGACGTCGCGCAGTCCGCCGCGGCCGAGCTTGATGTCGCGTTCGGCCACCGTGGCCGGGATGTGTTCGACCACGCGGCGGCGCATCGACCGGACGTCGGCGACGAAGCCGGGACGCTCGGCCGCCGTCCAGACGAGCGGCGCGATGATGTCGCGGTAGCTGCGGCCGAGTTCGGCATCACCGGCGATCGGACGAGCCTTCAGCAACGCCTGAAACTCCCAGGTGCTGGCCCATCGCTGGTAGTACGCCTCGTGGCTCGCGAGGGTTCGGACCAGTGCCCCGTCCTTGCCCTCGGGCCGCAGGTTCGCATCGACCTCCCAGGCCGCGGCGTGGCCCAGCCGCATCGTCTCGCGCGCCAGCCGAGTCGCGGTGACAAGCGCCGCGTCCACGTCGTCAGACGGATCCACCGGTTCACCCACGAACACGACGTCCACGTCGGAGACGTAGTTCAGCTCGCGCGAGCCGGTCTTGCCCATCGCGATGATCGCGAGCCGGCACGGCGCCGCATCCTTCGGCAGCCCGGCCGCGGAAACCGCCAGCGCCGCCTGCAGGGTGTGTCCGGCCAGGTCGGCGAGCAGTTCGGTGACCACCTGCAGATCGAGATCCCCGGCCAGGTCGCGACCGGCGATGGCCAGGAGCTCGCGGCGGTACGCGGCGCGCAACGCGAGGATCGCCTCCGGGCCCGTGACCGACGCACGCGTCCCGCCGGTGCCGGTGCTCGGCCGATCGGCATCGGCGCCGACTGCGGCCGCGAGCCGCGACGCGACGCCGGCGGTGTCGAAATCGCCGAGCAGGACCTCCCAATCGCGGGGGTGCCTCCGCAGATGGGCGGCCAGTTCGGACGAGACCCCGAGCACCGCAAGCAGCCGAGCGCGCAGATCGGAATGCACTTGGATCGCCTCGCGCAGCGCGGCGCCCGCCGGGGTGGCGATGATGTCGGCCAACGCCTGAGCCGCAGCGTCCGGGTCGGCGGTGCGGCCGAGCGCCGCGACCAGGACGGCGGCCGCGTCGTCGACCGGGCCATTCGCGTCCTGGTCCCACCAGCGCAGTGGTTCTCCGGACAGCAACGTCGCGGCCCGCGCGCCGTCGGCGAAGGAGAACCGGGTGAGGCGGGCCGCGACCCGTCCTCCGGAGTGCGGCTCAGTCATCCTGACGAGGACGCAGGGTCGGCATCGGCAGCGACGATCGGGACGCGTCGAGTTCCGCCGCCAGGGCGGCCCGGATCGCGGCCGGGTCGGTGATCGGGGCCGCCGTCGACGTCGGTACCCCCCGCGCCGCCGGCACCGCCGACGGGTCGCGCACGACGGCGGCGAATGCGTGCGCGAACGGCGCCCAGACCTCGGCGATGTCGACGTGCGCCGCAGTGGATCGGCTCACGATGAGGTCGAGGTCGAAGCCGTCGAGCAACGGTGCGTCCGCGGCCGCCCAGGCTCGCACGATCTCCGGCGTGGTCTCGATATGGAACTGGAGGCCCCAGGCCAGCCGACCGAGCCGAAAGGCCTGGTTCTCGCACACCGGCGAGCTGGCCAGATGCACGGCTCCGGGAGGCAATGCGGTGATCGTGTCGAAGTGCCACTGCAACACGTCCGGGGTGATCGGCATCGGCCCGAACAGCGGGTCGGTCGACGCAGCGGCGCGCTTGGCGATCAGTTGCGCGCCGATCTCCGGGCCGTCCGGGCTCGGTGCGACGCGACCGCCGTGGGCGACCGCGAGCAACTGCGCGCCCAGGCACACCGCGAGGGTGGGGACCTCGGTGGTGACGGATTCCCGGAGCAGGGCGCGCTCGTGCGGCAGCCACGGCACGGTGGCGTCGTCGGACGCCCCCATGGCCCCGCCGAGCACCACCAGGCCGGCGTAGCCGCTGAGATCGGGCGGCAGCTCGGGCCCGGGCACGACGCGCAAGTCCAGGCCGGCCTCGGTGAGCCAGTCCCCCAGTCGCGCGACGGGATCGCTGTCGTCGTTGTGCACGACGAGAACGGTCGGCCGGCTCACCCCACCGACTCTAGTAAGGACCCCGCACCCAGCAGTCGCGGGAACGCGAAGACTGAAGACCAGCCCCGAACGCGATGAGCGCTCACGCGAAGAGCCCGCCCGGCGGATTACTACAGCAGCGGCAGGTAGCGCCGGAGCTCGAACGGGCTCACCTCGGAGCGGTACTCGATCCACTCCTCGCGCTTGTTACGCAGGAAGAAGTCGAAGACATGCTCGCCCAGCGTCTCGGCGAGCAGCTCGGAGTCCTCCATCGCGCGCAGCGCATCCGCGAGGTTGTGCGGCAGTTCGCCGTAGCCGAGCGCGCGCCGCTCGACGTCGGACAGCGTCCACACGTCGTCCTCAGCTCCGGGCGGGAGCTCGTAACCCTCTTCGATGCCCTTCATGCCGGCGGCCAACAGCACCGCGAAGGCCAGGTAGGGGTTGCAAGCCGAGTCCGGCGAGCGCAGCTCGACCCGCGTCGAGTTCGCCTTGCCGGGCTTGTACCGCGGCACGCGGACGAGCGCCGAGCGGTTGGCGTGCCCCCAGCAGATGACGGTCGGTGCCTCGACGAGGGCGCCGGGCGCCCCGAAGCCCCACAGCCGCTTGTACGAGTTCACCCACTGGTTGGTGACGGCGGTGATCTCGCGAGCGTGGACCAGCAGGCCGGCGATGAACGCCCGCGCCGTCTTGGACAGATTCAACGGATCCGACGGGTCGTGGAAGGCGTTCTGGTCGCCTTCGAACAGCGACAGGTGGGTGTGCATGCCACTGCCCGGCTGGTGCATGAACGGCTTGGGCATGAACGTCGCGTGCGCACCGTGCGCGATCGCGACCTCCTTGATGACGTGCCGGAAGGTCATCAGGTTGTCGGCCATCGACAGCGCGTCGGCGTAGCGCAGGTCGATCTCCTGCTGCCCGGGCGCCACCTCGTGATGGCTGAACTCGACCGAGATCCCGAGCGACTCCAAGGCGCTGACTGCGGCCCGTCGAAAATCATGGGCCACGTCGTGGCTGGTCATATCGAAGTAGCCACCGTTGTCGATCGGCAGCGGTTCGGACCCGTCGGTCGGACGGTTCTTCAGCAGGAAGAACTCGATCTCCGGGTGCGTGTAGAACGTAAAGCCACGCTCGGCGGCCTTGGACAGTGCACGCCGCAGCACGTAGCGCGGGTCAGCCCAGGACGGCGAGTTGTCCGGCATCTGGATGTCGCAGAACATCCGGGCCGAGTCCGTTGCGCGGCCGTCGTTCTCGGGCAGGATCTGGAATGTCGACGGGTCGGGGCGGGCGAGCATGTCGCTCTCACTGGTCCGGGTGAACCCCTCGATGGCCGAGCCGTCGAAGCCGATGCCCTCTTCGAACGCGCCGTCGAGTTCCGCGGGCGCGACGGCCACCGACTTCAGCGTGCCGAGGACATCGGTGAACCACAGCCGCACGAAGCGGATGTTGCGCTCCTCGATCGTGCGCAGGACGAACTCTTGTTGACGGTCCACAGCGCTCCAGTCTTCTGGCGTGGGGTTACCGGCACATTACGCGACGGCCGGGGGGCCCAAGCTAGCTCAGCGCGCTGCCCTTGAGCCACGTCGACCACGGCACGCTCCACTCGCCGCCCTGATCGAAGGTGATCTTCGGACCGCCGGAGTGGACGACCTGCACCACGTCACCCACGCGGGAGAGGTTGTAGAACCACTTCGCGTTCGTGTAGTTGAGGTTCAGGCAGCCGTGCGACACGTTCTGGTGCCCCTGCGCCCACACCGTGGCGTCGAGTTCGTGCAGGTAGATGCCGTCGACGCTGATCTTGGTCGACCAGTACACCTTCTCGGGCGCGTACCCCAGCGGCGAGTTCGCCGGCAGCCCGTAGCTGTCCGAGGACATGATCGCCGGGTTCTCGTGATTGATCACGGTGTAGATGCCGGGCATCGTCCAGAGGTAGATCGGGCCATTGTCGCCCTGGGTGACGCCGCCCTGGCCCATCGAGGTGGGCATCGTCCGGACGAGCTTGTTGTTGACGTAAACCTTCACCTGGTGGGTCTTGGCGTTGGCCACCGAGTAGTGCTTGGCGCCGATCTTGAACGACACACTCTGATCGGCCTGACCGTAGAGCCCGAGGCCGACCTGGGTGCCATAGACCTTCGCGCTGAGGGTGACCTTGGTGCCGGCCGGGTAGTAGTGCTGGGGACGCCAGTACACGTTCTGGTCATCGGACCAGTACCACCCACCGGACAGGTTCGGAGTGGTGGTCACCTGCAGCGTCTTCTCGGCCTTCGCGCGGTTCACGCTTTCGTCGAAGTGGACCCGGACGACCATTCCGACGCCGTAGGTGCCGCCGTTTTCGAGAGTGTGCCCGTAAATGTCCTCGAGGTAGGGCATCGTCATGTTCCCGGGCGTGACGGTCGTGATGTGCTCCCGCTTGGTGATCGGGTGCCCGACGGAGTCCACGCCGGTCGCGGTGATCTTGTAGGTCTTCGAGTAACCGAGGTCCTCGGTGCTCTGCCACGTTGATCCGTCGGAGGCGAGCGCACCGGCCACGACCTTGCCGACCGCGTTGACCATCTTGACGTCGGTCAGCTTGCCGTTGTCGATGTTGACCTTGACGCGGTCCGCCGGGCTGAAGTTCTTCGTGCCGGCTGCCGGCAAGGTGGTGATCACGGCGGGGTCGACCCCAGGGGACGCTGTCGCCGTCGTTGTGGTCACGGAGCCGTCCGGACCGGTTCCGGTCACGGTGACCGTGCCCGCGGCGGGCACGGTGCCGCCTGATGTGCATGCCGCGAGTGCCATCAATGCAGCGAGAGACGCCACAATCGTGACCATTCGCGCTCGTCGCGACCCGCCGCCACGCCCCCCGGTGCTGCCAGCCTGCTGCATCGACCCTCCGAACCCATTGCTTCGACCCGTGCGGTTCACGGCGCCACGCAGCAGCGCGGCAGGTGTGAGCCGGCCTCTCAGTGTCCCTCACCGGACGAAATGAACGGGGAAGGCACGTCACGATCAGCTCACTCTTGTTCAGACGCACTCGGGCTGGTGTGGGTTGCGTCCGATGCGAAATCGTCACGAACCATGCCGAGTACGCCTCTAGTGTGCCTCAACCGAGAGCGTTTACGGGCCGGGTTCGCAGCGGCCTCACATGGTCCGGGGTCAGCTGGCGACGGGCAGGGTCAGCGCCTGGGTGGCGGAGCCGCTGGTGATCGTCACTGGGGCAGCGGCCAGACCACCCCGGTAATTGGGGTCTCCGGCGGCGATGACGAGGCGGATCCGGTGCCCACTCGCGAAACGGTGGGCAAAGGCGGGCAGGGTCACGTGGACGACCCGGGTCGGGTCGCTGACCCGGAACGGCGCGACGAGGCTCTTGACCAGCGCGGCGCTGCCGTCGCCCGCGACGTCGTACACCTTCGCGAACAGGACGAGTTGTCCGGCCGGCCCGGCTGGAGACGTGATCTCGGCCGTCGGCGAGGTCACCTTGACCGTCAGGCCCGGGGCGCCCACGACGTCGATGTTCTTGGTCAGCGGGGTGGTCTGCCAGCTGGCGTAGGTCCCCGGCGCGTTCGTGTCCGGCACGTCGATCGGGGTGCCGACCGGCAATTGGCTGCCGAGCGCGTCCAGGTCGCTCAACGTGGTCGGAACGCCGGCGGGCGGTGTGACGAACGTCTGCGAGGCGGCCGAGATCTGCCCGGCAGCCGTGACGAGACCCTGGTCGCCCGACAGGTAATAGGTCTTGGTCGACCCGACCGGGTACGAACCGGACTCGGCGAAGGTGCCCGTCCAATCCCGGTAGTAGGCGAACGCCGAGCCGGTGCTGACGATGCGACCCTTGAGGTAGCGGTCGAACCAGGCCTGGATCCGGGCGTCCTCATAGGCGCGACCCGCAGCCGAGGGCGAGCCGCCCGAGTGGCCCTGCTCGCGCCAGAGCATCGCAACCGGGGTGCCCTGCTTGCGCAGCGCGGTGTAGGTGGCGACGGCCTCGTTGAGGTTGAACAGGGTGTCGACCTGGCCTTGGTCGAGGAGCACCGGAATCTTGATCTTCGACAGATAGCTGGACACCGACGCGTGGCGCAGCTTTGCCACGTCGCCGGGCTGGAAGAACCCGGTGCTCCCCGCGGTCACGAGGGCCGGGCAGACGAAGTCGGCGAAGTTCGGGCAGCCGACGTCGCGCGTGGGGTCGGCCGCCGCGTACTGAACGCCGTCCAGGATCCCGACCGTGGAGAACAGGACACCCCAGGTGATCTTCACGGCACCCGGGTTCGCGGTGGTCACCGTGCCGGCCGGGGTCTGGTTGTTGGGACCGAGCGAGTAGGACAGGTCGTTCCAGGTGATCTGCGGGTTGATCGCGTCGATGCGCGGATCGACGCCGGCGGCCGCGAACTGGATCTGACCGCCGTAGCTGCCGCCCCACATGCCGACCCGTGGGTCGTAGGTCTGGGCCGTACCGGCGTGGTCCTTCGCGTCGTGCACGACCGACGTCAGCACCGGCGCAGCGGTTGTGTGCGCAGCGTCCGTGAATGCGACGCCCGGCGCTCCGCCCAGAAAGCTGACGAGCTGGCTCGCCGCGATGCCGTCGTAGTCGGGATCGTCGAGGGTGATCTTGCAGCCGGAGCCGCCGAAGCCGAGCCCCGAATAGGACAGGACGACGTATCCCTTGGTCGCCTCCTGCTGGGCGAACGGCGCCTGGTCCGCCGCCGAACCGCCGAAGCCGTTGGTCGTCAGGATCGCCGGGACGCGCGCGGTCGCCGACGCGCCCGCGGGCACGTAGAGGTCGCCGACGATGTCGCACGCCTGGGCGAGGCCCGGACCGACGTGGACCGCGAAATGCAGCGACTGCACCGTGTACGCGGGATCGGCGACGGCCGGGGGCGCGAGGGCGGAAGCGGTTGCGGCGAGTGAGGCCAGACCGAGACCGGCGGACAGAATGCGGCGGGGGCTGCGGCGGTGCAGGCGCATGGGGGCTCCAGGGTCGTTTCAGATACAACGAGGCAACCGCACACCGGGTTATCTGCCACCCGAGGCCCGTGCGTCACACTGGATCTCGTGATGGCGCTCCGGCTCGCACTCGCACAGGTGAACAGCACCGTGGGCAACCTCGCCGCCAACGCGGAAGCGGTCGTGGCCCGCACCGCGCAAGCGGCGGCCGCAGGCGCCCACCTGGTCATGTTTCCCGAGATGATGCTGACCGGGTACCCCGTTGAGGACCTGGTCCTTCGCCCGGCGTTCCGCGCGGCCTCGCGCGACGCGCTCGAGAAACTCGCCGGGCGGCTCGCCGACTCCGGCCTGGGCAAGACCGCGGTGATCGTCGGCTATGTCGACGACGACGGCTCCCCCCGCGACGCGTCCGCGTTCCTGTTCGACGGACAGGTCGTCAGCCGGTACTACAAGCACCACTTGCCCAACTACGGCGTGTTCGACGAGCGCCGCTACTTCGTCCCGGGCGCGTCACTCGCCGTCGTGCGCCACCTGGGGGTCGACATCGCGCTGACGGTCTGCGAGGACGTGTGGCAAGAGGGCGGGCCTTTTGCCGTCGCCGGGGCCGCAGGCGTCGGGTTGGTCGTCAACGTCAACGCATCCCCCTATGAGCGCAACAAGGACGACGTGCGACTCGGGCTCCTGCAACGTCGCGCCGCCGAGGCCCGGGCGCCGATCGCCTACGTCAACACCGTCGGCGGACAGGACGAGTTGGTGTTCGACGGCGATTCCATGGTCGTCGCGCCGGACGGCTCGGTCGTGATGCGCGCCCCGCAGTTCGTCGAGGACGTGTACTACGTCGACGTGCCGGTCGCCGCAGCAATCGACTCACCCCCAACCGTCGTCGGCGAGTCCATGACGGTCACCCGCTCGGCCACCGCAACCGTGCCGCTCGAGCCGTGGCAGGTGACCACGGCGCCAGTCGCGCCGCGGATCCCCGACGAGGCCGAAGTGTGGAACGCACTCGTCGTGGGGCTGCGGGACTACGTCCGCAAGAACGGGTTCCGATCCGTCGTGCTCGGGATGTCCGGCGGCATCGATTCGGCCGTCGTCGCGGCCGTGGCGGCAGATGCGATCGGCGGCGAGAACGTCCACGGGGTGTCGATGCCGAGCGCGTACTCCTCGGATCACTCCCGCTCGGACGCCGAGGACCTCGCTCAGCGCATCGGCGCGCGGTACCGCAGCGTGCCGATCAAACCGATGGTCGACGCCTTCGTGGGGTCGCTGCAGCTGACCGGCCTGGCCGAGGAGAACGTGCAGGCGCGCATCCGCGGCACGACGCTGATGGCGCTGTCCAACTCCGAAGGCCACCTCGTCCTCGCCACCGGCAACAAGAGCGAGCTGGCGGTGGGCTACTCGACGATCTACGGCGACGCCGTCGGTGGTTTCGCGCCGATCAAGGACGTCCCCAAGACGCTCGTCTGGGCGCTGGCGCGGTGGCGCAACGAGCGGGCCGAGGCCGCCGGCCAGCCGCTGCCCATCCCGCCCAACTCGATCACCAAGCCGCCGTCGGCCGAACTGCGTCCCGACCAACTCGACAGCGACTCGCTCCCGGATTACGAAGTGTTGGACGCGGTCCTCGCGCGGTATGTGGACGGGGACCAAGGCGCCCCCGAGATCGTCGCGGCCGGCTTCGACGCCGAACTCGTCCAGCGGGTTGCCCGAATGGTCGACGCCGCGGAGTGGAAGCGTCGGCAGTACCCACCCGGTACCAAGATCAGTTTCAAGGCATTCGGACGCGACCGGCGCGTGCCCATAACGAATCACTGGCGGGAAACGGGCTGATTCGCGCCGTGACGCTCATCTCAGCCCGAATAGCGAGACATACGCGCCAGTAGGTTGCACGATTGTTTCGTCCACATGACATGCCCGGGGACCGGTGAGCCGGCCTCGAGGAAGGTGAGGCGAAGCGATCATGCCCGAGACCACTCTCTACGGTGGCGTATCGACCCGGCGGATCACGATCCGCGACCTGCAGCAGGCCAAGGAGCGCGGCGAGCGCTGGCCGATGCTCACCGCCTACGACTACTCGACAGCGAGGGTCTTCGACGATGCGGGCATTCCCGTGCTTCTCGTCGGCGACTCGGCCGCCAACGTCATCTACGGCTACGACACCACCGTCCCGGTCTCGATTGACGAACTGCTCCCGCTCGTACGCGGAGTCGTTCGCGGTACGTCCCGCGCGCTCGTCGTGGCCGACCTGCCGTTCGGCTCCTACCAGGCCTCACCGCAGCAGGCGCTCGAGACCGCGGCGCGGTTCATGAAGGAAGGCGGGGCGCAGGCCGTCAAGCTCGAGGGCGGTCAACGCGTAGCCGCGCAGGTCGAGGCACTCGTCTCGGCCGGCATCCCGGTCATGGCGCACATCGGGCTCACCCCGCAGTCGGTGAACGCATTCGGCGGCTACCGCGTGCAGGGCCGCGGCGACGAAGCAGCGCACCGTCTCCTGCAGGACGCCAAAGCGCTACAGCACGCCGGCGCGTTCGCGGTGGTCCTCGAGGTCGTCCCCTCCGAGGTCGCCGCTCAGGTCACGCGCGCCTTGAACATCCCCACCGTGGGCATCGGCGCCGGTCCGTCGTGCGACGCGCAGGTGCTCGTGTGGCAGGACATGGCCGGGCTGCGCGGTGGGGGCAAGCCGGCCAAGTTCGTCAAGGAGTACGCCGACGTCGGCGCGATTCTGCGCGACGCGGCGAGCCGCTTCGCCGACGAGGTCCGCGACGGCGCCTATCCCTCCGAGGACTACGAATACCACTGAATTGATCTCTTAATCCGCCGAGCGTGGGTCTACGGCACCGCCACTCGCTTCGCTCGGGCGGACCTTCGACCCACTCGCGCCTTCGGCGCTTGCGCAAGCTCGCTTCGCTCGCGCGCCGGCGGGCTCTTCGCGCGAGCGCTCATCGCGTTGGTGGTCACCTTGCGCATGCGTCGCGTTGCTACGCGGGATCGCTCATCGCGTTTGTGGTTACCTTGCGCATCAGTCGCGTTGCTACGCGCGAGCGCTCATCGCGTTGGTGGTCACCTTGCGCATCAGTCGCGTTGCTACGCGGGATCGCTATCGCTCATTGCGCCTCGGCTCGTTCGAAACGGACTTCGCGTGTTTCGACGTCGGCGGTGATCAATCTGGCTTGGATGCGCTCGCCCACTGGCAGGTCAGCGCCGCCGCACCTGGCCCGCACAGCCGGCTCATTGAGCACGACGGTGCCGCCGCGCTCGTCCGCGTCGATCACAACTGCCGAAAAGATCTCATCCACGCGATCGCGCAGTAGCCACGCCTCGGTCGCGTCGACGACCGCGCGGTCGACCTCGTGCGCGACGTGGTCGGCCCGCTGCATCGTCGCCGGGAGGTGCGGCATCGCCGCGCGCACCCATTCGGGTACCGCCGAGCCCGCACACAGCGCGACGCAGATCTCGCTCGCGTAGCGATCGACGAGGCGACGCAGCGGTGCGGTCACGTGGGCGTAGGGCGCACCGATCCCACCGTGCAGCGGCTGCGAGGGCGCAGTTCCGTCGAAGGGCGTGTACGCGGCACCGCGCAGCAACGTGACCGCGTGCTCGATGAAGGCAACGTGACGTGGGTTGGCCCGGTCGACGCGAGCCATGACGTCGCCAGCATGCGCGCCATGCGGCCACCCGATACCGAGCGCCGTGGCCGCGCGGCGCAAGGAGGCGACGGCACCCTTGTCCGGAGGCGGCACCGTGCGCAGGATGCCGATCCCCCCGTCGAGCATGATCGACGCGGCGCACATACCGGTCAGCAACGAGATCTCGGCGTTGTACCTCTCGACGGCCAGCTCTCGTCGCAGCTGCAGCGACCACCCGCCGTTGCCGTCCGGCTCGACTGTTTGCTCCGGGAGATCCAGGTTGATCGCGTGGCGTGAACGCGCGAGCGCGAGCCGGGCCTGCCCGACGTCCTCGATGGCCGTGATCGGATCAGGCAGGCGGCCGGCATCCAGCGCGGCCTGCACGCCTTCGTAATCGAGCTGAGCCGTGCTGCGCACTCGGGCTCGCCGGACGTCGGCGCTGCGGACCGTGCCGTCAGCGCCGAGCGCGATGCGCCAGAGGACGGCCGGACGGACCTGGCCGGGGAGGAGGCTGGCCGCCCCTTCGCTGAGTAGAGGCGGGTGCAGCGGCACGCGCGCGTCCGGGAAGTAGAGCGTCTCACCGCGAAGGTTCGTCTCCGCGTCGAGAGCAGTGCCGGGCGTGACGAAAGCGGCGACGTCGGCGATGGCGTAGCTGACGAGGAAGCCGTGGCCGTCGCGCGCGATGTGCAGAGCCTGATCGAGATCACGGCTGCCGCGCGGATCGATCGTCACGAACGGAATATCGGTGACGTCTTCCCCGGGCAGCTGGACTTGAGCCGCCGCGCGCCTCGCTTCGTCGAGCACAGCTGACGCGAAATCGCCGGGCACCTCCAGCTCCGTCCGCAGGGCGGCGAAGTCCAGAGGTGCACCGGCGACTCGGTGCGTCATGATCGCTGGTTCGGCGATCAGGTGTTCGTCGGAGACGACCTACTTCTTGGCGGCGGCCTTGCGGGCCGGAGCCTTCTTGGTGATGGTCTTGCGGGCCGGAGCCTTCTTGGCTGCGGTCTTCTTGGCCGCCGTCGTCTTCTTGGCGACGGTCTTGCGGGCCGGAGCCTTCTTGGCTGCGGTCTTCTTGGCCGCCGTCGTCTTCTTGGCGACGGTCTTCTTCGCGGCCGTCGTCTTCTTGGCGACGGTCTTCTTCGCGGCCGAAGACCTCTTCGCGACGGTCTTCTTCGCGGCCGACGCCCTCTTGGCCGGAGCCTTCTTCACTGCGGCCTTCCTAGCGGGCGCCTTCTTGGCCGCGGCCCTTTTGGCCGGTGCCTTCTTTGCAGCGGTCTTCTTGGCCGCGGCCCTTTTGGCCGGTGCCTTCTTCGCAGGAGCGGTCATGCTGTGTGCCTCCTCGGCGACTGTCGTCGACGGATTGCTCCGTCGCTGCGACCAAGTTGACGATGACCAAGTCTCAGCGTCAACACGACGCGCCGTATCTTTTCGGCGCGCAACCCATGCCACAAAAGGCACTACGACGAGCGTGATCGACATGATCACGTCCAATCCCTTATGCCGCAGGGGTTTCACGTGCGCGATCTTGACGTAGTTGCGGAAGATGGGCAAGAGAGCAGCTGCATCAATTTTTTGCCAAACTCTCCATACCTAAAGGTATGGTCGCGTCCAACTCGCACATGCGACTACGCACGCGACACAATTCGGCCATCGAGAAAAGACGAGACCGATGCAAACCACGTCGTCGATCTGGCGGCGCGTCGTTCGTCGGGATGATGGGATCAACTCGTTCACCGTCACATCGAGGAGGCGCCATGACTGACAGCATCTGGCCGACCATCCACGCCGAGCGCCAATCGCTCGCCGACGAAGTCGAAGGTCTTACGGCTGAGCAATGGGCAACGCCATCGCTGTGCAGCGAGTGGACCGTCCATGACGTGCTCGCGCATCTGGTGTCCGCGGCCAAGATGACGCCGCCGCGATTTCTCACGAAGTTCGCCGCGGCCGGTTTCAACTTCGACAAGTTCACGGCCAAGCAGGTGGCCGTCGAAGGGGCTGGCGGTCCGGCCGCGACACTCGCCGCGTTCCGAGCCGCGCAATCCCGCAGTTCTTCGCCGCCCGGGCCCAAGGACACGTGGCTCGGCGAGGCAATCGTGCACGGCGAGGACATCCGACGGCCGCTGAACATCCCGCACTCCTACCCGCTGCCGGACGTCACTCGCGCGCTCGCGTTCTACGCGCGCAGCAACGCCATCATCGGTGGCAAGAGTCGGGTCGCGGGTCTGACGATGAAGGCCACCGACACCGACTTCTCCGTCGGGTCCGGACCGCTGGTTGAAGGCCCTGCTCTCTCGCTGCTGCTCGCCGCGTCCGGGCGCAAGTCGGCCCTGACCGAACTGTCCGGACCCGGTGTCGACGACCTGCGAGAGCGCTCCTAGTTACGACCGGCCCCGCGTCGACGCCGCGGCGAAAGTAGTCTCAGCTTCGTGGGCGCTGATGACTGACTCCCCGCCCAGCGCGTCGGTATGGCGCGGCCGGACGTTGTGGGCGCGCGGGCGTTCCGCTCCACTCCGAGCATTTCTGCAGACCGAGTCCGGAAGCGCCGGAGTCCTGGTCGCGGCAGTCGCGGCCGCGTTGATCTGGGCGAACATCGACGCGTCGTCCTACCAGTCCGTGTGGAGCACCGACCTCTCGATTCGATTGGGCACCGTCGGCACAACCCATGATCTGCATACCTGGATCAACAGCGGACTGATGACGCTGTTCTTTCTGGTTGTTGGCCTGGAAGCGCGGCGAGAGCTCGACCTCGGTGATCTTCGCGAACGGCGCCGCTTCATCCTTCCGCTCGCGGCCGGCCTGGTTGGCATGCTCGTCCCGGTCCTCATCTACCTCGCCGTCAACGCGGGACAACCCAGCGCGCACGGGTGGGGCGTCGCGATGTCCACCGACACCGCCCTCGCGCTCGGCCTGCTCGCGTTGTTGGGACGCGACGTGCCTGATCGGGTGCGTGCGTTTCTGCTGACCGTCTTCGTCGTCGACGATCTGGCCGCACTCCTGGTGATTGCCGTCGTCTACAGCGAGCGGATCGTCGTGCTGCCGCTCGCGATCGCCGCAGCGGGATTCGCCCTTCTCCTCGTCGCCGCGGCGGTGCGGATGCGACAGCGATCCGTCTACGTCACGCTCGGCATCGTCATCTGGGCCGCGCTGCTGGCCAGCGGGGTCGATCCGGTGGTGACCGGTCTGGCGATCGGGTTGTCCGCCTCGGCGTACTCGCCCAGTCGCGCGGATCTGGAACAGGCCACCGGACTGGTCCGGCGGTTCCGGGAACAGCCGACTCCAGAACTTGCGCGCGACGCCACCGCCGGCTTGACGTCGGCGCTGTCGCCGAATGCGCGGTTGCAGACCTTCTATCACCCGTGGACGAGCTACGTCATCGTTCCGCTGTTCGCCCTGGCCAACGCCGGCATCGTCCTCAACGGCAGCTTCCTCGCCACCGCCTACACGGCGCCGGTGACCCTCGGCGTCCTCCTCGGCTACGTCGTCGGGAAGCCGGTCGCAGTCATCGTCACGTCGTGGGCGGTGACGCGGCTCAGCCGGGGTCGGGTGCGTCCACCGGTCGGTTGGGCGGCGGTGATCGGAAGCGGCACAATCTCCGGGATCGGCTTCACGGTCGCGTTGTTGATCGCGGCACTGGCCTTCCGCGGCGACGAGCTGAACGAGGCGAAGCTCGGCGCGCTGTCGGCGGCCTTCATTGCGTCAGCGCTGACCTGGACCGTGTACCGGATCACCGCGCAGCTGCCGCCGGCCCGGCGAGCTCGTGCGCTGCTCGGCGACACGCGTCTGATCCAGGACCTGATCCCCGAGGTGGACACCGAGCGAGACCACATCAGGGGGCCGCTGGACGCCTCGATCACCGTGATCGAGTTCGGCGACTTCGAGTGCCCGTACTGCGGTCGGGCCGAGCCCGTTGTGCGTGACCTGCTGACCGACACCGACGTCCGCTATGTCTGGCGACACCTGCCGCTCCTCGACGTCCATCCCCACGCTCAGCTCGCGGCCGAGGCGGCCGAGGCGGCGGCCGCACAGGACGCGTTCTGGCCGATGCACGATCTGCTGCTCGACCACCAAGACGACCTTCAGCCCGCAGACCTCGTGAGGTACGCGGTCGAGTTGGGGCTCGACCCAGACCGCTTCCGCGACGACCTGAAGCGCCGCGTGCACGAGACGCGGATCGCGCAGGATGTGGAGTCGGCCGACTTGAGCGGGGTCTCAGGTACGCCGACCTTCTTCATCAACGGTCAGCGTCACCACGGAGCCTTCGACTTACAGACGCTCACGGCCGCTGTCAAGACAGCACGGGCCCAGACCAGAATTGGTTGATCAGGAGATAATCGAGTGGTGCGAGGGCAAGGATTTGAGAACGTCGCCACCGTGCTGGTTGATCCGGCCGTCCTGAGCGACTTCGAACTCGACCTGATGTCGTGTGACTTCCGGGTCTGGGTCGTGCGGTCAGCGCCGACATTCCCGGACGCGCCGCGGCTGGCGTTCCAACTCCGCCGAAACCTGATCGAGTGGAGCAATGGTCGCTGGCAGGTGGCCGCGGACTGGACGCTGGTCTGGATCACGTTCGGCGACAGCTGGCTCGACGGGGACGAGCCGATCCCATGGCCGGCCCATGCCGCGCTCTGGGACAAGCTGGCCGAGTACTCAGAGCACGTTCGCTACAACCTGGGCCTCGGCGGTGTGCCCCGACTGAGCGTCCCGCGCGAGCCGGGCTAGTCCTGCGCGGTTCGCCGCACCAGTGGCGGTGGGCTCACCATCACCGGCGTCGCGCGAGCGATCTCCGCGACGGCTTCCTCGGACCACATGACGAGGGCGGCGACGTCGAGGTCGTGGGGCGGGTCGACCGCGTACGGTGCGACGTTTCTCGTCCCTCGCTCGATGAGTCGTACGCCGCCGACCGCGTTGCCGCGCGCGGCGTGCGTGATGCCGACCGCAATCTGGGCCAACCCGCGCCAGAGGTCGCGCTCCTCGACCGGGCCGGACTTCCACGCGTCCTCGAGAACCTCGTGGGCATGGAAGGGGCGGCCCGCGCTGAGCAGCCGATGCGCCTCGGCGAGCGACTCACGCGGTGTGCGCCGGACGCCCTCGGGCTGCCCGTCGACGCCGGCGCTTCCGTACGGCAACGGTCGACCCAGCGCATCGCGCGGGCGGGTGTTGCGGCGCGGACGTGCGCTGCCCGACATGTCAACTCCCCGGCGTGATCAGCCCAGATTCGTAGGCCAGGACGACGGCCTGCACTCGGTCGCGCAGATCGAGCTTGGCCAGTATCCGCCCGACATGGACCTTCACGGTCCCCTCGGACAGGTGTAGCTCGGCGGCGATCTCCCGGTTGGAGCGCCCCGCGGCGAGCTCGGCGAAGACCGACCGCTCCCGGTCGGTGAGCTCGTCGAGCAATGCATCGCGCCGAGGTCGGCGGCCGGGATCGGGAAGCAGCGGGACGAACTGATCGATGAGTCGCCGGGTCGCGCTGGCGGCCAGGACGGCGTCCCCGCCGGCGACGGTGCGGATGGCCGTGAGCAGCTCGGCCGGGGGCGCGTCCTTGAGGAGGAAGCCGCTGGCGCCCGCTTTCAGGCCGGCGAAGACGTATTGATCCAGGTCGAAGGTGGTGAGGATGAGCACCTTGCTCGCCGGTCCGGCGGCGAGGATCGCGGCCGTCGCCTGGATGCCGTCCATGCCGGGCATGCGAACATCCATCAGGACCACGTCCGGATGCAGCGCCGCGGCCATGGTTACCCCGGTCGCGCCGTCCGCCGCCTCGCCGACCACCTCGATGTCAAGTTCGGCCTCCAAGATCAATCGGAACCCGAGCCGTAACAGCGACTGGTCGTCGACCAGCAGCACCCGGATCACGCGGAGTCTCCGGTCTCGAGATGCAGCCGCGCCGAGACCCGCCAGCCGCCATCGCGGCGCGGCCCGGACTCCACGTCGCCGCCGTAGGCGTGGACTCGTTCTTGCATGCCGACCAGCCCGCTGCCGACACCGACCGGTACCGGCGCCGCTGCTCCGGCGCCGTCGTCGTCGATGTCGACGCGCAACTCGTCCGCGGTGTACTCCAGCCGTACCGCCGCGCGGGCGCCCGGGCCGGCATGTTTGAGCGTGTTGGTCAGGGCCTCCTGGACGAGCCGGTAGACCGTGAGCTGCACGCCGGCGGGCACCTCCGTTGCGGCACCCTTGACCTCGAGACTGGTCGCGAGTCCGGCCGCGCGGACCCGCTCGATCAGGACGTCCAGTTCGGCCAGATCAGGCACGGGCTGAAGGGCGTCCTCGGCGTCGTCATCAGAGTGCTTATGCAGGACGCCGAGGAGTCGCCGGGTGTCCTGCAGCGCGCGGCGTCCGGTCGCCGACACTTCGCGCATGACGTCGGCGGCACGCTGCGGTGAAGCGGTCGATGCGGCGATCGCGCCGTCGCTGAGGGCGACCATCACCGTCAGGTGATGCGCGACGATGTCATGCATCTCGCGGGCGATGCGGGCGCGTTCGGCCGCGGCGGACAGTTCACCCTGTCGGTCCCGTTCGCGTTCCAGGCGCTCGGCGCGGTCGTGCAGTTCGTCCAGATAGGCCCGACGGGTCGCGGAGTACAGGCCGAGCCCCACCGCAGCGGCGATCATGCCGGACAGGAAGATCGCGTCGAACCACCAGCCGCTGCCGGAGAGCCGAATCGCCGCGCCGATCATGACGAGCTCGAGCAGGCCGGCCGCGAACAGCGCGTCCCGACGCGGCTGCAGGGCGGCCACCGTGTACAAGGCGATAACCAGGGCCAGGCCGGGGATCACGTGGTCGTCCCACAACCCGGCACCGACGGCGACGACGAGGATCCAGCCGAACACAAGGACGGGTCGGACGCGACGGAGCGCCAACGGCGCCACCATCACGATCAGCACGACAACCGCCGGCGCGTGCTGGTCGGTGTGGTGGTGGAACAGGTAGGGCAGTGCCGACGCCATCGCCAGGAGCGTGACCAACGCGTCGAACACCCAGCTGCCCGCTGAGCGGGTAGCTGGGTGTTCGAGTGGCCTCGGCATCCTCATCCTGTGCATTGTCCCCGGATCAGGCGTCGACCTGGCGTAGCCGCCACGCTGCGGCCGCGATGAGGACGACGGCGTACCCGCACAGCAGGGCGAATCCGGTCCACGGCGACAGGAGGTTGTCGACGCCGCGCGTCCCGCCGTAGAGAGCCTGACCGGCACTGGAAGGCAAATACTGCGTCAGGTGGGAGCTGACCGAGGTCGGCAGCAGGGCGGTGAGCGGAGGAATGACGAAGAACGCACCCACGAACGTGGATATCCCAGCTGCGGTATTGCGCAGAAGTGCACCGAGCGCGATGCCGATCATGCCGGCGACGGTGACATACAGCGCGGCGCCGATCACCGAGCGCAGGGCGCCGGGCGCTGTGATCCCCACGTTCAGGTGTTGCCCGCTGAGCAAGGCCTGGCCGAGGAAGAACGAGATGAAGCTGGCGACCAGCGCGACGACGAAGACCACGCCGGCAAAGACCGCCAGCTTGCCCCACAGCACCGGGAGACGGCGGGGAACCGCAGTCAGCGAGGCGCGAATCATGCCGGTGCTGTACTCGCCGCTGATCAGCAGAACGCCCAAGACACCGATCGCAAGTTGCGCGAAGGTCATTCCGTTCAGGCTGGTGGAGATGGGGCTGAAGGTGGCTCTTTCCGCTGCGCTCAGGGTGTGGAACTGATTGGCCGTGACCGCCGAGAACAGCGCCCCGATGCCGACCATGAGCACGACCGCGACCATCAGGGTGTACACGGTCGAGCGCAGCGAACGGAACTTCGTCCACTCCGAGTGCAGCACCCGGCTCTGGGTGACCTTCAACGTTCGGACGGGGGCGGCGGGGGCGAGGACGGCGGTCATCGTGCTGCCACCGCAGTGTCAGTGACCTGGGCCGCATCGTGAGAGCGGTAGTCGACGGAGTCGTGAGTCAATTGCATGAAGGCCTCCTCCAGCGAAGCGTGCTGGACGGTCAGTTCGAAGACCGGCAGGTGCGCCTGCCAGGCGGTGGTACCAATCTGTTCGGCGGTCAAGCCCTGCACGTGCAAGACGTCTGACTGCTCGCTGGTCACGGTGATGTCCGGACCCGACAGAAGATTGCGCAACTGCACGGCCCGTGGGGTGCGCACGGTGACCGCAGTGCCCGCCGCCCGAGCGACGAAGTCCTCGACCGTGGTGTCAGCGATCAATCGGCCGCGGCCGATCACGACGAGCCGCGTCGCGGTCAGCGCCATCTCGGTCATCAGGTGCGACGAGACGAAAACGGTTCGCCCTTCAGCGGCGAGGGCTTTGAGCAGATTGCGGATCCAGAGCACGCCTTCGGGGTCCAGCCCGTTGACCGGCTCGTCGAGTACTACGACCCGCGGATCGCCCAGCAGCGCCGAGGCGACACCCAACCGCTGCCCCATCCCCAGCGAGAACCCGCCGACCCGCTTGCCGGCCACATCGAGCAGGCCGACCATGTCGATCACCTCGTCGACCCGTCGTCGGCTGATGCCGTTCGTCTGGGCCAGCGCCAACAGATGGTTGCGGGCCGACCGGCCGGTGTGGACAGCCCGGGCCTCCAGCAAGAGCCCGAGCTCGGCCATCGGAGCCGAGTACGTGCGGTAGTCCTGCCCGTTGACGCGGACCCGGCCGCCGCTCGGCTCGTCCAGGCCGGCGATCATCCGCATCGTGGTGGACTTGCCGGCCCCGTTCGGGCCGAGGAAGCCGGTCACGATGCCCGCCTGAACTACGAAGCTCAGGCGATCGACCGCGAGTTTGTCTCCGTATCGCTTGCTGAGGTTTTCTACCTCGATCATTCGCGTTCTCCTCCAACGATCACGTCGGTTCCTCCGACATGACCAACGCTAGGGAGAGCGACGGGGGCTTACATCGACCGCGCGACCACACATCGGGCCGCCCCGTATGCCTCAAGGCATACGCCCATCTGGCCGTATGGGGTCCGCGGGATCAGGCGGTAGCGACCTCGTGGTTCCAGCGGATGAGGATGCCTTGGCGCTGGATCGTCATGCGGAACATCAGGTACGACGCGGCGACGGCCGAGATGGTGAAGACCGGAGAGGCGACCGACTTGATGAGGACGAATCCGCTGAGCGACGCATTCGTCAGCAGCCAGACGGTGCCGGCCGCGTTCATCAGATAGGTCATCGACCACACGATCGACAGCTGCGAGAAGAAACGGGTCCCACGCAGTCGCTCGGACAGTTCCTCCGGGAACGGACAGAACTCGTGGGCCAGCCGATCCAGAACCGGGCGGCCCGCAGCCGCGGTCGCTGCGAACACCGCGGCAACAGCAACAGTGCCGGCCACCGGTTGGAGGAAGTACAGAAAGGCGCTGCCGCTGACGAACATGACGACCGCGCGGATGGACAACAGGGCCGCCCCGAGGACACGGGCGCCGAGCAGGGGTTTGCCCTGGAGGGCCTTGAGCAGCAGGCCGGCGTAGAACCACGCGACCGTCGTCAGGACCGCCGCACGGATTCCGAACAGCGCCATCGTGGTGTAGAAGATGGCCATCGGCAGCAGCGAGACGACGAACATCGTCCGCAGCGCGTGTCGGGCGATCGGACGCCAACCCGGCATGTCGATGACGTGCGGTGCGCAAGACGTGATCATCATGATGATCTCCGGGTCGAAAAGTATGAGTGGACGTTCCCCCACGCGATTCGATCCCTTGCCAAACAACCGCCCGCCGCCGGCCGGCCCGAGCACCACCCCGGAATCAGAGGCCTCGTCCGTCGACGATCGGCGCTGAACTTAACATACATCTCACACGACGCACAGTCGATGGGTGGGCCAAGGTCGCTGCGGCACGCCTGCGCACCATGTGTGGACGGTTGTCAGAGGGAGGTCGTAGATTCTGGACGCGATGGGTTTGCGCCGCCGGCGTCTCATCCTCAACACGCACTCGAGTCAGGTGGGTCAATGAGCGGTGTACGGGTCCTCGTCGGCACTCGAAAGGGCGCCTTCGTCCTGACCTCGGACGAGAAGCGGCAGACATGGGATGTCAGCGAGCCGCAGTTCGCTGGCTGGGAGGTGTACCACGTCACCGGCTCGCCCGTCGATCCCGATCGGTTGTACGCCTCGCAGTCCACCGGCTGGTTCGGTCAGCTGATCCAGCGCTCCGACGATGGTGGAAAGACCTGGGAGCCGATGGGCAAGGACTTCACCTACGCCGGCGTTCCAGGGACGCACCAGTGGTACGACGGGACGCCGCACCCGTGGGAGTTCGCCCGCGTCTGGCACCTCGAACCGTCATTGACGGACAAGGAGACCGTGTACGCCGGGGTCGAGGACGCCGCGCTGTTCCGGTCGACGGACGGCGGCGCGAACTGGCAGGAGCTGCGCGGCCTGCGCGAGCACGGTTCGGGCTCGAAATGGCAGCCCGGGGCCGGCGGGATGTGCCTGCACACGATCATCCTCGACCCGCAGAATTCGGAGCGGATGTTCGTCGCGATCTCCGCCGCCGGGGTGTTCCGCACCGACGACGGCGGCACGTCGTGGGAGCCGGTCAACAAGGGCTTGCTGTCCGACGGCATCCCCTCCCCGGCCGCCGAGGTCGGGCACTGCGTGCACAACCTCGCGATGCACCCGTCGCGGCCCGAGACGCTGTACATGCAGAAGCACTGGGACGTGATGCGGACCGACGACGGCGGGGACAGCTGGGACGAGGTCAGCGGGAACCTGCCGAGCGATTTCGGTTTCCCGATCAGCGTGCACGCCCACGAGCCCGAGACCATCTACGTCGTTCCGATCACCAGCGACTCGCACCACTTCCCCCCGGAGGGCAAGCTGCGGGTCTACCGCAGCCGCACCGGCGGTAATGAGTGGGAGGCGCTGACGAAGGGCCTGCCGCAGGAGAACTGCTTCGTCAACGTCCTTCGCGACGCGATGGCGGTCGACTCGTTGCCCGAGTGCGGCGTCTATTTCGGGACGACGGGCGGGCAGGTGTACGCCTCGGCCGACTCCGGCGACAGCTGGGCGCCGATCGTGCGCGACCTTCCGGCCGTGCTGTCGGTGGAAGTGCAGACGTTGCCGTGATCCGGGTCCTCCTGCCCGCACACTTGCGGCAGCTCGCGCACTGCGACCGGGAGCTCATGGTGGATGCCGCGGCGACCCAGCGGGGCGTGCTCGATGCGGTCGAGTCGCAGTACCCGGTGCTGCGCGGGACGATGCGCGATGTGAACACCGGCCAGCGACGGGCGTTCGTGCGGTTCTTCGCCTGTGAGGAGGACCTGTCCCACGACCTCCCTGACGACCCGCTGCCCGACGCCGTGGCGCAGGGCAAAGAGCCCTTCATGGTGGTCGGGGCGATGGCAGGCGGTTAGTCCACGACCGCCGTGCTCGTCGGGTCGATGAGGATCTTGGCGTGCGTTTCCGGATCCCGGAGCGCCGTGAACGCGCTCTCGACGCCCGGTAGCCCGACGACCCCGGTGACGACCGGATCCGCGTTCACCCTGCCCTCGGCGAGCAGCTGCAGGGAGTCGCGGAACTCGAGCGGTGTGTAGCCGAGGACGAAGCGCAGATCGATCTCCTTGTTGATCGCCATGGCCGGCCGGATGCGGTCGGGCTGCATACAGACACCGACCACGACCACCCTCGAGAACAACGGCGCGCCGGTGAGAAGCTGGTCGATCACCCCCGGCACGCCCACGCATTCGAAGATCACGGGGTGCTTCGGCTTGGCAACGCCGACGGCCTCCGCGGCCTGGTACACCCGGTGCCACGGCACCAGCGGGATGCGGCGCAACCTCTCCATCGAACCCACCGCAAGCTCGAACACCGCGGGCGCCGAATCCAGGTGACCGTGTTCCCCGGCCGACGCGAACGGCGAGTCCAGCGCCGGATCGACCACGACGTCCGCACCGCAGGCGATCGCGAGCGCGCGCCGTCCCGAGGAGAAATCGCTCGCGACCACGGTGCGGACCCCGTTGGCCTTGAGCATGCAGATGACCGCCAGCCCGACCGGGCCGCAGCCGATGACGATCGCGACCTGGCGCTTCGTGATCTCGCTGCGCCGGACGGCGTGCAGGCCGACCGCCATGGGTTCGGTGAGCGTCGCCAACTCGGTGGAGAGTCCGTTGGGGACGGCGAAAGCCAGTGACTGCTCGACCAGCATCTGCTCCGCGTACCCGCCGGGCGCCGCGGCCGACAAACCGGTCGGATGAATCTCCTTGCCCTGCCGCAACAGCGGAAACGCCACCACCCGTGTCCCAGCACGCAGCGACGGCCGCGACCGGGGACCGTGGTCGAGGATCTCGCCACAGAATTCGTGGCCGAGCACCACGGCCTGATCGGAACGGAAGATCCCGTCGTAACCCACCTCGCTCGTGATGTCCGCGAGTTCATCGCAGTGGTCACGGGCGTGCAGATCCGAGCCGCAGATGCCGCAGCGCAGCACCTTGATCAGAAACTGTCCCGGCCCCGGCACCGGCGTGGGTAGGTCGACGACGTCGAGCTTTGCGTCCTTGCAGCTGACCGCTCTCATGGGACAGGACCTTCCTGATGCGAGTCGCCCGGCGTCAGCCGGCTGCGGTCGGGATGCCGGCTGGGGTCAGTCGAACCGGCAGCGAGGCCCAGCCGCGAAGCACCCGCGTCGGTCGACGGGTTCCGGTGCCGGCCAGGGCGAGCCGCGGGAACCGTTCGAACAGGCTGCGCAGGCCGACCTCGCCCTCGAGCCGGGCGAGCGCCGCACCCAGACAGAAGTGCCGCCCACCGGAGAACGCCAGGTGCCGGCTCGCGTTCTCCCGGCGCACGTCGAAGGTGTACGGGTCGGTGAACACGAAGGGGTCGCGGTTCGCGGCCGCCAGGATGAGGGCGATGAACGAGTCCTTCGGAACGGCGTGGCCGGCGATGTCGAGTTCGCGGTTGGCGACCCGCGCCGTCATCTGCACCGGCGACTCGAAGCGCAGGATCTCGTCGACCGCGTTCAGCCAGTGCGCGGGCTCGCTCTGCAGCTCCTCGAGCTGCCCCGGATTGTCGATCAGAAGCCGTACGCCGCTGCCGAGCAGGTTGACGGTCGTCTCGAACCCGGCGGCCAGGACGAGCCCCGCCGTGGCCCGCAGTTCCTCGTCGCTCAGGTGCTCCCCGTCGACGGTGGCGTGGATCAGCTTGCTCATCAGGTCGTCGCCCGGCACACGCCGCAGCGTCGTCATATGCTCGCCCAGCCAGCGGTCGAATCCCAGCAGGCCACGTTCGACACTGCGGAACTGACCGTAGGTCAGGGCGAAGTCGAGGCTCGGCGCGGCGTGTTCGCCGAACTGCAGCACGCGCTCGCGGTCCGTATCGGCGACGCCAAGGATGTCGCAGATGATCGCGACCGGCAGCTGGGCGCAGTAGCGCGCGACGATGTCGACCGGGCCGGTCTCGGCGGCCAACTGGTCGAGCAACCGGTCGGCGACCGCGTTCACGTTGTCCCGCATCGCCGCCACTGCGCGCGCGGTGAAGACCGACGACACCAGGGTGCGGTACCGCGTGTGCGCGGGCGGATTGACCGACAGCAGCGATGGCGGCTCCAACGGATGCAGCGCACCAGTTCGGGTGGCCCGCTCGATCCATTGCAGTCTCGGCAATACGCTCGAGCTCACCGACGTCGTGCGAAAGTCGTCCGAGCGCAGCACCGAGTGCGCGACCGAGTGCGTGGCGCTCACCAACCCGATCCGGGTCACGCTGAGCTCACCCGCCGCGCGGATTTGTTCATAGACGGGGTACGGATCGGCGCGCACCGAAGGATCGGCGATGAGCCGCGCCTGCGGATCACCCTGCGCTGCCCACCGCCGGGTGACCAGCCGGCCAAGCCCGTGCAGCACGACCCACCGCGCCATCGCTCGCATGGCACCACTCTGGCAGACCGCGAGCAGACGTTGTGGAACCGTGCTGCACGGCCCAGACTCAGCGAGACCATTGCCAACGAGGGGGTCCGCAATGCCGGAATTTCCAGCTATCACCCACGTCGCCGTAACCGTGACCGACCTTCAGCGAAGTACTCGCTGGTACGAGCAGTTGCTCGGCGCGGCGCCCGTCCTGGACGAGGACGAGACGATCGGCGGCTTTCACCACACCGTGTTCGCCCTCGCCGGCGGACAGCTGTTCGGCCTGCACACCCACCCGCAGGGCGCGAGCGACAGATTCGACGAGCATCGCACCGGCCTGGACCATGTCGCCTTCGCCTGCTCGGACCGCGACGAGTTGCAGACCTGGGCCAGCCGGCTGGACGAACTCGGCATCACCCACGGCGGAATCGTCGACGCTCACTACGGCTCCGGTGTGTCGTTCCGCGATCCGGACGGCGTTGCTCTCGAATTCTTCGCTCCACCCGGATAACGACGGCCCGCCGTCGGTGCCGCGGGCCGTCCCCAAGCCCGCGGCGTGGTTGACCCGGGCGCTCGCGTAAGGCACTCTGCTTATCTATGAAGCTAGATAAGCAGAGTGATGGCGCCGCGATCGCCTATCGCCTCGATCCGTCCTCCGGGGTCCCGCCCTATTTGCAGATCGTTCGTCAGGTCGAGGATGCGGTTCGCCTCGGTTATCTGGTCTCGGGTGACCAGCTGCCGAAGGTGAAAGATGTCGTCGCGTCGTTGGCGATCAATCCCAACACGGTGCTGAAGGCCTACCGGGAGTTGGAGCACAAGGGTCTGGCCAGCGGCCGTCCCGGGCAAGGCACCTTCGTCCAGGGGTCGGTCGACGTTGCGCCCCTGCGCGACCTCGATGTGCTGCGTCGCAAGCTCCTGCGCTGGATCGCGGAGGCCACTGCAGCCGGGCTGGACGAGGCCAGCATCGACGCGTTGTTCAGCAGCGCTCTTCGGGATGGGGACCCGAAAAGCGTGATTGCGTCATGACCGTCCTCGAGGCGCAGCGGCTCGGCAAGCGTTACGGCAGGTCCTGGGCACTGCAGGACTGCACGGTGAGCGTCCCCGCCGGTCGCGTCGTCGCGCTCGTCGGCCCGAACGGCGCTGGTAAGTCGACCTTGCTGAACATGGCGGTCGGCCTCACCACGCCGACCGAGGGACGGCTCGTGGTGCTCGGTGACGCCGAGCCGGGTTCGTCGACCGCACTGGACCGCATAGCGTTCGTTGCGCAGGACACCCCGTTGTACGCGAACCTGAGCGTCGCCGACACGCTCCGGCTGGTCGCGAGCGTGAGTCGCCGTTGGGACGAGCCGAACGCCCGCCGCCGGCTCGATGACTTGGCGATCCCGCTCAAGCGCAAGGTCGGCAAGCTCTCCGGCGGGCAGCACGCCCAGGTCGCGCTCGCGGTGGCGCTGGCCCGTCACCCTGACCTGCTGATCCTGGACGAGCCCTTGGCCCGGCTCGATCCGCTCGCCCGGCACGAGTTCATGGGCACTCTGATGAGCTCAGTGGCCGAAGACGGCGTGTCGGTCCTCCTTTCCTCACACGTCGTCTCAGAACTCGAGCGGGTGTGCGACTACCTGATCGTTCTCGCGGCGGGCCGCGTGCAAGTGGCCGGCGATGTCGACGATCTCGTCGCAACACATCGCGTGCTCACCGGGCCGACAGCCCATGTGGATGCGATCAAGGAGAACTACGACGTGGTGCTCGAGCAGCAAGCCGAACGCCAGAGCGTGTTGCTCGTGCGCGGCGCGCCCGCCCAGGGCCCGCTCGGCTGGCAGGTCGCGCCGACGAACCTCGAGGAGCTCGTGCTCTCGTATCTACGAGTTCCGGGCGCGAGCGCATTGCCCGGCCCGACATCGCGGATGCGGATGGCGACGGCATGACAGCGGTGACCGCAGCACCGAGTCGTCCGGCGCGTCGATTGGGCGGCCTTTGGTGGGTGACGTGGCGTCAGCACCGGTTCGTCATGCTCGGGGTCGTCGTACTGCTCGCGGCTCTGGGCACGCTGCTCGTCGTCAACGGCATCGCGATGCACAACGACTATCACCGCCTCGGCCTGGACACGTGCGGCAGCACGCAGTCTCGCCAATGCAACGTTGCCTTCGAGATCTTCAACCACCGCTACGTGGGGATCGTGCAGTTCCTGCCGCGGGTGTTGCTCTTCATCCCGGCGCTGCTCGGGGCGTTCGTCGGGGCGCCGTTGGTGGCCCGCGAGCTCGAGACGGGGACCTTCCGGTTCGCCTGGACACAGGGCACGAACCGGGTCAGGTGGGTCGTCGCGAAGCTCGTCCTGCTCGCCGGCGGGCTGGCGGTGCTCGGGCTGGCCTTCTCGATGCTGTTCACCTGGTGGTTCCATCTGTGGATCCCGTACATGGGCCGGATGCAGAGCGGCCAGGCGTACGAGCTGGAAGGGACCGTGTTCACGGCTCGGATCCTGTTCGGTTTCGCGCTCGGCGCGTTCCTCGGCGCGCTCATCAGACGCACCGTGCCGGCGATGGCGGCCACGCTCGCGCTCTGGGTCGGCGTCGTCCTGCCGTCGGTGCTCTATCTCCGCCCGTTGATACAGACGCCGGTGATCGCACGTGACAGCACCGATGCCGTAACCCGCAACGGATGGACGATCGAGAGCTGGTTCCAGGACCAGTCTGGAAAACGCATCAGCGGGCAGACCATCGACAACGTGCTTCGATCCGAGTTCACCACGCCCCAACAGGCGAAGACGGGCGGGTTGGACCAACTCCTCGCCAAGCACGGTTACACCGCCTGGGTGAAGTACCAGCCCGACGGCCGGTTCTGGCACTTCCAGATCGTCGAGACGGCGGCGTACGTGGCGCTGACCCTGCTGCTCGGCTCCGCGACGGTGTGGTGGGTGCGGCGCCGAACAACATGACGCTGTCCTACTTCCGCGTCAGGCGGGTGGGATCCCGGCCGCGAGTTCGACCGCCGCCGCCCGCAGGACGCGCCGGAGCTCGGCAACCGGCGGATTCGTCCGGCCGGGCAGGCTAGCCAGCACGATGCGGCGCAGTTCGCGGGGACCGTCCTCGACGCTGACGAGCCGCACGCCGTGCGGGACGACCGATGCGAGTGCGGCTGGCACCGTAGTCAGGCCGCAGCCCGCGGCCACGAGCTGCAGCTTGGTCAGCCAGTCGCGAGCCGTGTGGCGGATCTGCGGACGGCCGTCGAGACCGGGCCACACGCCGAGCAGGGTCTCGTCACCGGTCGACGGGCCGGCGATCCAGCTCTGTCCGCGCAGGTCGTCCAACCGCACCGAGTCCCGCGCCAGACTGCTTGCGGCCGGCACAGCGACGAGCAGGCTGCGTTCGCTGAGCGTCTCGAGCGTCAACCGCGGCGTTTCGGCATCAGGTGCGCGAAACGGCGGCGTGGACGCGATGACGACGATGTCGAGAGTGCCCGCGCGAAGGGCCCGCACGAGGACCGGGGTGGTGCCCTCGCGCGTCGTGACGTCGATGCCGGGGTGGCTGCGGCGCAGGGCGGCCAGCGCTCGCGGCACGAGGACTGCGCCGGCGCTGGTGAAGGCGCCGAGCCGAACCCTGCCCCCCGCTTCCGGCTGGCCGTCGAGCTCGCGGGCGGCGGCGTCCAGCTCGTCGAGCGCGGCGGCGGCATGCCGCAGCAGCACTCGGCCCGCCGGGGTGAGCCGGACTCCGCCCGAGCGGCGCTCGAACAGCGTGGCCCGGGCTTCCGTCTCGAGCGCAGCGACCTGCCGGGACACCGCCGACTGCGTGTAGCCCAGCGCTGCCGCCGCCGCGGTGAACGACCCGCGCTCGGCAATCTCGCGTAGCACCCGAAGCCCGATCATCGAAGGGTTCATGACGAATACGCATACCATGCGTGCCCAAATCGCGTTGGACGCATGCCCGTTTCGTACCTAGCGTCGACGGTATGACTGCTGCTCGCATTGCCTTGATCACCGGAGCGAACCAGGGCCTCGGGTTCGCCCTGGCCGAAGGCCTCGCCGCGCGAATGGAGCCAGAGGACCTGGTGCTCGTCACTGGCCGTGACGAGGGACGGATCGCGGCCGCCGTCGATCGGATTGCGGGAGCGACCGCTCGGGTCGAGGGCCGCACGCTCGATGTGACCGACGGCGATGCCGTGCAGAGGCTGGCCGATGTTCTGCGCGCTCAGCACGGCGGAATCGACATCGTGTTCTCGAACGCGGGAGTGCGCATGACGCCGGACCGCTCACCGGAGTCCCAGGTGGACGCCGTTGTGGACTCGTACAACTTCGGGGCGATCCGGCTGCTCCGAGCGTTCACGCCGATACTGCGCCCCGGCGGTCGCTTCCTGGTGGTGGCGAGCACGTTCGGCACCCTCGGCCATCTGGATCCCCGGCTGCGTCCGCTGTTCGACGATGCCAGGTCTCTCGAGGACATCGAAGCGGTGCTCGTATCGTGGCGCGCGGCCGTGCACGAGGGGGCGGAGGTCGCGCAGGGCTGGCCGCGCTGGCTGAACGTGCCGTCGAAGGTCGCGCAGGTGGCGGCGATGCGCGTCGTCGCCACCCAGCGGCGCGAGCAGGACTTGCGAGACGGCACGCTGATCGCGGCCGTGTGCCCGGGGCTTATCGACACCGCGGCATCCCGTCCTTGGTTCACCGACATGAGCCAGGCCCAGTCACCCGCACAGGCGGCCGAGGCGCTGCTCGAACTCGCCCTCGGTGAGAGGGTGGACTCGGCTCACTACGGCGAACTCGTCCGCTTCGGTCAGGTCCTGCCGTGGCGCGGTGAGATCGCTCCGGAGTCCGGCGCCGAAGCGCGAGTGCGATCTGCGGGATAACCCAGCCACGCAGGTCGGCGGTTCGAGGGCCCCTGACGCTTTAGGGCGCTTTAGGGTTGGCCGATGACCAAGACCGCGGGCGCGGATGGCAGCGAAGAGAGCTCGCTCGGCGAGCCCGGTCCGCCGCTGTCTCGGCGCGCGCCGTTCTACCAGGGGTTCCTGGGGACACTCGGGGTGCTCGCGGCCCTGCTCGTGGGTTTCGCGGTGCGCGAAGCCTCGTCCGCACTCACCCTCATCCTGATCGCCGCCTTCCTCGCGATCGGTCTGAATCCGCTGGTGGAATTCGCGCTCCACCGAGGCGTGAAGCGGGGCTGGGCCGTGACCGTGGTGGCCGTCGGCGTGCTGACCGGGCTGACTGTGCTCATCCTCGTGATCGGTAGCACGGTGCGCGCGCAACTGCAGTCGTTCATCGACGACGCCCCGCAGCTGCTCGAAGACCTGCGCCGCAACCGGAGCGTTGCGCACTTCGACGCGAAATACCACTTCATCGCCGCACTCGAGAAGAGGATCAAGGGCCCGGACTTCACCAAGACCACGCTCGACACGATATTCAGCGTCGGACTATCTGCGATCAACATCGTTTTCGGGCTCGTCATCGTCTTCATCCTCACGCTCTACTTCCTCGCCGCCCTGCCCCAGCTGACCCGGGCCGCATACTCGTTGGCGCCGGCCAGCCGACGCGAGCGAGTGAGCCGACTCGGCGACGAGATCCTCCGCCGTGTGGGCGGGTTCGTGATCGGCTCGGTGCTGGTCGCGTTCATCGCTGGGACGGTCACGCTGATCTTCACGCTCCTCGTGGGGCTGGGTGAGTACGCCCTGCCCCTGGCCCTGTTGGTGGCGCTCCTTGATCTCGTTCCACTCGTCGGCGCGATCATCGGAGCGACCAGCGTGTGCCTGGTCGGGCTAGCCACCTCGCTGCCGATCGGCATCGTCTGCATCGCCTTCTACCTCGTGTACGAAGTCGTCGAGGGCTACGTGATCTACCCGCGCGTCATGCGGTCATCGGTCGATGTGCCCGAGTACGTCACGATCGTGGCCGTCCTGGTCGGCGGCACGGTCGCGGGCATCGTCGGCGCGTTGCTGGCTCTGCCGATCGCCGCCGCGCTTCTCCTGCTCGTGCGGGAAGTCTGGGTGCGGCGTCAAGATCTCGCGTGAGCCGTGCGGGCTGCGGGAATGTCGCGGCGGTCCGAGGCGTCGTCACTAGATAGGACGTTTCGCCTAGGAGAGGACACTCAGTGCGACCACAAGTCGGCAGGATCGGGATCTGGGTACGTCAGGCCGGCCTGAGCGCCGAACTCGCGCGTGAGGTCGAGTCCATGGGCTACGGCGCTGTCTGGATCGGGAGTTCTCCTGGTGGCGACCTGCGCATCGCCGACGAACTGCTGACCGCCACCAAGACCCTGGTCGTGGCCACCGGGATCGTCAACATCTGGGCCGATGACGCCGCGACGATCGCGAAGGCACACCACCGCATCACCGCCGCCTTCCCCGGCCGTTTCCTGCTGGGGGTCGGGGTCGGCCACCCGGAGGCCACCAGCGACTATCAGCATCCGTACCGCAACCTCGTCCAGTACCTCGACGTCCTCGACGCCGAAGGCGTTTCGCCCGACGAACGTGCGCTCGCGGCGCTGGGCCCGAAGGTGCTCGCATTGGCAAGGGACCGCAGCGCCGGCGCGCATCCGTACCTGACCACACCGGAGCACACGCGGCAGGCCCGCGAACTCCTCGGCCCGGAGCCCCTGCTCGCGCCCGAGCAGAAGATCGTGATCGAGGCCGATCCCGAGACCGCACGAGGCCTCGCCCGGCGGGCCGTGGCCAAGCCCTACCTGGAACTGACGAACTACCTCGCCAATCTGCGCCGTCTCGGCTGGAGCGACGACGACTTCGCCGCCGGTGGCAGCGATGCGCTCATCGACGCGCTCGTCGGGCACGGAGACGCGGCCACGGCCGCGGCCCGCGTCCAGCAGCACCTCGACGCCGGCGCCGATCACGTCGCAATCCAGCTCGTCAGTGCGGACGGCGATGATCCCATCGACGGCTACCGTCGCCTGGCCCAAGCATTGACGCAGTAGGAGTCGCAATGCCCGACTACGGCCACGAGCTGATGTTCGGGTCGTTCCTCACACCGACGAGCGGCCACAGCGAGCAGGTCGTCGAGCTGGCGATGTTGAGCGAGGCGGTCGGGCTCGATCTGGTCACCTTTCAGGACCATCCCTACCAGCCGGCGTACCTGGATACCTGGACGCTCATGAGTTACGTCGCCGCCCGCACGACCGACATCTCGGTGTCGGCGAACGTGACGAACCTGCCGCTGCGGCCCCCTGCCGTGCTCGCCCGCAGCGTTGCGAGCCTGGACCTACTCAGCCATGGCCGGATCGAACTCGGCCTCGGCGCCGGCGCATTCTGGGATGCCATCGAGGCGATGGGCGGACGACGCCTGACGTCCAAGCAAGCCGTGCAGGCGCTGGAAGAGGCCATCGACGTCATCCGGCAGATCTGGGATACCGAGACCCGCGGCGGCGTCCGGGTGGATGGAGACTTCCACTCCGCGCAGGGTGCAAAACGCGGGCCTGCGCCGGCGCACAACGTGGCGATCTGGCTCGGCGCGTACAAGCCACGAATGCTCGAGCTCACCGGGCGGCGGGCAGACGGCTGGCTGCCGTCCCTCGGCTACCTTCAGCCCGGCGACCTGGCGGCCGGCAACGCCGTCATCGACGGCGCGGCGGAGCGGGCCGGCCGCTCGCCGGTCGACATCCGCCGCTTGCTCAACGTCAGCGGACAGTTCCTTCCGACGGGGCGCGGGCCGCTGGCTGGACCCGCTGAGCAATGGGCCGAGGAACTCGCCGACCTCGCCCTCACCGAGGGCATCAGCGGGTTCATCCTGGGCAGCGACGACCCCGACGATCTGCGGCGCTTCGGCACCGAGGTCGCGCCCGCCGTCCGCGAGCTCGTCGCCGACGAGCGCGCGGGCGAGCGGTCACAACCAGCCACCCCGATGCCGATCACCGCCACCCAGTCCCCTGCCGCTGCGGTCGCGCGCGGCAGCTTCGCCGTCGTCCCTACCGCGGACGACGGAACCAGGCGCAGCGAGCGAGATGCGTGGGACGAGTCGACGCGCCCCAGCGGACCGGAGCCCGACCCCACCCGCACGTACACCGCGCACGAGCAAGCCAGCGGCCAGCACCTGATCGACGTCCACGACGCGCTGCGCGCCGAGCTCGACCAGCTGCACGACCTGATGGAACAGGTCGCCGCAGGCACCCTCGATGCCGGTGGTGCGCGCTCGCACATCAACACGATGACCATGCGCCAGAACAAGTGGACGCTCGGCACCTACTGCGAGTCCTACTGCCGCATCGTGACTACTCACCACACCCTCGAGGACCGCGGCGTGTTCCCCCGTCTCCGCGCCGGCGACCGACGCCTCGGCCCGGTCATCGACCGGCTGGAACAGGAGCACGACGTCATCCATGGCCTCCTGGAACATGTCGATCAAGCACTCGTGCAGTTCGTCGCGGTTCCGGACGGGATGCCGCAGCTGCGCGCCGCCGTCGACCTGCTCGGTGACGCCCTGCTGTCCCACCTGGCCTACGAGGAACGCGAACTCGTCGAGCCGATTGCCCGCCTCGGGCTGGGCTAGCTGCTCGGGACGCACCAGTCGACGACGGTGCCGGCCGGCTCGTTCGGCCGCCACGTACACGTCCCACCGAGACGCTCCGCGCGCGCGGCCATGTCCGCCATGCTCTTGCCCTGCGCTTCTGGACCGAGGCCGCGACCGTCGTCGACGACGCGCAACCACACGAAGGAGGCGTCAGCAGCAATGGTGACGACGACGTTGCTCGCGCCGGAATGAACCGCGACATTCGACAGGGCCGCCTCGGCGACCGCAAGCAGCTCGACGCCGGTGGCGGGCGGTACGTACTCGACCGAGCCGACGTTCTCGATCGTGGCGGCGATGCCGTGCGGCCGCGTCGTGTCGTGCACCCGGCGCGCGAGATCGGGCAGGACGTCCACTAGTCCGACATTCTCGTGCATCGTGGTCATGGCGGACTCGAGATCGGCCAGGGCTCCCACGATGCCGTCCTGCACCGAGCGCACCTGCGCTTCGGCCACCGCCGCCGGAAATGACGCGGCCAGGCCGGCGGCGAACAGCCGCTGGATGACGAGGTTGTGCAGGTCGTCGGCAATTCGCTCGCGCTCGCGCGCGCTGGCCAGTTCCGCGCGTGCGTCCTGCAGCGCCAGCTCGGCCTCGACCCGGTGGGTGACGTCGACGACGAAGCTGTAGATCCCGTCCACCTGACCGCCGCGCATCCGCGGCTCGCAGTACACCTGAAGGTGTCGCAGACCGCTCGGGTGCACGACCGTGCGGTCGAATTGTTGAGGTTCACCGAGCAGGGCCGCCTCGGCGTACGCGATGTTGGCGGCGTGGAACAACTCGGAGCCGAGGAGATCCTCCGCGGGCTCGCCCAGCACGTCCGGTCGGTCGGCGCGTCCGAACCAGCGCACCGCGGCACGGTTCGCGAAGACGTTGCGGAAGGACGTGTCCCAGACCGCGATCTCGGCCGGGATGAGGTCTAGCAGGGCACAAAGGTCGTCGGCCGACCAGCCGCGCCCGGTGATCTCCGGCGGCCACGGCACGCCCGTACCGGCGCCGGCCTGGACCGCGGCGGGCTCGCTTTCGAACGGTGCGGACATGCGCGGAAAGGCCACGGGTGGCCCGGGCGCGGACGGCTCGCTGACCATCCGGGCCGGCATCGTCGCCCGCAGGTCGGCGATGGTCCGGTCGATGGCGTCGGCCGCGATGTTGAGGCTGGGCATCGCGTCCGACGCGCGCTCGAGGGCCACGTCCAGCCGCTCGAGCGCCCCGATCAGATCGTCGATCACGTGGTTGCTCTGGAGGTCGCCGGCGATGCGCTCGCGCTCGGCGCGCAGCGCGCCCGCTTCCCGTGCGTGCCGCGCCTGCTCGTACCCCTCGATGGAGGCCGTGATGTCGACCGCCAGGGCGCAGTATCCCCTGACGACACCGCCCACGACGTTGGGGATGTGCGTGACCTGGTGCGCGTTGTACCGCTGCCCGTTCGCGTCGACCATCGCTCGCTCGACCTGTTGCGGTTGCCCGGCCAACGCACCGTCGATGTACTGCGCGCTCAGCTCGACCGCATGGGCCTGAACCAGGTCCGACAGATGAGCGCCGAGCAGCTCGCCGTGCGGCCGTCCGAAGCGGGTTAGTGCGCGTCGGTTGCCGTAGCGCAGGCGAACATCGCCGTCCCACAACGCGACAGACGCCGGCAATCTGTCGAGGACGGCGAGCAGTTCATCGACGATTGTCGACCGGTTGGATCGCATATGTCGCACCGCTTCGCGCGTTCGCACGGGCACGACCTTAACACTGTCTTGACAAGAACGGAGCGGTTCGCCAGCATCTGATTCGCCGGTTCCACCAGTTTCTTCACGCCGGGCTCATGCCGAGGTTCTTGGTCCAGTGCGGTCGTCCGCGTCGGGGGTTCTTGTGAAAGCTCGTCGTCTGCTGCACGTCTCGCTCATCGCCGTGGCGGTCTCGCTGGTTGTCAGTGCGACGCCGGCCGTCGCGGGCACGACGCCCTACATACCGTGGTCGTCGGTGCTGCCGGGCTGGAGCGATCAACTCGCGCCGGGCACCGACAACGACTGCGCCGCCGGTCGACCGTCATGCCTGACAGTCACCCTCAACGAGCAGTTGCACATTTTCACCCCGAACGCGCAGTCCTGCTCCCACCTCGCGATCTTCCCGCTCGCCTACATCCGGATGACGCAGACCTACGGGTGGACGCGCGACCAGGCCGGCTACTACAGCGACGTGCCGTACATGAATCACATGGACGCCGTCTTCGCCCGCTACTACACCGACGCCTACTACAACTGGACCAACGGCTCCCGCTCGGCTGTTCCGCAGGCGTGGCTGTACGCCTTCGATGCTGCGAAGAACAAGACGGTCACCGGAGCCGGCGACCTGTTCCTCGGCATGAATGCGCACATCAACCGCGACCTGCCGTTCGTTCTGTACGCCTCCGGGCTCGTCGGGTCCGATGGGACTTCCGGCAAGGCCGATTTCGACGCGGTCGAGAAGTGGCTCAACGACGACACCGCGCCGCTGCTCTCCGAAGCCGCGCAGCGCTTCGACCCCACCATCGACGACACCAACAACGCCTTGATCGACTTAGTCACGTTCCAGATGGTGTCCGCCTGGCGCGAAGGCGCCTGGCGCAACGCCGAGCTGCTCGCCGCAGCGCCGAACGACGCGGCGCGCGCTCTGGTGGCGCAGAACATCGAGAACAGCAGCAACCTGATCGCCCAGGGGATGTTGAAGACGTTCGCGGCCAACGGGCTGCTGGGGCTCTTCGGGACCAACACGACCCGCGACTCCTACTGCAGCGCCCACAGCGGCGACGCTGCTCCCGCCGCGTACCCGATGGGGACGCCAAGCCCATACGGCAACAAGATCAACTGACCGGAACGCCCCGGGGTTGTGGCAGGCCGCCCAGCGGCTGGCCGGCGAGATCGGCGCCTTCGGTCTTCGCCTGGTTCTGCGCGAGCGCCGCGGGCAGTTGTTCGACCGGAACCAGGTGCACAAGCGCTGCCCGCTCACCAAGGTCGAACAGCACGAACAGGGACCCCTCGACGAACGCGACCAGCGCAACCTGGACGACGGTGACATGGTCGATCGCAATGGCGAACGCAATGCTCCCCAGGGCCAGCGCCCAAAACCGACCACGCCGGCCTGCGCCGGCGAGCCGGTCATCGCCAGAATCAGCAGCGGATAGGCCAGGCTCGTGACCCGCGTGCCAACCGTGGAGACCACCTGGGTCGTCCACAACAGCATGAAATCGCGCTGCCGCCACAGCGCCCGGCGCGAGCGCGCTCCGCCATCCGCGTCCGGAGAGCTCACGTCAAGCGATTCTGCCCGACGCCCTCGTCGGCCGAGCCGCCCTATCGAACTACGGTGCCGCGACACCAGGATTGCCGTATGGCACCTATGACTGAGCCGGCGCTGACCGACGAGGTGGTCGCGCGGCTGGCCGCGACACCGGACGAGCGGCTGCGGACGGTGATGCAATCGCTGGTCCGACATCTCCACGCTTTCGTCACCGAGGTTCGCCTCACCGACGCCGAATGGGCGGCGGGGATTCGCTTCTTGACGGCGACGGGTCAGCTGAGCGACGAGGCCCGCCAGGAGTTCGTGCTGCTCTCCGACACGCTCGGGGTGTCGACGCTCGTCGACCTTGTCAATCATGGCGGCGACGACGAGCAGCTCACCGAGCCGACCATCCTCGGGCCGTTCTACGTGCCGGGGTCGCCGTGGCGCGATCTCGGAGCGTCGATGGTCGAGTACGAGGACGGCGGCGAACCGGCGGTCCTCCGTGGGCAGGTGCGTGCGCTGTCCGGACAGCCGATCGAGGGGGCCACGCTGGACGTGTGGCAGACAGCCGCGACCGGCTATTACGCCGTGCAGCAACCCGACGTCCAGCCGGCCACAAACCTGCGTGGCCGTTACCGCACCGACAGCGAGGGCCGCTTCGTTATCCGCACGGTGCGTCCAGCTCCGTACCCCATCCCGCATGACGGCCCGGTCGGGCACCTGCTCGCGGCGACTGGGCGGCACCCCTGGCGCGCGGCGCATATCCACGCGATCGTGAGCGCGGACGGGTACGTGCCGGTGGTCACGCACGTCTTCGACCGCCAGAGTGACTACCTCGACAACGACACGGTCTTCGGAGTCAAGGCGTCGCTCATTCGCGACTTCGTGCCCGGCCAGGACGGCGTCGTTGTCTGCGAGCACGACGTCGTCCTACGCCCCGAGCGACCCACAACGTCAGCTACACCGTCACCTGGACGGGATGCCTGACGACCGCGCCGAAGAGGTAGCCGCCCGTGTTGTAGGGGACCGTGTCGGGTTGGGTGCGCCCCGCCGAGTCGATGGCCCGGGCGAGCAGCTCGCCGGGCCCCGCGGTCTCGGGCACCCACGGCAACTGCCAGCGGGTCCAGGCCTTCGGCAGGTTGGGCCCTGTCAACCGCGCCCCATGCCAGTGCCGCCCCCCGTCCGTGCTGACCTCGACGCCAGCGATGGAGCCCCGCCCCGACCAGGATCGCCCGTGCAGACGGACCGGCCGGCCGGCGGTCAGCTCCGCGTTCCAGGCCAGCTCGAAGGCGCTCTTGACGACCTGGTTCGTCAGCGGCGGCTCGTCCGCCGGGTAGTCCGGCCCGACCAATCGGTATTGGGTGGTGTTCCACGTGGAGTACAGCGGTTCGGCCGCGACCTCGAGCTGGCCGACCCACTTGATGTTGGCGACGCCCACCCAACCCGGAACGATGATGCGGACCGGGCCACCGTGATCGGCCGGTAGCGGGCGACCGTTCATCTCGTAGGCGACGAGCACGTCGTCGAAGGCCTTGTCCACGGGGAACGGGCGCCGGACGTGACCGCCGTCGGCGCCGTTGATCGTCACCGCGGCGTCGAGACCCGCCGGCATCACGTCCACGGCATGGCGGCTGACCCCGGCCCACTCGAGAATCGACGAGAGCGGCACGCCCGTCCACTCGGCCACTCCGATCGCACCCAGCTGCCACTGCGTCCCGGGCACCGGCGTGCCCTGCTGCGAACCGAAGAAACTGCGACCGTTGCCGGCGCACTCGATGGCCGTCGTACACGTGCGCCGTGGGAAGCGCAGCAGCTGCCGGTAACTCAGCGTGCGCGCCTGACCGACCGTCGGCGCATCGCGCAGGCCGGTGCCGAAGATCTGCAGCTGCCAGGTGTCCGGGTCGATCAAAGGCGTCGACGTATGGTCGCGGACGAAGAATCGCTCGGCCGGGGTCAGGTAGCCGAAGTCGACACCGTCCCAGCGCATCTCGGCATTCGTCCCGTAGTTGATGAACCACTCGGACGGCAGCGGTTTGACGATCGGCGACCCCGCCGCCTGCGACGTCACCGCGCCGCCCGGCGATCGCGAAGGAGCTGCCGCTGCGGCCTTGGGCACCATCGCGGCCGTCATCAATCCGGGAACCGCGGCCGCCACCAGCTTCAAAATCTCGCGGCGCGAGCGTCCGTCCCGTCGCGCTTGCCGCTCGACCCAGTCGGACGCGCGGGTCCGCAGGTAGGTCTCTTCATCAGTCAGGTCGTCATGTTCCACCCGCGATCCCACTTTCTCTATGTTTCCTGTCGTTAGACTAGACAATCTACCTGCAGCCTAACTCTCCCCGTGGCGGGTCTCCGGCTACTGCCAGGGGTCGAGTAGCAGCGTGTCGAGGCCGCGGACCAGACCGGTGCGTGCGGTGGCGGCTCGAATGGCGAGGAGGGTTCCGGCGACGTAGGGGGTCGGGGTAGGGCCCGCGTCATGACGGATCGTCAGCCGCTCGTCCGGCAGGGCGAAGACGACCTCGGTGGAGACCACGAAACCGGGCAGGCGCAGGGAGTGGATCTGCGTGCCGGCCACGTCGGCTCCCCGAGCCTCGGGCCGACCGCTGGTCCGATTCACCGGGACCTCAATGCCGGTGGCGTTGACGGTGGCCAGCCGCTCGGCGAGCTCGCGGGCCGTCCCGCTGGGCGCGTCCGGCTTGGCGGCAGACGCGTAATCGATGATTTCTCGGTTGGGCAGGAAGCGGGCGACCAGAACGGCCGCGGCCTGCGCCATCGCAGCGGTGAGCGAGAAGTTGCCTGCAGCTACGACGCCAACCCCGGCGTTGCGAGCGGCTTCGTCGATGTCCGTGAAGTCGTTCGCGCTGAGACCGGATGAACCGATCACCACCGAGACGCCTCGTTCGACGGCGGCCAGGGTGTTACCGAGAACGGCGTCGTGGGATGTGTAGTCGACAAGGACCTGAACGCCGTCGAGCGCCTCGCTGACGCTCCCATACACCGGGACATCAGTCGTCTCGGTGCCCCACGCCCGGCCAAGATCCAGTCCGGCCGCCGACCGGCTCACTGCCGAGCGGAGCGACAGGTCGTCGGCCGCGAGGACGGCCTCGGCGACCGCGCGACCCGTCCAGCCCGTCGCTCCCGCCACGCACACGTTCAACGTCATGCAGGTGACCGTAACCGGATCTGCGATCGGCCCGCGGCCCGCGGTCCGGTCCGCTCTACGCTTCCGGGGTGCTCCACGGCCGAGATCGTGAGCGGGAACGGATCGGCGTTCTCGTCGACGAAGCCTGGGCCTACCGCGGCGGCGCGCTGGTCCTTCGTGGCCAACCCGGAGTAGGCAAGTCCATCCTGCTGCACGAGGCGATCAGCCGCGCCGAAGGAATGCAGGTCCTGACCACGCAAGGTCTCGAGTCGGAGTCGCCGCTTGCGTTCGCGGCACTCCAGCGGCTGTTGCGGCCAGTGATGCCGCATACGGATCGCCTGCCTGAGCCGCAGGCGCAGGCTCTTCGCGCGGTGTTCGGAGAGGTCGAAACCCGCGGCGACCGATTTCTCGTGTTCCTGGCTGCGTTGAGTCTGCTCGCCGAGGCCGCCGAGCAGGAACCCGTGCTGTGCGTGATCGACGACGCGCACTGGCTCGACGACGCTTCGTCGGCTGCCTTGTTGTTCGTGGCCCGCCGTCTCGGTCCGGAGCGGATCGCTTTGTTGTTTGCCGCGCGCGAGGGCGACATGCGCCGCTTCGACAGCGAGGGCCTGGCCGAACTCGAGATCGGCGGCCTGGACGCGGAGGCAGCGGGTGCGCTGCTCGATGAGCGGGCCGGCATACCGGTGTCGGCCGCGGTGCGCGACGCGCTGATGCGGCAAACCGGCGGCAATCCGCTGGCGCTGGTCGAACTGCCCACGGCGCTGTCCGCGGCGCAACTGAGCGGCGGTCAGCCGCTGCCTGCGGAGTTGCCGCTCACCGAGGGCGTCCAGCGCATCTTTCTCGACCGCAGCCGCCATCTCGGCCCGGCGGCCCAGACGCTGCTGTTGGTGGCCGCAGCTGATGACTCGACCCGGTCGTCGATAGTCAGGCAGGCGGGCGCCGTGCTCGGAGCCGGGCCCGAGGCCCTCGACGAGGCCGAGCGTTCGGGCCTGCTCCGGGTGCGCGGGTCTCAGCTCGAATTGCGCCACCCGTTGGTTCGATCGGCGATCTACCAGGGCGGCACCAGCAGCGCCCGCCGGGAAGTCCATTCCGCTCTTGCTCAGGTCATGGTCACGGCCGACGACGCGGACCGCCGCGCCTGGCACCTCGCCGCCGCGGTCGATGAACCAGATGACGCGGTGGTCGCGGAGCTGGATGGCGTCGCGCAGCGGGCCCAACAGCGAGGCGGCTACGAGGCGGCCAGCGCCGCGCTCGAGCGGGCCGCGGAGCTCACCGTCGAGGAAGAGGACCGCGCACGGCGGCTGTTCGCTGCGTCGATGAACGCGTGGCTGGCCGGGCAGATGACTCGGGCGGTCGCGCTGGCGGAGGACGCGCGCCATCGCACGTCCGACCCGATCCTGCGCGCGGACCTCGACCGGCTCCGCGGCCGAGTCGAGTTCAACGTCGGCTCCGTCCCGACGGCTATCCGGATCTGGACCCAGGCGGCCCGCGATGTCTCTGGCGCCGACCAGCAAAGGGCGCGGGAGATCGGCATGATCGTGACGGCGGGATCCACGTTTGTGGGGGCCGGCGACCGGACCGATCTCGATCCGAGCGAACTGTCCGGCGGAGTCGGTGTCGACGCGAGCCCCCGCGAGCGCTGCTTCGCCGGCTTGCTCGTCGGATTCCACGACCTGCTCCGCGGGCACCTGCACAACGCGGCGACCGCGCTACGCGCGGCACTTGACGCGGGCCGGGACCTGACCGAAACCGATCTCCTCACCAACATGGGCATCGCTGCGTACCACCTAGGCGACGATGAGTCGTTCCGGCGCAGCTTCGCCCGGCTGCTCGCCCAGTCCCGCGACAGCGGCGCCGTCGGTCTGGTCCTGTTCGCGCTTCCGCGCCTAGCCCTCGCCGACCTGGCGGCCGGCCAGTGGACCAGCGCGACGGCGAACGCCAGCGAAGCACTCCAACTCGCCCGCAGCATCGGTCAAGATGCCCTGACCGCGATGCCGCTGGCCGAGCTGGCGCTGCACGCGGCGAATCGCGGCGATGACGACTACGACGACCTGGTGCGGCAACTGGACGCCGTGACGGCCAGCCAGTCGGTGACCGGGATTCTCGGGCTACTCGTCGAGGACACGAGGCGTTGGGCCCAGGCGTGCCGCGATTCCCTGGCCGGGCAGCCCGGCTCGGCCCTGCATCACCTCGAGCACATGAACCAGCCGGCGCTGATGCGGCTGGCGGCCTACGACCGGCTCGAGGCCGCGGGGCGCGGCGGACGTCCGGACACAGCCGCGGCCTGGCTCGCCGAGCTGGAGCTCTTCGCCGACGAGGTTGGGACGCCGCGCGCGCGAGCCGTCGTCGCGCTCGGCCGAGCTCTGGCATCCGACGGAGCGACAGCGGACGCGTACTTCCGGGCCGCGCTCGAACACCACGCCGATGCGGGCCGACCCTTCGAAGCCGCCCGCACCAACCTCGCCTACGGCGAATTCCTGCGCCGTGCCCGCCGGCGCGTCGACGCGCGCAAGCAGCTGCGCGCCGCGCTGAACGCGTTCGAGGACATCGGCGCCCGGCCGTGGGCCGAACGCGCTCGGCAGGAACTGCGAGCATCGGGCGAGTCGGCGCGCAAACGCGATGAGTCGACGGCGACCAAGTTGACCGCTCAGGAGCGGCAGGTCACGCGAATGGTCGCCGAAGGCATGTCGAATCGCGAGGTCGCGGCCCAGCTGTTCCTCAGCCCGCGAACCGTCGACTTTCACCTGCGCAACGTTTTCGCCAAGACGGGCGTGAGCTCCCGCGGCGAGCTCGCGCGCCTGAGGATCGACTAGCGGCCCAAGCCCGGCGGTTTCGCTGATTCGACCACGCCCGAATCTGCCTAACTTCGACGTTTGTGCTCACCCTGCCCTGGACCATCACCGATCCCAGCCCGGACGGCGCCTGCACCGTCATCGCCGGCCGACTGCCGCTGCGGGCCTACCGCGACCTCACCGCGGTGGTGGCCTGGGTGCGACGCACCCGGCGCCACCTCGCGATCGCTCCGGGGCTGGCCGGCCACACCGCCGGGGTGGACCTGTCCGGGCCTGCGCTCTGGATCGTGTCCGCGTGGACAAACCGCGCCGACCTCGTTCAGTTCGAACGCAGCGACCAGCACCAGGCGGCGAAGTCGGTCCTGCGTCCCCGGATGAGGCCCGCGACGTTCGCCGTCTGGTCCTGCGAAACCGTCGATCTGCCCGTCACCTGGACCGAGGTACGCCAGCGCATCGACGCCGCGTCGCAGAACGCGTGGCCGTCCGCTCGTGGATACCGGCGATTTCACCGGCGCGAGGGCGTAGCCCGTAAGGCGAAGGTCAACCCCACCTAGCCACCTATCGCAGGGAGTCGTCATGACCACTACCGAACGCCCGGCGCAAACTCGACACGGGCACGGACCCGGCGGACCGAGCGCCGGTGCGAGTCGCGAGCCCCGCCGACCGTGGACGGTGCTGATCCTCGCGCTCGCCGCACAGGTTCTCGTCGTCCTCGACATCTCGGTCGTGAACACAGCGTTGCCGGCCATCGGGCGATCGCTCGAACTGCGAAGCGGTGACCTGCAGTGGTTGGTGACCGCGTACCTGTTGACGTCGGGCGGGGGTCTGCTGCTTGGCGGACGGGTGGCTGACGTGTTCGCGCGCCGGCAGGTGTTTCTCGCCGGTATGGCGATCTTCACGACCGCGTCGATGGTGAGCGGCCTCGCCGGCAGCGCGGGCGTGCTGATCGGGGCCCGCGCCGGCCAAGGGCTCGGAGCGGCGCTGATGACGCCGGCCGCACTATCGCTGATCATGACGACGTACTCAGGGGCGCAGCGCGCCAAGGGCCTCACCCTGTGGGGTGCGGTCGGCAGCATGGGAATTGCCGCCGGCGTTCTGTTCGGTGGCGCTCTGACCACGTGGGTCAGCTGGCAGATGATCTTCTGGATCAACGTCCCGATCGGTGTCGGCGTCCTGATCGCCGGTTGGCTGGTGCTTCCGAAACAGGCGACCGGTCACGCCGGGCTGGCCCGGCTCGACGTTCCCGGCGGTCTCGCCGCCGTCGGCGGCCTGGGTGCGCTCATCTTCGGAATCGAATCAATCACGAGCCATGGTTGGGCCTCGCCCATCACCCTCGGCGCGCTTGGAGTGGCCGCCGTCCTGCTCGCCAGCTTCGTGCGGATCGAGCGGCGCGTCGCGGCGCCACTCGTGCCGCCGCACACCTGGCGGGTCCGGTCGCTGGTCGCCGGCACCGCGACGATGGCCGGCGTCACCGCCGTCCTCGTCGGCGTCATATTCGTGACGTCCATTTTCTGCCAGACGGTTCTCGGATATTCCGCGCTACGGACCGGCGTTGCGTTGCTTCCGCTCGCGCTGGCCATCACAGCGGCTACGCACCTCGCCCGGCACCTGCTCACGCGCACTACAGCTCGTAACGTCGCGGCGTCCGGCCTGACGGTCGCCGCCGCCGGGGCGTTCCTGCTCCAGCGTGCCGCCACGCATCCCAGCTACCCGGCGGCCGTCCTGCCCGGCTTGGTCATTCTGGGACTGGGCGCGGGAGTGGTGTTCGTCGCCGTCTTCATCTCGGCCGCGGCCGGAATCCCAGCCGAGCACGCAGGTATGGCCTCCGGGTTCTTGATGACCGGCCACGAGATCGGCGCGGCGCTCGGCGTCGCCATCCTCGCCGCCGTATCGGCGAGCGCGGGAAGCCTCACCGCGGCGCACAGCGCTGCGACCGGCGTTGGTCGTGGATTCGCCGTTGCCGGCATCCTCGCCCTCGCCCTTGCGGCGGTCGCCGCCGCGACCATGCCGAAGACACGAGGCGCTGCACAGGCGCAGAACCACATGCACATGCACTGACAACGTCTCTACGCACACACAGCACCCGCCACCGACAAGGAGTCCGTCATGACGACCCAACTACTGACACCACCCGAAACAGCCCCGGCCGCAACCGGCCACATCGCGCGGATCGTCGTCGCTTCGCTGGCCTCGGGGCTCGTCGGCGCCCTGACCCTCGTGCTCGTCGTTTTCCCCGGCGCTCAAGAGCACGTAGTCACTGGCATGACGATGCTCGCCTTCGCCTTCGGCTGGGCGATGCTCGCCACGCTGTCGGCCCGGCGGACCGACCAGCCGCAGCGGTGGGCCCGCGTCCCCGCCGCGTCGATGGCGGTTGTGGGAACGGCCCTGCTCATCGCCGCGCCCAGCAACCGCGTCTTGCACGCGCTCGGCTGGATCTGGCCGCCCGCGCTGCTCGCCCTCGCCATCTGGATGATCCGCAGCGTCCGGCGTGAGTTGCAGAGCCGGACCCGGGCGTGGCTCATCCATCCCGTTTGCGTGGTGCTGGCCCTCGCCGCGGTCGGCGGAGGGACGGAGACCGTCCTCGAGTCGATGGACCACAACCTGCGGGCGCCCGCCGGCCAGACCTACGTCGTCGCGGGGCACCGGATGTACCTGCACTGCACCGGTGCGGGCAGCCCCACCGTCCTGCTGTCCAGCGGATTCGGCGAGCGCAGCCCGAGCTGGTCATGGATCGCGACGACTGTCGCCCGCACTACTCGGGTCTGCGTCTACGACCGCGCCGGCCAGGGCTGGAGTGAGGCCGCTTCCGGTCCCCAGGACGGAATCGAGCTGGCGACCGACCTGCACGCCGCCCTGGACGCTGCCCAGATCGCCGGCCCGTACGTCCTGGCCGGGCACTCGGTCGGAGGTACCTACAACATGATCTTCGCCGCGCGGTACCCCTCCGAGGTGGCCGGCATGGTGCTGCTCGACTCGGCCACGCCCGAGCAGTTCACGGCGCTGCCGAACTACCCGGGCGTGTACTCGACCTTCCGGCGCGTGTCGGGGGCCCTGCCGACACTGGCCCGGCTTGGCGTAGGTCGTCTCGCCTCGGGCACCGACTTCGGAGGTCTGCCGGCGCGAGCCCGCGACCAGGAGCGGTCCTTCGCCGCAACCGCTCGCGACTTCCGCGGCCAACGCGACGAGTGGTCCGAACTCCCCACCGTCTTCACCCAGGCGAAGGCGCTGACCACCCTTGGCGCCAAGCCACTTGTCGTCGTCACCGCCGGTGAGGGGCAGGATCCGGGATGGTTCGCGGCCCAGGACAAGCTCGCGACGCTCTCCAGCAACAGCGTGCATCGCACGATCCATGGCGCGATCCACGTCGCGCTGCTCGACGACCAGCGGTTCGCCGGCGACTCGAGTGCCGCCATCGACGACGTCGTCGCCGCAATTCGCACCCGCACCCCGCTCCAGCCCTGACCGGCTAGTTGCATGCTGAACCTTTCTCGCGGGCGGCCACGCGCGTACGTTCGGGACATGACAGCGACACCCGAGCGCATTCACTGGCGGGGGGTCAACCACCTCGCCCTCGTCACCCCTGACATGGACGCCACTGTGCGGTTTTGGCACGGCGTTCTCGGCGCGCGCCTCGTGGCCACCATCGGTACGCCCGCGTTCCGGCACTACTTCTTCGACATCGGCGACGGCAACACGGTGGCCTTCTTCGAGTACGCCGGCCAGCACCTGGACCTGTACGCGAAGCCGGCCGGCGTGCCCTACGACAAGGCGTCGCAGTTCGATCACCTGTCGCTGAACCTGCCCGACGAGGAGGCCCTGCTGCGGCTGCGTGACCGGCTCAAGAGCCATGACTGCGAGGTCACCGACGTCGTCGACCACGGCTTCATCCGGTCGATCTACTTCAGCGACCCGAACGGCATGGCGCTGGAGGCGTCGTGGTGGGTGCTCGACGCGACCGGACGCCCGGCCGACTACACCGACGACCGGCTGTTCGCCGACGAGAACCCGGTGCCGGCCGCGACCGAGCTGCGCGACACCGGCCAGTTGACGCATACGGTCGCGACGAAGCTCGTCGACGGGATCATCGAGGACATCTACCGCACCGGCGTCTGACGGGTGCAGTGCCGCACCATCCCGCAACTGCTCGCGGACGCGGCCGCGCGGGACCCGGACGGCGCCTGGATCCGCGCCGATGATTCGGAACTGACGTTCTCCGCCGCGTCGGAGGCCGTCGGGTCCCGGGCGGCCGCGCTGCGCGGGCACGGCGTCCAACGTGGTGACCTTGTCGCCCTGACCTCGCGGACGACCCCGTCCTACCTGCTGACGTGGCTGGCGATCACCGCGTTGGGCGCGATCGCGGTGCCAATGAACCCCGCGTCCAGTGCGGCCGAGTTCGCCGGTCTGCTCGGCCAGACGCGGGCGAAGGTCGTGATCTCGGACGACGCCTTGCGACCGAGCTTCGACCGGCAGGCCACGACGATCGACGTCGATGACCTTGCCGGCGAGCCGGGGACGCTGCCCACCGACGAGGCGACCGCTGAGGACGTCGCGTGCCTGATTCCCACCTCGGGCACGACCGGGCGATCCAAGCTCGTGGCTCAGACGCACCGCGCGTACGTGATGGCCGGCGAGGGTTTCCCGTACTGGATGGAGCTGACCTCGGCCGACCGGCTGATGACCTCGTTGCCGCTGTTCCACATCAACGCGCAGGCGTACTCGGCCCTCGGCTCGCTCGCCTGCGGCGCCGGGCTGGTGCTGCTGCCGCGGTTCTCCGCCTCCGGGTTCCTCGACGCGGCCCGTCGCCACGGCGCGACGGAGTTCAACGCGATCGGGGCGATGCTCGAGATCCTCATGCGCCAGCCGCTACGCGCGGACGACGCCGACAATCCGCTGCGGCTGTGCTACACCGGACCGGCTCCGGAGCGGGAGCGCCAGCTGCGGATCGAGGCCCGGTTCGGCATCCGCATTGTCGTGGGCTACGCGATGTCGGAGAGTCCGTACGGCTTGATCTGGCCGCGCGGGTCGCGCCCGTTCGGCACGCTCGGGACGATCCGTCAGCACCCCGTCCTCGGGGTGGTGAACGAGGCTCGGGTCGTCGACGACGACGGCCACGACGCCGACACCGGTGAGCTGCTGCTGCGCAACCCGGCAGTGACTCCCGGCTACTGGGGCATGCCCGAGGAGACGGCGGCGGCCATCGCGGCCGACGGCTGGCTGCGGACCGGCGACATCGTGACCCGCGACGCGGAAGGCGTCTTCACGTTCGTCTCCCGCAAGAAGGACGTGCTGCGTCGACGCGGCGAGAACCTGTCGCCGCTCGAGGTCGAGGAGGCCGTCGCGAGCCATCCGTCCGTCCTGGACTGCGCGGTCGTCGGCGTCCCGTCCGACCTGTCCGAGGACGAGATCAAGGCCTTCGTCGTGACGACCGGGCCCGCCGACTTCACGGCCCTGCGGAGGTGGGCCGCCGAGCGGCTGGCACCCTTCAAGGTGCCGCGCTACTGGCAGCAGATGGAGGCGTTGCCGCGCACGCCGACCCAACGCGTCGCCAAGCATCAACTGCCAGCGGGCCATCCGGCCGACGAGTACGACGCCGAGCAAGGAGCCACGCCGTGACCCAGTACCCCACCTCCATCGGTCGCTCGGACGCGGACTCGATCACCCTGCTCGGCCACGACCTCGCCGGCGAGCTCATGGGTCAGGTCGGCTTCGGTGAACTCGCGTTCTGGCTGGTGGCGGGCCGGCGGCCGTCCGCCGGTGAGCTCCGCGTCTTCGAGGCCGTGCTCGTCGCGCTCGCCGACCACGGCCTCACGCCCTCGGCGATCGCCGCCCGGCTGACGCTGACCGGAGCCCCGGAGTCGGTGCAAGGCGCGCTGGCCGCGGGCTTGCTCGGCGGCGGTTCCCGCTTCCTCGGCACGACCGAGGACTGCGGCCGCATGCTGTCCGAAGGGCTGGCCTCGTACCCAGGTCCGGCATTGGCGGACGACGCGGCGTTCGACGCCCTGGCCGGCCGGATAGTCACCGAGGCGCGAGCGGCGCGCCGCGTGCTTCCCGGTCTGGGGCACCCGGTGCACAAGACCGGAGACCCGCGCACGCCGGTGCTCATCGCTATTGCCACGGAGTCCGGCGTGTACGGCGCGCACCTGCGGCTGTTCGAGGCCATCGGCCGGGTACACCCCGCGATCCTCGGTCGCACGCTCCCGCTCAACGGTGCCGGGGTGTGCGGGGCGGCGCTCGCCGATCTCGGGTTCCCGGTGGAGACGCTGCGCGGGTTCGCCCTGCTGGCCAGGACCGCCGGGCTCCTCGGCCACATCGCCGAGGAACAGCGCCGGCCGATCGGAATGGCCGTCTACCACGACGTCGATCGTTCGACCGACTACCGGATCGACCCTAACCACCGCTAGTGGCGTCGCTCAGACCCGGAAGAAGAGGTTCAGGAAGCGCTCCCCGATCGCCGCGTCGCCCCGCACCGTGCCGGTGTTGCACCGCCCGAACGTCGTCAGCACCAGGCTGCCCGCGTCGAACTCCAGCACGCACGGCAGGTCGTCGACCGCGCCCGGCTCGTAGGTCATCCCGTCCGGAGTGACGCTGACCCGGAAGTCGCCCGCGTTGTGGCCGCTGGTGACCCGGATCCCCAACTCGAACGGCGAGGTGTCGGCGTCCGCGCGGATGGTGAACTGCCAGAGCACGAACATGAACGGCACGAGCAGGTCGGCCGCGTCGCCGTCCATCGCGTGCGCGCGGCCGCTGCCCTCGCGGATGTCCCACGAGTGCACGCCGAAGTCCATGAGCTGTCCGGCCGCGTACATGTAGGCCGGCACCGGGCCCATGTAGGGATGCGTCACGATCAGCCCGGTCCAGTCGTCCGGACCGATCCCGTCGAGCAGTTCCATCACCTTGGCGAAGTCCGTCTGCAGCCGCTCCAGCATCTCGGCCTGGGACGCGTCGCGGAACGCGATGGCCTGGTCCCCCGCCACCTGGCTCATGGCCGCGAGCCCGTGAGGCGGGGCGGGATCGGTGTGCGAGTGAACCGCGTCGAACGCGGCGAAGTAGCCCTCGATCGTGTCGACGAGATGCCCGACGACGTCGCGCGTGGACCACCGCGCACAGGCGGTCTCGCGCTCCCACACTTCAGGAGCGGCCACCATCTCGAACAGTCGGTCGGCCTGCTTGCGGACGACGCGCAGGATGGTGTCCTTGCCTTCGTAGGTCGTTGCGTCCCACTCGCCCATGCCGCTCACCCCAGGCAGTCCTGGGCAGCGCGGGCAGATCGAGCACATTGGCCGATGCCCGCATCGGTTCGCGCCGCACTGGTTGTTAAAGCAACCACAAGACTCCGGTCGACAACCGTTGTCAATGGGCTCGGAGGTCTTATCGGTATCAGGACGCAGCAAGCGCGCTCCTCAGTGGTGGCGTGACTTCCAACCACGCCGTCGCCCACCGCGCGCTGGCCGAGGAGCCCCGATGTCCGTTCTCAACGCGTTGGACGCCACGCGGATCTGCACCCGCTGGTCGCCGCCGCTGGCCGACCCGGCAGCCTGGCGGATGCCCGCGCCGAACGTCGCACGGCGGCAGCCGGCGCCGGCGCTTATGCAGCAGGGCCGGTACTCGTGGTGGTCGGTGGTCCGGAACCCGCACGCGATGCTCGTGACCGGTGTGGTCGGCACCGTCCTGGCCAAGGACGCGATGCTGCGGATCCTGGCGCCGGCCCCCGGAGCTTGGCGGCGGGCAACTCGTAACAACCGTATTCCACTCGGTTTCCCGGATCTGAGCCCGGACCGGGATCATGCCCCAGCCATAGGTCACGGACGCGGAGATCGCGTCGAGCTCACCGCACTCTTGCTCCGGAACGGTGAGGTCGCAATTACCGCTTGCGCGCGATCGTGAGCCCGTCGAATGCCGTCAAGACCACGACCTCGACCCGGCCGTCCGCAGCCACCTTGTCATTGAATGCCCGAAGGGCGGCCACGTCACCGTCGGTGACACTTGCATCGACGATTTCCCCGCTCCACAAGACGTTGTCGGCGAGCAGGACGCCGCCCGCGCGTACCCGAGGTACCAGTTCGTCCCAGTAGGCGGCATAGCCGGCCTTGTCGGCATCGATGAACACCAGATCGATGTCGGCTCGAGACGGCAGTGCGCGCAAGGTCTCCAGGGCCGGGGCAATGCGCAGCTCGATGCGATCACTGAGGCCGGCACGCTGCCAGGCACGCCGCGCGATGGCCGTCCACTCCTCGCTGATATCGCAGCACAGCAGCGTGCCGCCCTCGGCCAGGCCCCGGGCGATACACAGACTCGAGTAGCCGGTGAAGGTGCCCACCTCGACTGCGCGGCGAGCCCCGACGAGTCGGGCCAGCATCGTCAACAGCTGCCCCTGGTCATCGCCGATCTGCATGCCGGCGACACCGCCGAGCGCCTGCGTGTCCGAGCGGAGCTGGGCAACGACGTCGTTCGGCTGCCAACTGCCGTGGCCGACGGCGTAGTCACGCACGTCCTCGGTCACCGTGAAATTGCGCATGCGCCAAGGCTAATGCGCCCTGCGTCCGGCCCATTACATTGGCTGAACTATATATAAGTGGCTATGATTGCAAGGTGACGAAGCGAAGCGAGGTTCTGGGGCAGGCGCTGCACGCGTTAGCGGCGGGCTCGATCCGGAGGCGGAACCGGACGCTGAGCCTGACCACGACGGTCACGCTCGCCACCCTCGAACGGACTGGTCCGCGCCGGTTGACCGACCTCGCCGTCAGCGAAGAGGTCACGCAGCCGTCGATGACCGTCCTGGTCAATCAACTTGTGGACCTAGGCCTCGCGGAACGTCGCCGTGATGCCGCCGACGCCCGGGTCGTGCTGGTGACGATCACCCCGGCTGGGCGGGAACACCTTCGCAGCGTCCGTCGCGCGGGTGCCGAGGCCCTGACAGCGTTCATCGACAAACTCCCGGAGGACGAGGCAACGGCACTGCACCGTGCGCTGCCCGCGATCAACCACCTGGTCGAGTTGCTGGCCGAGGGTCCGAGGTGATCGCGATGGCTCAAGACACATCCGCAACCCCGCAACGGGACAGCGACACCGGGATCAACACCGCCCCGCGCGTCATCGTCGTCGGACTCGACGGCTCACCGACGAGCTGGGACGCCTTTGCCTGGGCGGCCGGAGTCGCGGTCCGCGGCAACTGCAAGCTCGTGGCCGTCCACGTCATGCCGTTGGCGGAGCCCGCGGCCGGGTTCGGCGTGCCGTTCGATTACACCGGCCTGGAGACGGCGCGACAAGAGATTGCCACTGAACTGAAGGACGAGGCGGAGCGGCGCGCCCGCGAGGTGGGCGTGCTCGTCAGCTTCGTCACCGGACACGGCGAGGTCACCCATGCCGTCACCGAGGTCGCACGCGCACTGAACGCCGAACTCGTCGTGGTCGGCCGGTCGGCCAAGATGCTGCACCGGCTCGCCGGCTCGCTCAGCCACCGGCTCACCTGCCGCAATGACGCACCCGTCGTGGTGGTCGTGCCCTGAGCACGCCACCACTTACAACCTTGGGAGAACGACTCGTGACCGAACACGCATCGACCGGAAACCCGTTCAAGCAGCCCAAGGCGGTGTGGGCGGTCGCGTTCGCGTGCGTCATCTCCTTCATGGGCATCGGCCTGGTCGACCCGATCCTGCCGTCGCTGGCCGGCAAGCTGCACGCCAGCCCGAGCCAGGTCGAACTGCTGTTCACCAGCTACCTGGTCGTCACGGCCGTGATGATGCTGGTCACCGGCTGGGTGTCGAGCCGGATCGGGGCCAAGCGAACACTGATCACCGGGCTGGTGCTGATCGTCGTCTTCGCGGCGCTGGCCGGCACCGCGGGAAGCATCACCGGCATCATCGACTTCCGGGCCGGCTGGGGATTGGGCAACGCCCTGTTCATCGCCACCTCCCTAGCGGTGATCGTCGCCTCGGCCAGCGGCGGCTTCGCCGGCGCCATCGTGCTCTACGAGGCGGCGCTCGGCGTCGGCATCGCCACCGGACCGCTGCTCGGCGGCCTGCTCGGCAATATCAGCTGGCGCGGCCCGTTCTTCGGCGTCGCCGCCCTCATGGCCATCTCCCTGATCGCGACACTGATGCTGCTACCGAAGACCCCGCCGCCGGCACGGCGGGAGAGCATCACCGAACCCCTCAAAGCGCTCCGGCACCGCAGCCTGGCCACGACCAGCGTCGTCGGCCTGCTCTACAACTGGGGCTTCTTCACCCTGCTCGGCTACTCCCCGTTCCTGATGCACCTCTCCCCGCTGCGCCTGGGCGCGGTGTTCTGCGCCTGGGGCGTACTCGTCGCCAGCTTCGCCGTGTTCGGCGCGCCGCGGCTCAAAGCCCGCTTCGGCACCCCCCGCACCCTCTACGTCAACCTCGCCCTACTGGCGGTCGACCTCGCCGTCATCGGCATCTGGCCGCACAACGTGGCACTGGTAATCACCTCGGTCATCGTTGCTGGCGCGTTCCTCGGCGTGAACAACACACTCGTCACCACCGCGGTCATGAGCATCGCCCCGGTCGAACGTCCGGTCGCCGCCGCCACCTACGGCTTCGTACGGTTCATCGGCGGCGGGCTGGCTCCCTACGCTGCCGCGAAGCTGGTCGAGCACTACAACGCCCACGTCCCGTTCCTGATCGGCGCCGCAACAATCCTGCTCGCCGCCGTCGTGCTCACCACCGTGCACCGCGCCCTCGACGCGGCCGACCGAGGCGAGATCGCACAACCCGAACTGGACCAGCTCGACCGGGTCGAGCGCGAGGACGAGCTTCAGGTCGGTGCCGGCCTCGGCAACGTCGAGTAGACGCGGAACCGTCTGCTCGGCAAACTCGGTCGGGTCGAGTGGCGCGGTATGCCGAGATTCGGGGCAGACTGTTAACTGACTCGTACCAGTGGATGATCGGCACGCCGATGAAGCGAAACTATTCGATCGAGTTTGTCCCGCTGCTGTCTCGAGGAAAGCACCGCGGACCGCGTCGGGGCGCGTGCTTCATGGAGTTCGCGTCCTACCTTGCCGGTGAACGGTGGAGCGACCATCCGGCCTGCACCCATCCGCTGCTCGCCGAGCTGGCTCGCGCCGTGAACGACCACACCAGCGATGAGCGACGGCAGGTGCTGGTCGGGCTGGTCCCGGACGTGATCGGCCTAACCAGCCCGGACCTGCGCGTCGATGTCATGATCGCGCTGCGGGCCGCGAGGACGGCGCTGCCGGTCGTGGCCGAACAGCGGCAATGGGTGATGGCCGTGGCCGTGTTGAACTGCGAGCGGCTCCTTGCCGAGTTGGAGGGTCGGCCGGGCTCTCCGATGAGCCCGCCGAGCCGGGACGCACTCCAGCGCGCTCCCCATGCGACAGCGCGGGCGCAGCGTCACCGCCGCGCGATCCGCGTGTCCAGGCGCCTGTTTCGTCGACAGACCGCTCCAGCTATCCTCGCCTGCGCCACCGAAGGAATCGCACAGGCGTGCGTGCCGGATCCGGATCGACTGCTGCACGACCTGCTGGTCGGCGCGATCGAGGACTGCCGGACCTTCTGCTCGCCGACCAATCCGGATTCGCCGCTGATCCGCCCGACACCGGCGGCAATTCGTTGCTCGATCGGGTCACGCTCCGGTTTCGCGCCGGGCGACCTCACCAGCTACGCAGCCGCTGAGCGATCTCGTCGCGCTTGACGCGGAGCGCTGAACCTAGAGCCCACTCGTACCCCGCCTGGACCAACCGGTGCTCGGTCGACTCGTTGATCCAGACCGCTGTGAAGAGCACCGCGCAGGCTCCAGCCACGAAGGCGGTCGACGCACGGACCTGGGGGGCGCCCGGTAGGAAGATCGCGATCGCGGCGATCGGCAGCGCCGCTGCAGCGAGGATGCGCGCGATGTGCCGGGCGACCCACGATGAACACGTCGCGTCGTACAGGACCCAGATCGCATGGCGTCGCGGCAGCGGCCCCCAGTACGCGTACCAGAGCCACAGCACCGGATTCGGCCGCACGCGAGGCGTCACGGCCAAGCCGAACGACTCGGCCGCGATCTCCCACGCCTTGACCGAACGGGCGCTCACACTCGATCCTCACCGCCGACCGGTGGCCCGACAATTGGGCCAGCCACTCGCGCCGGTCACGCTACTCCGCGCCGGAGCTCCCCACCCGAACGCCGAACGGCACATCCCGGGCGGCCTGCGCACCTGAGGTGCCTGCCGCGCCCGGACCAGTACCGCGCCGCGATGTTCCATAGCAACTTCGCGGCACCGGACAAGACCAACAGCCTGCCCCGGAGGCCCACGTCCGACAACGACCAGGCGGTCGGGCGCATCGTGGACACCATCTCCCACAGCATGGACTGGAAGAGCGGTGCGATCTTCGTCATCGAGGTGGACTCGCAGAACGGCGTCGACCATGTCGACGGGCACCGCAACCCGACGCTCGTGATCAGCCGTACGCCAAGCACGGCGCGGTCGTGCACACCTACTACAGCCAGCACGAGTGCGGTGCAGCCGCGTGGGGGAAATGGTCGGCCAAGCAGAACTGGTCGACCGAGGTGCTCGTGCCGGACCAGGTGCCCGGCGCGGACGTCCAGCCGACCGGCAATCCGGACCACAAGTAGTCCTCGCATCTGGGGCAGAGCGGCCGGCATCGGGCACACAGCCCGGTGCCGGCCGTTCTCTTTGCCGGCCGAGCGTCACGCACATAACGACGCACCGATGCCGACTTGAAGCTGTGCTCGTCTCGCATGGTCGGCGATCTGTCGGGCTGGCGCGGCGGTGGGCTGGGTCTTACGATCTTGAAGCCGGCGGGGGCCGACCGACGCAGGAGTAATTCGTGGCCCCCACCGTGACGCCTTCTCCCCCAGGTACGCCCAGCCTGGATGTGCATGACGTGCTCGACCCGCTGTGGCACGGCTTATGGACGGGTGTGACGTCGTCGCCCTGGACCGTCCTCGGCTTCGCCGTATTCGTGTTCCTGGTGGGCATCCAGTTCGTCCACAGCGTCGCGCATCCGAAGACCAATCGAGATCCGATCCGACGGTTCTCTCGTACCGACAAGGCCGTGATCCTGCGGCGTGCCGGTGGGCGCTGCGAGCACCACGGCTGGATCACCCGTCGATGCTCGCGGACAGAGCAGCTCGAGGCAGATCACGTCCATCCGCACTCGCGCGGTGGACAGACGGCGATCGCCAACGGGCAGGCGCTCTGCCGCGTCCACAACCGGCTCAAGCGGGCGACGATCCCCTTCAATTGGCAGCTTCGAGGCCTGGCCAAGCGCCGCGCGCTGTATTTCCCGCTGGCCGAGGATCCCGTCATCGTCCGCCACCGCCCGCATCCGAAGCGGCCGACACGGCGGACGCGGCGGACAACCCAGCAGGGCGGCGGACGAGTCGACCTCTAAGCCGGATTCTGTACCCGGCGCTTGCGCACCGGGTGACGGCCATCCATCTAGGCCTGCCGTCGCCGGCAGGCTCGTGCGATCTACCCGCAGGCTCGGGCGGGCCGCCCTCGAACGCCTACGCGAACCGGCAAGCCGGTCCTTCTTGATCTTGCTCCGGGTGGGGTTTACCTAGCCGCCCCGGTCACCCGGCGCGCTGGTGGTCTCTTACACCACCGTTTCACCCTTACCGGCGCTCGCGCGCCGGCGGTCTGTTTTCTGTGGCACTGTCCCGCGGGTCACCCCGGGTTGCCGTTAGCAACCACCCTGCCCTGTGGAGTCCGGACTTTCCTCGCCGCGATCGGTTGATCGCGCCGCGGCCGTCCGGTCGGCTCGTCCGCCGCGACCAGAATCGTACCCGCGTCGCTAGGGTCGAGGCATGCCTGAACCCACTGGAGACGACCTCGCCGCGGTCCGCGCGCGGCGCACGCAACTGCGCGACAAGTACCTGCGCGACAAGTCCGAACGTCCCGCGACGACCGCGCGCGGAATCCACCATGCGGCCTTCGTGTGCAAGAACGTCGAAGAGACGATCCGCTTCTACCAAGGCTTGCTCGGCTTCCCGCTCGTGGAACTCGTCGAGAACCGGGACTACGCGGGGTCGAGCCACTTCTTCTTCGACCTCGGCAATTCCAACCTGCTCGGCTTCTTCGACTTCCCCGGCCTGGACCACGAGGCCTACCGGGAGACGATCGGCGCCCTGCAGCACATGGCGATCTCGGTGACGTCCGATGCCTTCGAAACGGCCCGGGCCAAGCTCGAGGCCGAGAACATCGAGTACCTCGGACCCGACCGGGGCGCCGACGACAGCCTCTACTTCCGGGACCCGAACGGTATGGGCATCGAGCTCTACCGCGAGGAGCTCGGGAAGTTCGAAGGCACGGAACTCCTGTAGTGCCCGGCGCGGCCGCAGAGACCATTGCGGTCGCACTGCTCGTCATCAGCCTTGCCTTCGCGGTACTGCGCCCGCGCGGCCTGACTGAGGCCGTCGTCGCGGTCCCCGCGGCCGGGCTGCTGGTCGTGCTGGGCATCGTGCCGGCCGACGACGCCGGGCGGACGCTGCGCGAGATCGGCCCGACGGTCGGGTTCCTCGCCGCGATCCTGGTCTTCGGCCACCTGTGCGCCGAGGCCGGCGTCTTCGCCTACCTCGGCTCCCGGGCGGCCCGCGCCAGCCGGGGCGAACCGCGCCGGCTGCTCGGGCTGGTCGTCGCCCTGGCCGCTGGCGTCACTGCAACTCTCACCCTCGACGCGACAGTCGTCCTGCTTACGCCGGTGGTGCTCACCACGGTCGCGACGATGCGGGTGGCCGCACGTCCGCATGCCTACGCGTGCACGCGACTCGCCAACAGCGGATCGCTGCTGTTGCCGGTCTCGAACCTGACCAATCTCCTCGCGTTCGGTGCCTCCGGTCTGTCATTCGGACGGTTCACCGCGCTGATGCTGCTGCCGTGGGTGCTCGTGTGCGCGGCGGAGTGGGGCGCGCTGCGCATGTTCTTCCGTCGCGACCTGGTCGAGCGCGGGTCTGTCTCGCACGAGACCCCGCCCGCCCCCCGCTACGCGCTCGGCGTACTCGCGGTGACGGTCTCGTTGTTCGTCATCGCGTCATCGGTGCACGTGTCGCCGGCGTGGGCCGCGCTCGTCGGCTGCGTGGCGCTCCTGGTCCCCCGCGTCGCCCGCCGCGACGTCCGGGTGCCCAAGCTGCTCATGGAGGCGTCGCCCGGCTTCTGCGCGTTCGTGCTGGCCCTGGCGATCGTCGTCGACGGCGTGACGCGGCACGGCCTCGAGAACGCACTGCGCCACGTCGTCCCGTCCAGCACGTCGTTCCTGGCTCTGCTCGGGCTCGCGGCCGCGGCCGCCGTGCTCGCGAACCTGGTCAACAATCTGCCCGCGACGCTCGCGTTGGCGCCGATCGTGGCCGGCCATCCGGCCTGGGTCCTCGCGGTCCTGCTCGGCGTCAACATCGGCCCCAACGCAACGTATCCGGGTTCGCTCGCCACCTTGCTGTGGCGTCGGCTGCTTCCGGCCGATGTTCGACCCAGAGCGGCCGAGTTTCACCTGTTCGGTCTGCTGACGGTGCCGGCGCTGCTCGCCCTGGCGACCGCCGCATTGTGGGCGAGTGTGACGGTGGTCGGGGTCTGACCTACCCGCGCAGGTGACTGGTGTCGTTCATCAGCCGCACCGACGAGTTGCCATCGGCGAAGTAGTCGATCATCGACACCGACGCCGTGTCGAGGAACAGCCGGAACATCGCCGATGGCGGCGCGTCCAACGCGAACCGCAATAGCAGCTTGATCGGCGTGACGTGGGTGACGACTACGACGACGTCGCCCAGGTGGGCAGCGATCACGGCCTCGCGGCCGCGGCGCACCCGGCGGCCGACCGTCGTGAACGATTCCCCGCCGGGTGGCGCGGTGTCGGGCGAGGCCAGCCACGCGCTCAGCTCGACCGGGTTCTGGGTGCGCGCCTCGGCGAAGGTCAACCCCTCCCACGTGCCGAAGTCGGTCTCGGCCAGGTCGTCGACGACCTCGACCTCGAGCCCGAGCCGGGTCGCGATCGCATCGGCGGTCTGCACCGCCCGGCGCAGCGGCGAGCTCACGACCGCGGCGACCTTGCCGAAGTCGCGGTTGGCGAGCGCGGCGGCCTGCCGCCGGCCGGGCTCGTCCAGGGCAAGGTCGTTGCGACCGGAGAAGCGGTTCGCCGCTGAGTGCTGTGTCGAGCCGTGCCGGACGAGGACGAGCCGAGTACGGACGTCGGTCGGCGGAGCCCACATCGGCGGTGCCGTGGTCGGCGCAGCGGCGGCACGCACGGGCCTGCCCGCGGCCCGGTCCATCGCCTCGTTGGCCAACCGGTCCGCGAGCTTGTTCTTCTCGCGCGGAATCCACTCGAAGGTGACCTCGTCGAACGAAGCGAGCAGGTCAGCTGCCTCACGGGCGAGCGGGCGCATCGACGGATGTTTGATCTGCCAGCGTCCGGACATCTGCTCAACGACGAGCTTGGAGTCCATCCGCACCGCCACGCGCCGCGCGCCGAGGTCGCGCGCGGCCGTCAAGCCGGCGATCAGGCCGCGGTACTCGGCGACGTTATTCGTCTCGGTGCCCAGCGACTCGGCCCGCTCGACGAGGACGGCGCGGGTCGCCCCGTCCAGGACGACCGCACCGTACCCGGCCGGTCCCGGGTTGCCACGTGAGCCGCCGTCGGCCTCGACGATGACGAAGTCGACGCTCATCGCGTGCCCTCGCTGCGCTCGGGGTCAGGCTTCGCCTGCTGCTGTGCTCGACGGTTCGCTCGCAAGCTCGCTCACAGGCCCGATTCGGCGGTGCGGACGAGGATCGCGCGGCAGTTGTCACACCGCACGACGGCGTCCTCGGCCGCGGAGCGCAGCGCCGACAGCTCGCTGCCGGACAGCTCGATGTGGCAGGCCTCGCAGCGACGGTGCCGCAGTTGCGCCGCACCCGTCCCGCCGTGCGCCCGCGCCTTCTCGTACAGCGCCAGCAGGTCGGCGGGCAGCCCGGCCGCGATCGAGTCGCGCTCCGGCCCGCGCTCGCCGGCGACGGCATCGATCTCGGCGAAGACGGCATCGCGCGTTGCCTCGAGCTCGCGCAGTTCGGCGGTGACGGCTTCGTGCTGCGTCGCGGCGTCCTTGAGCTCGGACTCGGCCTGCTCGGCGCGCTCCATGACGTCGAGCACCTCGTCCTCGAGGTTCGACTGCCGCCGGGCGAGCGAGACGATCTCGTGTTGCAGGCTCTCGAGCTCGCGCGCCGGCAGCCCACCAGCCTGCAGGCGGGCCTCGTCCCGGCCGGCGCGCGCCCGGACGGTGTCGACGTCGTTCTCCAACCGGCGCTGCTCGACCTGGATGTCGGCGACCTTCGTCTGGGCGTCCACGACCGCGTTCTGCAGGTCGGTGGCCCGGGTCTGCCGGTCGGCGATCGCGGCTAGTTCGGACAACGAGCGCCGGCGGTGGGCAAGCTGTGCCAGGGCCGTGTCGGCCGCCTGAAGATCGAGCAGTCGCAGCTGGGTGGCGTTGTCGGCATTCACGTGCTGATCGGACTCGCTTCGGGTTGGGACGGGACGTGCACCGTCCATGGATCGGTGACCTGACGGGACACTCGAACGTCCACGGTAGTGGCGAACCGCTGACGCAGCGCACCGGCGAGGGCATCCAGCCACGGCGCCTCGGTCGCCCAGTGCGCGGCATCGACCACCGCCATGCCCCCGCCGCCCCGCTCGGTGACGGCCTCGACGACGGAGTGGTGCTTCAGATCGGCGGTCAGAAAGACGTCCGCTCCCGCGCGTCGGGCGTCCTCGATCAGCGCGCCGCCCGACCCGCCGCACACTGCGACGGTGCGCACCAGCCGGGCCGGATCGCCCGCGGCCCGCACACCCCACGTCGTCGGCGGCAGCGCCCTGGCCGCGTGCGCAGTGAACTCGGCGAGCGTCACGGCCGCGGCGAGCTCGCCCACTCGGCCCGTGCCGCGGCGTCCCGGCATCGGCGCCTGGGCGAGCAGGTCGAAGGCGGGTTCCTCGTACGGATGCGCGCCGCGCAAAGCGGCGATCACCGACGCGCGCACCCGCTGCGGGACGACCATCTCCACCCGGGACTCGGCCACCTGCTCGATCTCGCCCACCGACCCGATCGTCGGATCGGCACCTTCGAGAGGACGGAACGTGCCGGTGCCGGTGGTCGTCCACGCGCAGCGGTCGTAGTCGCCGAGCCGACCGGCTCCGGCGGCCGCGAGCGCGTCGATCAGCGTGGCCTCCGAATCGAGCGGGACAAACACGACGAGCTTGTCCAGCGGTTCCTCGTCCTGGGCCTGGAGCGGACGCAGCGCGGTGAGCCCGAGCCGGTCGGCCAGCGCGTCCGACACCCCGGGCGTGGCGACGTCGGCGTTCGTGTGCGCAACGTAGTGGGCGACTCCCGCCCGGATCATCCGATGGACGAGCCCGCCCTTCGGGTCGTCAGCCGGCACCCCATGCACCCCGGTGAGCAGCAGCGGGTGGTGCGTGACCAGCAGTTGCGCGGCGGCGTCGACAGCCTCGCCCACAGTCGAAGGAACGGCGTCGACGGCCAGCAGCACCCGCTCGACGTTCTCATCCCGGTCACCGGACACCAGACCGACGGCGTCCCAGGACTCGGCCCACCGGGGGTCGAACCACCCCTCGAGGGCCGTGATCAGATCACCGAGCCGAGGCACGGACGCGAACCTACCTTGCACAGGCGGGACACCGCCCGCGCGCGTAGCCTGGGGATGGATCTCGGGAGCCTACGGAGGGCCGATGCTGCTGTTCGATGGAGCGCTGGGTGTCATCGCTCTGGGTGTGTGGATCTTCTGCATCATCGATGTCATCACCACGCCCGAGGCCGAATGCCGCAATCTGCCCAAGATCGCGTGGCTGTTCATCGTCATCCTGCTGTCCGACATCGGCTCGATCGCGTGGCTGATCGCCGGCCGCACCTGGAATTCGCAGCGCGGCAGCCGGCCGGCCGGCAGAGGCTTGTTCCCACCGGCGGGCGCCCGCACGCCGAGCCGGGCCAGCAACCCCGACGACGACGAGGAGTTCCTGGCCACCCTGCAGGCCCGCGCCGAGGAGCAGCGCCGCCGCGCCCGCGAGGCGCAAAGTCCGGACGATTCGACCGGCGGCACGCCCCCGTCCGCCTGACGAGTTCGGGGCCGGTCGGGCACTACGCTGCGCGACATGACGGCTCCGCCGGCGCGGCTGCGCGTCGCCCAGGCGTGGCACGCCCTCACCGCCCTGGTCGCCCTCGTCAGCGTGACCATCGAACTCGTGCTTGTGGCCGACGGGCACAACCCGCTGTTGTCGACGGACGCACCGCCCGTCGCGACCAGGGTGATCCGCTTCTTCAGCTACTTCACCATCGAGTCGAACCTCCTGGTGATGATCACGGCAGCGATGCTTGCGGTGCGCGCCGACCGCGACGGACGGCTGTGGCGGGTGCTCCGCCTGGACGCGCTGTTCGGCATCACCGTGACGTTGGTGACGTACGCGGTGCTGCTCGCGCCGCAGCACGACCCGCACGGCGTCACCGCGTGGACCAACGCCGGGCTGCACTACATGGCCCCGATCATGACGATCGTGGGCTGGGTCATGTTCGGACCGCGGCCGCGCATCGGCGAGGACACGATCCTGCTCGCGTTGATCTGGCCCGCCCTCTACATCGCGTACACACTCGCGCACGGTGCGGCAAGCGACTGGTACCCCTACCCGTTCATCGACGTCGCGCATCTCGGTTATGCGACGGCGCTGCGTAACGGGGTCGGGCTGATCGTCCTGATGGCCGGCGTCGCGACGCTGTACCGCGCTGGGGACACTCGCCTGCCGCGAACCTGAAGACGTACCCGGCCACTGCGTGCCGCTGAGGTGTCCATCACCGCGAGATTGGCTACGGTGGCCGGGAGGGGATTCGTCCGCTGGGAGGACCTCATCACGACGCTCGCCACACAACACCCGCTCGCCATCACCGTCGCCGAAGCCATCCATTCCGGTGACGTCGATCTGCTGAAGCGACTGCTCGACGAGCACCCTGATCTCGTCAAAGCACGACTCGGCGACGACGACCCGGACGGTATGTCCCGCACGCTCCTTCACGTCGCCACCGATTGGCCGGGCAACTTCCGCAACGGCCCCGAGGTTGTGCGCGTGCTCGTATCCGCCGGAGCGGACGTCAACGCCCGCTTCGTCGGACCCCACGAGGAGACGCCGCTGCATTGGGCGGCCAGTAGTGACGACGTCCCCGTGCTGGACGCCCTCATCGACCTCGGCGCCGACATCGAGGCGCCAGGCGCGGTGATCGGCGGGGGGACGCCGCTCGCCGATGCCCGCGCGTTCGGCAATTGGGCGGCCGCGCACCGTCTCATTGCGCGCGGTGCGACGCCCACGCTCGTCGACTCCGCGACGCTGGGCTTGCTGGACCGGCTTACGGAGGCCTTCGACGCCGATGCGCGGCCGCAGGGCGAGGTCGTCAACCATGCCTTCTGGGGCGCCTGCCACGGAGGCCGGCCGGAGGCGGCGGAGTTCCTGCTCGAGCGGGGCGCGCTGATCGACTGGTTGCCGCCCTGGGAACCCATGACGCCCCTGGACGCGGCCCGGCGCAGCAATGCCGACGAGGTCGTGGCCTGGCTGGTCGAACGGGGCGGGCGCTCGGCCACCGAGCTGACCGACTGACGACGGATCTCACGCCCACGGCTCTACCTCAGTGTGGATCGGGGCGCCCGTGTCGCACGCCTGCTCGATGGCCAGTGACAGCAGGTGGTCCTGACAAGCTTCGGCTAGCGGATAAGGCTCGGGCCCTTCGTCGCGCGCCCATGCGGCGGTGGCCGTCATCAGCGACGCGATCGCGATCTCCTCGTCCATCAGTCGCAGTCCGAGAAACGGGTTGCGCCAGACCACGGCACCCTCGAACGACAGGTGCTCGGTGTCGTAGCCGTCGAGGTTCAGGTCGTAGCCGAGCTGAGAACGAACGAGCGGCGAGCGCAGGATCGTCCGGCCGGCGGCGAGCCGGACCACATTGTCGTCGGCGATCTCACCATGGCTCCCCCGGATCACGATCCGACGGTGCCGCAGCTGGTTGTGCCACTGGTTGTCGGTGAAGTCGTAGAGCCCGCACCGGCCGTCGCCGAAGTCGATCGTCGCGAGGGTCGTCACGGCCGGCTTCGGGTGGTTGTCGTCGGTCCAGGCGTCCCGCGTGAGCGGATCGACCAGCGGAGCTATGAATCGGCTCCCGGTCACGGTGGCGGCCGCGGGCCGCACGCCGAGCAATCCCCGCATGATCGACACCGCGTGGTAACCGTGGGTCGAGGAAACCTGCACCGAGGTCGGCGTCCCGATCAGGCCACCGTCGATGAGCGCCTTTCGGGCGGCGTGGCCGGGCATCAGCGGATACTGCTCGGCGACCTGGACCCTATGGCTTGCGCCGACATCGGCCCACAGCGCCCTCAGCCCGTCCCGGTCAGGCGCGGGCGGAGTCTCGCAGAGCACTGCACAACCGGCTTCGACGAGCGCGCGAACCACGTCGGGGGTTCTTGCCCATGGCACCGCGACCACCACGAGCTCGGGGCGCTGTTGGCTCACGAGTTCCGCCGGGGACAGATACGCCGGCACGGACCACTCGGAGCGGACCTGGGCGGCGATCTCCGGGCGTCGCACTGCTGCCCCGACCAGCGTGAAGCTCTCCGGCAAGAGGCCGGCGACTCGGCGGAAGAATTCGGCCCGCCATGCACTGCCCACAATCGCCAGCCGAATCGGACCCTCGGACACGATTACTCCCATCCAGCGGAGGTCGCTCTGTCCCCCGGTTGTCGCCCTTCGCCAGTCTCGCACTCTGGCTGATCGGCTTCGGCAGGCGGAGGAAACGCCTGCGTCAGACAGAGCGATTGGTCCACATCGTTAGACGGCATTTCATCTAGCGCAATGTAGTTGCGCACAATGAAGTGACGCGCATAGGGTTCACGACGCGACAACGACGTCTCAGGTGAAGATGGATCGCGTTCGGCATCGACCGACGGCGCGAGGTTCACCGCCCAAGACCGCTCACCTCTCGAAGGAGACTCGATGGCCGCGAAACGACCTCGTGCCCGCTGGATCCCAGCAATTGCCGCTGCCGGATGTGCCGTATTGACCGTGACCAGCTGCAGCAGCGGAACGGGCTCCGGTGCCGGCGCGGCGGGCCAGTCGCCCGCACCGGCCAGCGCCCTGACCGCGTCCGCCGCATGCACGGCTGGCACCAAGGAGGGGACGCTCAACTTCGTCTCACGCACGGATCCGGATGTATTCGCGAAGGAAGCGGCGGTCTTCGAGCAAGCCCACCCCGGCATCAAGGTCAAGTACACGTCCGCGACACCCAACGACGAGACGCAGCAGCTCATCACCGAGGCACAAGCGCGGCATGCGCTCAGCGCGGACGCGGTGACGACGGACCTGGCCTCGGCGCAGCCGCTGTTCGACCAAGGCATGATCAGTAACGTCGACTACAAGCAGCTCGGCATCCCGACCAACCTGCTGCTGACATACAACGGAGTCAACACCTTCCGAGTCTTCCGGGATCTACTCGGCATCGGCTACAACACCAAGCTCGTCCCGAAGTCGGATCTGCCGACGACCTGGGACCAGCTCATCAACTCCAAGTGGAGCGGCAAGGTCATCGCCGACCCCCGCGGGACCTACCTCGGCGTGCTTGCCGACGTGTGGGGAGAGTCGAAGACGATGACCTGGTTCAACCAGTTCAAGTCGACGGACAAGCCGGTAGTCGTGCAGGGCACGACCGACAGCATCACCAAGGTCATTAGCGGCGAGGCATTGCTGACCACGAGCGCCACCGCGTCGGCGATCATCCAGCAGCAGAAGTCGGGCGCGCCGATCGCGATCGCCTACCTGGACGTCGTCAGCTCGCAGGACAAGTACGGCGTGATCCTCAAGGGAGCGAAGCACCCGAATGCGGCAGCGTGCTTCCTGTCCTGGCTGGGCAGCGCAGAGGGCCAGGCGCAGCAGCTGAAGTACGAGTTCAAGTCGAACGACGATCTGCCCAGCGTCGTGCCGGCTGGGGCCACGACGGCCTTCGTCACCGACCCGGCGAAGCAGGCCGCCGTGACGAGCACCACGACCCAGATCAGCAAGCTGCTCACCCAGTAACCACCGTTCTCCCAGACAAGCCGATCACCTCGTGCAGGGCGGCGTCGCGCGTCCGCCGCGCGCCGCCGCCAGCACGACCCACCTGACAGGACGTTCGTGAGCATGCCGTTTCGCTATCCCGCACTCGACCGGCGAGCGCCCGATGCGATGTTCGTCGGCGGACGCTGGGTGCCGGCCGTCGATGGCTCGACCATGGCGGTGATCTGCCCGGCCACCGGTGAGCCGATCACCACGCTGCCCTCGGCCGGCAGCGCCGACGTCGACGCGGCAGTCGCGGCGGCGCGGCAAGCGTGGCGCTCGGGGTGGGCCGACACGACGCCGAGGCAGCGCGCCGACGTGCTGTTCGAACTCGCCGACCGGTTGTCCCGCGACGCCGAGCGGCTCGCGCTGATCGACGTGGTCGACAACGGAAGCACGATCCGCAAGATGCGGGGTGACATCGCCTCCGGCGTTGCCATGATGCGCACGTTCGCTGGACTCATCCCGACGATCGGCGGCCGTACCATCCCGCTCGACGCGGATACCTTCAACTACACAGTGCGCGAGCCGTGGGGCGTCGTCGGCGTGATCGTGCCGTTCAACCACCCGTTCCAGTTCGCCGCACAGATCGTCGGCTCGGTTCTGGCGGCCGGGAACACCCTCGTCTTCAAACCCTCCGAGCTCACCTCGCTCAGCACCCTCGAGGTCGCGAAGGCCGCCGAGGACCTGCTTCCGCCTGGGGTATTCAACGTGCTGACCGGCGGTGCCGGCGCGGGCGCACCACTGGTCGCCCACCCGGATGTCGACAAGGTGCACTTCAAGGGCAGCCTGCCGACCGGGCGGGCGGTTCTCGCGGCGGGCGCGGCCACGATCAAGCCGGTGAGTCTCGAGATGGGCGGCAAGAATCCATTCATCGTCTTCCCGGACGCCGATCTCGATCGCGCCGTGGACGGTGCCGTCGTGGGCATGAACTTCGTTCACCAAGGACAGTCGTGCGGCTCGTCCACCCGCGTGTTCGTCCACGACGACCTCTACGACGACTTCCGCGACCGCCTCGTAGCCAAGGTCGAAGCGCTGCGGCCCGGGCTGCCCTGGCACGACGACGCGGACATGGGCTCCATCGTTTCGCGTGGGCAGTACGAGCGCGTGCTGTCACACATCTCCGACGCCGTCAGCGCCGGTGCGACACTGCTCTCCGGCGGCGGTGCAGTCGCCGACGAGGAACTTCGCGACGGTCTGTACATCGAGCCGACAGTGTTCGAGCCGGCGAGTCACGATCTGCCGCTCGTGCAGGACGAGATCTTCGGCCCCGTCATGTGCCTGTTCCGCTGGACGGACGAGGACGAACTGTTCCGGCTGGCCAACGACGTCATCTACGGGTTGACGGCCAGCGTGTGGACCAACGACCTGGTCACTGCCCACCGGGCGATCCGCCGCTTGCAGGCGGGGCTGGTCTGGGTCAACAACCACAACCGGCGGCCGGCGCTGACACCGTTCGGTGGTTACAAGCAGAGCGGGCTGGGCAAGGAACGCGCGATGGACGAGCTGCAGACCTACACCCAGGAGAAGAGCGTGCTCATGGTCATGGAGGCTCATCGTGGCTAACTTCGCGCCGTACGACAAGGCCGTGTGGGGCTCGGACGTCATGGTGGACGTGCTGCGCGAGCTCGAGCTGCCCTTCTTGGCGCTCAATCCGGGTGCGACATTTCGTGGTCTGCACGACTCGCTGGTGAACTACGGCGGCGACGACATGCCGATGATCGAATGCCCGCACGAGAAGATCGCGGTGAACCTCGCTCACGGGTACGCGAAGGTCACCGGCAAGCCGATGGGCGTGATCCTGCACGATCTCGTCGGCCTGCTGCACGGCACCATGGCGATCTATTACGCGTACATCGACCGCGTGCCGATGATCGTGCTCGGCGGCTCGGGGCCTGCCGCCCACGACCGGCGCCGGCCGTTCTTCGACTGGATCCACTCGGCGAACGTGCAGGGCGAGGCCGTGCGCAACTACACCAAGTGGGACCACGAGCCGCGTTCGGTCGAGAGCGTGCCGAGCATCCTGGCCCGGGCCCATCGCATTGCGACCGCGGAGCCCGCGGGACCGGTGTACGTGGCGCTCGACGCCGGGCTGCAGGAGGACCGGGTGCTCGACCCGGTCCCGGTTGATGACGTCAAGCGACTGGCCCACGCCCCGTCCGCCCTGGGCCCGGAGCCGGCCGCTCTCCGCCGGCTGGCCGAGTTGCTGTGCGCGGCCGAACGCCCGGTGATGGTGCTCGGATTCGCCGGCCGTGACCCGTCAGCGTTCGCCCTGCTCGTGGAGCTGGCCGAACTCGTCGGCGTGGGCGCGATCGACATGCGGTGGCGGCTGAACTTCCCGAACCGGCATCCCCTTGCGGTGACGGACACCGATGTGATCGAGGACAGCGATTGCGTGCTGTTCGTCGACGTCAAGGACATGGCCAAGGCGACGAGCTCGGTCGACGGCGTGGCACGTCGAACCACGAGCCGGCTGCGGCCGGGCTGCACGGTGCTGGATCTGGGCTTCGCCGACGTCGGGATCTCGTCGTGGAGCGAGGACTACGCCGAGCTGGTGCCCGCCGACTGCCAGGTGGTGGCCGACACGGCCGTCGCACTGCCGCTGCTGATCGAACAGTGCCGGCAGATCGTTGCGGAAGACTCCGCGGCCCGCGTCGCGCTGCGCGACGCGTGGCGGCAGGACCTGAGTGCCCGCCACGACGACCGGTTCGCCAGGTGGGCCGACCTCGCGCGCGAGCGCGCCGACCAGCAGCCGGTGTCCACCGCCCGGCTCGCGGGGGCGATCTGGGACGTGATCCGGGACTACGACTGGGTGCTCACGGCGGGAACCGCCTCGGAGTGGGCGCACCGCCTGTGGGACTTCGACCGGCCGTACCGTCA
>JAVHVH010000004.1:0-5918 GCA_032160665.1 Pseudonocardiales bacterium
CCGGCAGCGGGAAGTTGATTCCGTTGACGACGCCCGGCGGCAAGAATGTCCCTGAGGGCGGACCGTCCGCGTACGTCTGGACGGGAAGAACCGCGCGGCCCACCAAGGTCACATGCGTGTCACGCGGGTCCGCCGCGGCGCCTCCCGAGAGCACGCCGAGCACCATGGCTGCCGACACTGCCGCGGTGACCGAGTAGCTGATCTTCATCATGCGCTCCTTCGGTTGATGTGGTGATCGTCAGCGAGGTTCCACCGCCCGGCGTCCCGGCCACACCGGTCTGCCGTCCCAGTGCCGGCCTGGGCACGAATTGGGGACGTTGACCCGTGCGGTCGGGCCACTTCAGGGGGAACATGATGGCGGTGACACCGAAGACGGTGAGGGCGCGTGTGCCGCTCATCGTGCTGAGCGCAGTCGGCGCCGCTGCGGCTGCTGCCGTCGCCGTCGTGGCCATTCGACTCGCCAACGACGGGTTGGAACCCGAGGGCCGCAACTGGTGGCTCGTCACCGAACTTGCCCTGGGCTTCAGCTTCGTGCCCCTCGGCGGCGCTCTCCTAACCCGCGGCCGGTACCCGCTTGGCATCGCGTTCGTCTTCGTCGGCACTACGCAGGCGGCATCGGCCGTCCTCTACGAGTGGCACGCGTGGCACAGGTCGACCGCGCCGGTTCTGGGTGGCGGGCGGTCGGTCGAGGTCCTCGGCCTTTTCGTCCTCGCGATGGTCGTTCCCTTCCTGATGCGCTGGCCCAGAGATCACGCCCGCGGCGACCCACTGACCGGGTGGCTGGCGCTCGGTGCCCTGGCCGCGGCGGCGGGAAGTGCGGCGGCGATCTTCGACAGGGTGGGGGACCTGCCGGGCGCGCACGTTGCCGCGCCCCTCGTCCTGCTGGCCACTGTGCCGCTTGTCGCCGTGGGAGCGTTCGTCGCCGACGTGCGCGATGACAGCCGCGCACTGGCCACCGTCTCGCACCGCTTCCTCGTCTGGGCGATCCTCGTCAGCGGAATCACCGTCCTCTACACGTTGCTGGTCGCCGGGTTCGGGTCCGTGCTCGGGGCGAACGGCCCGGCCTGGCTACTCGTGGGCGTGACCGGCGGGCTGGCGGTGGTGCTCGAGCCCGCGCGGGCGCGACTTCGGCATTTCGTGGACGATCTCGTGTACGGCCAGCGCGACGATCCGCTGGCGATCGTCCGGCAACTCGTCAGCCAGCAGATCGCAACCGGTACCGACGTCGACACCAACCTGCTGAGGACCCTTGCGGACACCGTGGGCGCCGTGCTCCGGCTGGATCATGTGGCGATCGAGGTGCTCAGCTCCTCCGGTTGGGCCCGGGTGGCCGAACACGGGGAATCCGTCGACGGCGACGAGGTCTTCCCGCTCGCCAGCGGCGACCAGGTCATCGGACGCCTGGTCGTCGGATGCATCGGATCGACATTGGGCGCGCGTGATCGCACGGTCCTCTCCGACGTCGTGCCGCACCTGACCCTTGCGGTCGGCCTCGTCCGCGTCACCGGCGACTTACGGCGATCCCGGCTCGCGGTGGTCACCGCGCAGGAGGAGGAGCGCCGGCGGCTCCGTCGTGACCTGCACGACGGAGTCGGCTCGAACCTGACTGGGATCTCGCTGGCGCTGCACACCGTAAGCCGTCGGATGCGGCGTGGCGACGCCGACCCGAACGATGTGGCGCTGCTGGACCGGCTGGCCAGCGAGGTCGACCGGTCGGTAGGTGAGGTCAAGCGCATCGTCCGGGATCTGCGTCCGACCGCTCTGGACGACCAGAGCCTGTCGGCTGCGCTCGCGGAGTTCGCCCGCAGCTTCGCCAACGTGATCGACGTCAGCCTCCATCTGCCCGAGGCGGAGCCGGTTCTTCCGGCGGCGGTCGAGATCGCGATCTACCGCATCGCCACCGAGGCGTTGACAAATGTGGTGCGCCACGCGAGCGCGAGCTCGTGCTGCGTCTGGCTCGTGGTTGCCGAGCACGTCGAACTCGATGTGCGTGACGACGGCGTCGGCATCGCGGCGGCACACCCGGCGGGGGTGGGCCTTGCCGCGATGCGCGAACGGGCCACGCAGCTGGGCGGCACGCTCGTCATCTCGTCAATAGAGCCGCACGGGACTCGCGTCCATGCGTGCCTGCCGATGGCGGTGGCCTGATGTCGATCCGGGTGATCGTCGTGGACGACCACCCGATCTTCAGATTGGGACTGGCGACCTCGTTGCGCGAGATGGACGGTATCGAGATGGTCGGCGAGGCCGCGACCGCCGCCGCGGTTCCTGAGGTTATGGCCGGCGTCGACGCCGACATCGTGCTGCTCGACCTGCACCTTCCGGACGGTTCGGGACTGGAGGTCAACCGTTGGATCGCCCGGGATCACCCGGACGCGCGAGTCGTTGTGCTGACGATGTCTGAGGACCACCATGCCACGATCGCCGCGATCCGCGACGGCGCCGTCGGCTACATCGTCAAGGGCGCCGATCCGAATCGGGTGGAACACGTAATCCATTCGGTCATGGCCGGCGATGTAGTGCTCGAGCACGGTGTCGCACGAGCGATCACCGAGCTGGCGCAGTTGCGCACGACGCAGAGCTCCTCGCCGTTCCCGCAGCTGAGCCGGCGCGAGCTCGACATCCTCGAGTTGGTGGCCCGCGGAATGGACAACCAGGCAATTGCCCGCGATCTCGGGCTGACGCCGAAGACGGTTCGCAATCACGTCTCCAACGTCCTCGCCAAGCTCAACGCCGGCGATCGCGCGCAGGCGATTGTGTTGGCGCGGCGACGTGGATTCGGTGAGGACACGAGTTGAGGATGAGGCGGTGCGCGTCACTCCTTACGTCCAGGTCGACCTGGACGTCGTCGACGTCATCACGACGACGGCGTCCGTTTCGCTCGAACCTGTCGCAACACCAGCGACGACCGGCAACGACTCGAGCTACTCGCTGAGGTACCCCGGCGTGCCCTCCGCGTCCTCGACCTGAGGACGTCGCTGGTGTGGTCTATGGGCAGATGCGGCCCGAACCCATGTTGCCACCAGAACGTCGGCAATTCGGCGTCCGGTCGTATGTCTGGGACTTGGTCAAGACGGACTTGTGGTCGCGGGGACGACCAATTCTCCTCATTGATCATCCGGATCACGAGTCCGCTCATCGGCTATGAGCGGTCGCGCGAACCGTTGATCAACTCGCACTGCGCAGGTCGGCAGACCTGCTGGAGGCGAGATGATCAAGATGGCCAGCGACGGCACGCTCATCGTTGTTTGCAGGCTGCATGTCACGTCGGGACAGTCGCGAGCAGTGCCCTCCCACGCTCGGCCGGATACGAATGTCCACACCGTAAGATCACCGCCGCTGCTCGACAAGATCCGTTGCACCCAGGACTCCTCGAGCACGAACGAGCCACCGGCAATTCAGCCGACGTGGCGAAAGCCAGGCACACGTCGCTGGATGACCGTCGGGCCACCGCGACGGGCGTACCCCGATAGGCGCGCGGGCCCGTCGATGGCTTCCTACTTGCACGTAGGGGTTGACGCTCGTCGGATGTTTCGCGTATGAAACATCCGACGAGTATGTAGCAAAAACGCACCATGCGTCCCCATTATCGTGCTGGATTCGGATTTCCGGGCGGTAAACATCGGATCTCAGGAGGTAGACATGCCAGAGCTCTCGAGGCGGCAGATGCTGGGAATGGCGGGCGGAGCGGCCCTCGCCGTAGCCGCCACCCACCTTCCCTCGGCGGCCGCGCAGACCGCGCAGGATTCCGGAACCGGCTTCACCCCGCCGCCGGCGCCGATCCCGGTCGCGCTCGACCCGTACTTCAACAACGACGCGATCGACACCGCGTCTGCCCACGACGGCAACTTCGACGGGTCGGGCTACACGTTCCCCGGCGAGGAACTGCCCAGCGGCCAGACGACCGTCGACGGCATCCCCTACCTCCTGGGCACTGCGGCCCCCGGCGCGAAGAACACCGTCGTCGCCGTCGGCCAGCAGGTCGACCTGCCGAAGGGCCGCTACCTCAACGTGCTGTTTCTCGTCGCCAGCAGTTACGGCACCACCGGCGGCACCGCGACCGTTCATTACGCGGACGGCTCGACGACGCAAGGTGACGTGGGTGGCCCCGACTGGTACACCAACGCCGGTCCGATCACCACGCCGTACCGGTACACGCCGAGTGGCAGCAAGGACCAGAGCCCGGTGTCCATCGGCACCGCGTCGCTCTGGATCGACCCGACGCGTGACGCGGTCGCGCTGACGCTTCCGAATACCGCGCAGCCGGCGCCGAACGTCTCGAGCCTGCACGTCTTTGCGCTGACCCTGCAGCCGGCCGGCAGCGGAAAGTCGCTTGTCGTGCGCGCCAGCACCTCCACCAACAGCACTCTCACCGACGGCGGGCCACAGTCGGTCGAGGCCACCGTCCTCAATGCTGGGTCCGTCTGGCTGGGCGCCCGCGACGAGCTGGCGGTTGGCGTCGCCGCTCCATCCACCCGCACCGTCGCGCCAGTCGCGATCCGTACGCTCGGCCCGGGCGAGGAGCAGCGCGTCCGCATCGGCATCGCGCCGAAGGGCAATGTCACTCCTGGCACCATCGTCGACGGTGCCGTCGTTGCCCGGTCGGTGGGCACGTCGGTGGCGAGCAACGCCGCGAAGCTGACGCTCGGCATCCCTGACTACCAGCCGAGCGAGGCGTCGCTCGGCACTCACCAGGCGCCGTACTGGTTCGACGATGCGAAGTTCGGGATCTTCATTCACTGGGGCGTGTACTCGGTGCCGGGCTGGGCGCCGGTCGGCCAGGAGTACGCCGAGTGGTACTGGCAGCACCTCGACAACCCGAACGACCCGACCTACGCCTATCACGCGAACACCTACGGCAAGGACTTCAACTACGACGACTTCATCCCGATGTTCACCGCGGCGAAGTGGGATCCGCGCAGCTGGGTGCAGCTGTTCGAGGACGCCGGCGCGGAGTACTACGCGTTGACGTCCAAGCACCACGAAGGCTTCGCACTCTGGGACTCGAAGGTCTCCGACCGCAACGCGGTCAAGATGGGGCCGAAGCGCGACATCATCAAGGACCTGTTCGCGGCCTCTCGGGAGTACACGCCGCAGCTGCGCAACGGTCTCTACTTCTCGCTGCCCGAGTGGTACAACCCCGACAACCCCTGGATGGGACACGCGCCGCGCAATCCCTACACGCTGGAGCCGGTGCCCTACACCGGTTACCAGGCCGGACGGGACTTCGTGAAGGACTACCAGGCGCCGCAGCTGCGCGAGCTGATCTACGGCTACGACCCCGACCTGATCTGGTACGACATCGGCGGCGTCAACGACAACCTGCACGTGGTCGCGGACTTCCTCAACCACGCGAAGGACCGCTCGCACCCGAAGGAAGTGACGTTCAACAACCGCGGCGGCATCGCGGCCCACGACTTCACCACGCCGGAGTACACCACCTATCCGAACACGGTGGTCGCCAAGTGGGAGTCCAGCCGCGGCCTGGACCCGTTCTCGTACGGGATCAACCGCGCGACGCCCGACAACGACTACATGACCGCCGAAGAGGTCGTCCACTCACTCGTCGACATCGTGAGCAAGAACGGCAACTTCCTGCTGGACATCGGCCCGAACTTCGACGGGACGATCCCCCAGGTGATGCAGGACCGGCTGCGCGCCACCGGCGCGTGGCTGCGGGTAAACGGCGAGTCGATCTACGGCACGACGTACTGGTCACGCTTGGCGCAGGTCGGAAACCTGCGCTTCACCGTCAAGCAGAACGAGGCGTTCTACATCTCCTCGCTCGAACAGCCCGGAGACAAGCTCATCGTCGAAGCCCCGGTGCCGATCCGGCCCCACGACCGCGTCTCGATGCTCGGCTACCCCCACACGCTGGACTGGACGATCCAGAACGGCTCGCTCGTCATCAACGTGCC
>JAVHVH010000050.1:0-23699 GCA_032160665.1 Pseudonocardiales bacterium
AGCGGGTGCAGGCCGGCGGCGACACGAAGCCACGCAACGCCGAGTCCGCGGTCGAGCTGGCCAAGTCGAACATCCTGCTGCTGGGTCCGACCGGCTCGGGCAAGACGCTGCTCGCCCAGACGCTGGCCCGGATGCTCAACGTCCCGTTCGCGATCGCCGATGCCACCGCGTTGACCGAGGCCGGTTACGTCGGCGAGGACGTCGAGAACATCCTGCTCAAGCTGATCCAATCGGCCGACTACGACGTCAAGCGGGCTGAGACCGGGATCATCTACATCGACGAGGTCGACAAGATCGCCCGCAAGGCTGAGAACCCTTCGATCACCCGTGACGTCTCCGGTGAGGGTGTACAGCAGGCCCTGTTGAAGATCCTCGAGGGCACCGCGGCCTCGGTGCCGCCGCAGGGGGGCCGCAAGCACCCGCATCAGGAGTTCATCCAGATCGACACCACCAACGTGCTGTTCATCGTCGGTGGGGCGTTCGCGGGTCTCGACACGATCATCGAATCGCGGATCGGCAAGAAGGGCCTGGGGTTCGGCGCCGAGTTGCACACCAAGTTCGACCGCGAGCAGCGCGACGTCTTCGGCGAGGTGATGCCCGAGGACCTCATCAAGTTCGGATTGATCCCGGAGTTCATCGGCCGGCTGCCGGTCATCACCTCGGTGCGGCCGTTGGACCGCGACGCGCTGGTGCAGATCCTGACCGAGCCGCGCAACGCGCTGGTGAAGCAGTACGCCAAGCTGTTCGAGCTCGACAACGTGGAGCTGGAGTTCTCCGACGACGCGCTCGAAGCGATCGCCGACCAGGCGGTGCTGCGTGGAACCGGTGCGCGAGGCTTGCGCGCGATCATGGAAGAAGTCCTCCTCTCGGTGATGTACGAGGTCCCGTCGCGCGAGGATGTCGCCCGCGTCGTCATCACTCGCGAGACCGTGCTCGACCACGTCTACCCGACGTTGGTCCCGCGCGAGACCCCCAAGCGCGAACGCCGCGAAAAGAGCGCGTAGCCAGCGCTACGGCGTGGTCACCCGCGCCGCCTGGCCGTAGTTGTAGGACCCGTTGGCGCGTTGAACCCCGCTCACCAGCGCGATTGTGCAGTGCTCGCCGCAGTTGACCCGGTACGTATCGGACGGCACCGCCACCGTGGCCGCCGCTACCACTGCTGCGGCCGCGAGCCGGAATCGTGGGGACGAGCCGAGGTTCATCGAGATGCGCATCCGCCGAGCGTCACCGGATTCGTCGTCGTTCGCAGCAGCGGAATCGAATCTGTGGATAGCGGCGGAGCCTGTGCAAAACCAGTTCCGGAATCCGGCGTCAGTAGGCGGAGGCTACGGCCGGGGCCGGGCGGGGATCGGGCCGGACGCTGGCCGCGCGGATCAGGCCGCGGCCCAGCAGGACCGGCACCATGATCCCGAGCACCCCGGCGGTTACGAAGATCTCGCGAGGCGTGAACGCGCCGGCCAACGCGCCACCCGCCGCAAACGCCAGGATCTGGGTGCCCGAGGCGACCCCGGTCAGCAGCGCGCCCACCCGGCCCCGCTCCGAGGCCAGGGCGCGTCCCATCACGAGGGAGGACAGCGCCACGTTGAGGATCCCGTTGGTGGCACCGAGCAGCGCAGCGACGGGCAGCACCCACGCCACCGACGGCACGCCGCCCATGACGGCCAGGCTGGCCGCGAGCGCGATCGCCGACCACACCAGCCCGCGGGCCAGCGCGCTCACGCCGCGCAACCGGCCGGCCGTCAGCGCGCCGAGCACCGAGCCGGCCGAGAGCGTGGCCCCCGCCAACCCGTACCAGGTCGTGGAGGCGCCCAGCGTCACGCGGACCAGGAACACCTCGACGACGTTCACCATGCTGCCGAGCAGGACGAACAGCCCGAGCATCACGAACAACGGACGCAGCAGATCGTCGGCCCGGACGATCGCCAGACCACCTCGCACGCGCGCACCATCCTCGGCGGGCACGACCGCCCGACGCGTCGCGATCAGCAGGGCCACACCCGTCACCGCCAGGTAGGCAGCCGCGTCGATCAGCAGCGGCACGCCGGCGCCGTAGAGGCCGACGAGCAGACCGCTCACCGCGGGCGCGGCGATCCCGGCGAGCGTGCGGCCGGCCATCGAATGGCCGATCGCGCGGGTCAGGCCGTCACCTTCGGTCATCGCCGCGAGCAGGGCCTGCCAGGACGCCGCGTTGACGGCCTGCCCGGCGCCCAGCAGCGCCACCAGGCCCATGACCGCGGGCGTCGAGTCCACCCCGGCGACCACCACGCACACCGCGCCCTGCGCGAGGCTCGACAGCACGAGCAGCGTCCGATTGTCGAAGCGATCGACGAGCCGTCCTACCACGCCGGACAGCGCGACGATCGGCAGCGCGTTGGCGATGAGCAACGCGGCCACCGCGGTCGCCCCGTGGCCCTGCGACTGCAGGCGCAGCATCAAGGCCACGGTCGCCACCTCGTCCCCGAACCACGACACCGACCGCGCGATGACGACGAGCGCCACGTCCCGGCGAACAGATATGAAAGACATATTGCGAAAGTATCGCTTCACATATCCCGTGGTCAAGAGCAGTAGCGTGTCGATTCGTGGCCCCTCGCAAGAAGGCGAAGCAGGAGAATCAGGCGGACGACCGCCCACCAGTGCAGTTGACCGATCCGCGCGATATTCGCGCCCTGGCTCATCCGGCTCGTCTGGCCGTGATCGACGAGATCTACTCCGGCCGCGAGCTGACGGCCACCGAGTGCGCCGAGATCGCCGGACTCAGCCCGAGCGCCATGAGCTATCACCTGCGCAGTCTCGAGAAGGCCGGCATCGTCGAGCGGGCCCCGTCTGCGGGCGACGGGCGGGAGCGGCCGTGGCGCGCGGCCGGGCCCTACCTGCAGGTCGAATCCCGGGGCAACGGCGCCGGCGAGCTCGCCGCGGCCGCCGCGCTGAGTTCGAGCGTCATGGGCCGCACGCTCGAACAGTTCGAGGCGTGGATGGCCCGGCGCGCTCGCGAGCCCAAGGAGTGGATCGAAGCCGCCGGAGCAAGCTACGGACAGCTCTGGCTGGTGCCCGAGGAGGCCAAGGAGATCGAGAACCACATGGTCCAGATCACCGACACGTACCGCGGCCGACGCGGCGGCGACCGCCCCGCGGGCGCCCGGCGGTTCCGCGTCGCCCTGATGGTCTTCCCGTCCGACGAACCGAAGGCCGACGACGCGAAACCCGAGAAGCGCGAGCCGTAGGGTCGGCTATATGGACGAACCGCTTTCCCTCCCGGCCGACGGCTGGCACGACTGGCTCGCCGACGTCGTCGACGGACACCTCAGCACCGCCCGCGAGACCCTCGACCGGCTCAAGGACGGCACCACACGCGGCGCCGTCGAGGTTCTCGAACTGTGGAACGACGCGGACATCGCCCTGCGCGGCGCCGATTCGATCGCCCGCCTGCTCAGCGAGGTGCACTCCGATCCAGACGTCCGGACGCTGGCCGAGACCAGGTCCCAACAGGTCGACCGGCTGCGCACCGACCGCGGGCTGGACCGCGCCCTGTTCGACGTGATCGCCGGGACGGACTCCGCCGGACTAGACCCCGAGGCGACCCGGCTGCGTGAGCACGTCCTGCGCGATTTCCGGCGCAGCGGCGTCGACCGTGACGAATTGGTCCGCGCCCGGTTGCGCGAGATCTCCGAACGCCTGACCGTCGTCGACCAGGACTTCGCGCGGGTGATCCGTGAGGACGTCCGCGTCATCCGGATCGATCCGGCATCGCTAGCCGGGCTGCCGGCCGACTTCGTCGAGGCGCATCCGGTCGGCGAGGACGGCCTGGTCGCCCTCACGACGGACTATCCCGACTATCTGCCGTTCCGGACCTTCGCCCGCGACGCCGACGCCCGCCGGGAACTCACGGTCGCCTTCCTGAACCGGGGCTGGCCGGACAACGACAGCATCCTGCGCGAGATGCTCGACCTGCGCGACGAGCACGCCCTGCTGCTCGGCTACGAGAACTGGCCCGCCTACGACGCCGAGGTCAAGATGGTCGGGACGGCCGAGGCCATCGGCGAGTTCATCGAGAAGCTCGCCGACGCGTCCGAAGAAGTCGGCCGGCGCGATCTCGACGCCGTTATGCAGCGGCTGCGCCAGGACGAACCGGATGCCCAGGCCTTCGACGCCTCGCACCTCGCGTATTACACCGAGCTGATCCGTCGCGAGAACTACGACGTCGACGCCCAGGAGGTCAGGCGCTTCTTCGACTTCGCGAATGTGCGCCGGGGTCTGCTCGACGTCACCGGCCGGCTCTTCGACGTCGAGTACCGCGAGGTCGACGTCGCGACGTGGCACGAGGACGTCACTGCCTACGACGTCCTCGCCGACGGCGACCTGCGCGGCCGGATCTATCTCGACCTCCACCCGCGCGCGGGCAAGTTCAAGCACGCGGCCCAGTTCGACCTCGTCGGCGGCATCGCGGGCCGGCAGCGGCCCGAGGGCGTGCTCGTCTGCAACTTTCCGCGCGGCTTGATGGAGCACCAGCACGTCGTCACGCTGTTCCACGAGTTCGGTCACCTTCTACATCACGTCCTCGGCGGGCAGCAGCGTTGGGCCCGGTTCTCGGGCGTGGCCACCGAATGGGATTTCGTCGAGGCTCCGTCGCAGATGCTCGAGGAGTGGGCCTGGGACGCGGACATCCTGCGCAGCTTCGCCGTCGACGCCGAGGGCACCCCGATCAGCTCCGAGCTGGTGGAGCGGATGCGCGCGGCCAAGGACTTCGGCAAGGGGATGTTGGTCCGCAACCAGGTCTTCTACACCGCGGTGTCCTATGTCCTGCACCGCGACCGGCCGACCGATCTCACCCAGGTCGTGCAGGAGCTGCAGGCGCGCTACGACCTTGTCGACTACCTCGAGGGGACGCACTTCCACGCCGCGTTCGGCCATCTCGCCGGTTACACCTCGGCGTATTACACCTATCTCTGGAGCCTGGTGATTGCCAAGGACCTGTTCTCGGCTTTCGACCCGGCCGACCTGTTCGACGCCGAGGTCGCGCGCCGCTACCGCGATCGGATTCTGGGCCGGGGCGGCGCCGCCGACGCGGCGAGCCTGGTCGCGGACTTCCTGGGCCGGCCGTTCTCGTTCGACGCGTTCGCGGAGTGGCTGGACCGGGCCCCGGTCGCCGTCCGCTGACCGCGGGTCAGGTGAAGGCGACCGAGGCCCGGTCGGCGACCGGGTAGAAGCCGATCGCCCGGTAGATCTTGTTCGAGGTCGGGTTGGCGCGATCGGTGTAAAGCACGGGCACGGCGGCCGAATCGAGGATGTCGAACGCGGCCCGGGCGGTCACCGCCGACCCGTAACCGTTGCCCCGGTGCTCCGCAGGCGTGAACACCGGACCGATTCGCGCGACGCCGGCGACCGGCGGGTGCCGCACGGCCATCGACACCGGCGTCGAGTCCGGGCGCGTCCACACCCACGGGCGTCGTTCCCGAATCCCGGTGCGCACCTGGTCCTGGGCGTTGAAGTGCGGGGGCACGTGCCCGTGTGCCTCGAGCGTGAATGCGGTGAACCAGCCGGTGAGCAGGTCGACGTCGTCCTCGGTGGCCAACCGCGCGCTGCCGGGTACGCCGGTCGGCGCGACGAGCCGATCCAGCCGGAACAGCCGCTCGTCGACGCGGTGCGTCGGCTCGCGGTCGAGGCGCTCGACGATCGCTTCGACGGTGTCGGCCGGGCCGCCGATCCCGGTGAGGCCGGGCAGGTCGGCTATCGCGTCGGCCAGCGGGCGGACGTCCGCCCACCCGGCGGTGAGCGCGACCGGGTGGGCCGTGCTCGACCGCGCGGCCAGCGCGCCCGCCGCCCGGGCACACCAGCCCTCGTCGCGGTTGCGGCGCAGGTGCGCCCGGACGCTGCCGAAGATGGTGTTGCGGACGGGGTCGGCGATGAGGACGGGTTCGAGCAGACTCAGGATCTCGTCGGCATCCGTGGTCGTCTGCACCGTCATGCCTTCGATGGTCGCGGAGCGCTCCGACAACCGCCAGGCAATATCACTCCGGGCCTGCTCCCTAGAATCGGCGCGTGACCGGAACACCTGCCGCAGCCTCGAGCCTGCCGAGCCAGTACCGCCCGGCGGAGGTCGAGGCCCCGCTGTACGAGCGGTGGGTCGAGCGCGGGTACTTCACCGCCGACCCCGACAGCCGCAAGCCGCCGTTCTCGCTGGTCATCCCGCCGCCGAACGTGAGCGGCGCGCTACACATCGGCCATGCACTCGAACAGTCGATGATGGACGCGCTCACCCGGCGCGCCCGCATGTGCGGCTTCGACACGCTGTGGCTGCCCGGCATGGATCACGCCAGCATCGGCGTGCAGACGCTCGTCGAGCGCTACCTGTCCGAGACCGAGGGCAAGGGCCGCTTCGACTACACGCGCGAGGAGTTCATCGGCAAGTCGTGGGAGTGGAAGGAGCGCTACGGCGGTCAGATCCTCGGCCAGATGCGCCGCCTCGGCGACGGCGTGGACTGGACGCGTGAGCGCTTCACGATGGACGAGGGCCTGTCCAAGGCCGTCCAAACGATCTTCAAGAAGCTCTACGACGACGAGCTGATCTACCGCGCCGAGCGGATCATCAACTGGTGCCCCCGCGACATGACGGCGCTCAGCGACATCGAGGTCGACCACGCCGAGGAGCAGGGTGAGCTCATCTCGATCCGCTACGGCGACGGGGATGCGTCCATCGTCGTCGCGACCACCCGGGCCGAGACGATGCTCGGCGACACCGCGGTCGCGGTGCACCCGAACGACGAGCGCTACCAGCACCTGATCGGCACCGAGGTCGCCTTGCCGCTCACGAACCGGCGCATCCCGATCATCGCCGACGAGCACGTCGACCCCGCGTTCGGCACTGGCGCGGTGAAGGTGACGCCCGCCCACGACCCGAACGACTTCGAGATCGGCCGCCGGCACGACCTGCCGATGCCGACGATCATGGACGAGCGTGGCGTGATCACCGCGCCGGGGCCGTACGCCGGGCTGGACCGCATGGAGGCCCGCTACTCGATCGTGGCCGCCCTGCGCGAGGACGGCCGCATCGTCGCCGAGAAGCGCCCGTACCAGCACTCGGTCGGGCACTGCTCGAAGTGCGACACCGTCATCGAGCCGCGGTTGTCGCTGCAGTGGTGGGTGCGGGTCGAGACGCTCGCCAAAGCGGCCGGGGACGCGGTGCGCGACGGCCGCGTGGTGATCGAGCCGGCGTCGCTCGTGCCCCGGTACTTCCAATGGGTCGACAGCCTGCGTGACTGGTGCATCAGCCGCCAGCTGTGGTGGGGGCACCGCATCCCGGTCTGGTACTCGCCCGACGGCGACGACATGTGCTTCGGCCCGGGCGAGACGCCTCCGTCGGGATGGACGCAGGACGAGGACGTGCTCGACACGTGGTTCTCGTCGGCGTTGTGGCCGTTCTCGACGCTGGGCTGGCCCGAGGACACGAAGGACCTGCGCACGTACTACCCGACCACGGTCCTGGTCACCGGCTACGACATCCTCTTCTTCTGGGTCGTGCGGATGATGCTGTTCGGGCTCTACGCGATGGACGGCGAGGTCCCGTTCCAGACCGTCGTGCTCCACGGCCTGGTGCGCGACGGTTCAGGCAAGAAGATGTCCAAGTCGCGCGGCAACGTCGTCGATCCGCTGCTGTGGATCGACGCGTACGGCGCCGACGCGGTGCGGCTGTCGCTCCTGCAGGGCGCGAACCCCGGCGCCGATCAGGCGATCAACGAGGAATGGGTCGTCGGTGCCCGCAACTTCTGCACCAAGCTGTGGAATGCCACGCGGTTCGCGATGATGTCGGGTGCCACCGTGGACGGCCCATTGCCCGATGCCCCCGCCGGGGCCGACGCCTGGATCCTGTCCCGGCTGCACGAGGTGATCGCGGACGTCGATCGCCTCTACGAGCGTTACGAGTTCGCCCGGATCGCCGACGTCCTCTATCACTTCGCGTGGGACGAGGTGTGCGACTGGTACATCGAACTTGCGAAGCTCGCGCTGGGCGGCCCCACCGCCCCGGACACCCGGCGGGTGCTGGGCGAGGTGCTCGACACGTTGCTGCGCCTGCTGCACCCGATGATCCCGTTCGTCACCGAGGCGTTGTGGACGGCGCTCACCGGCGGCGAGTCGCTCGTGATCGCGCCGTGGCCCGTGGCTGATCCCTCGCACGCCGACGCGGGCGCGACGGCCGACGTGGCCGCGATCCAGGCCGCGGTTACCGAAGTGCGCAGGTTCCGCTCGGACCAGGGGCTCAAGCCCGCACAGCGGGTCCCGGCCCGCATCACCGGCGCTACGGCGACCGTGGAGCCGGCCGTGCGAGCGCTGCTGCGGCTGGACGAGCCCGATGACGCGTTCACCGTCACCGCCTCGCTGACCACCTCGCGGGCGGTGACGATCGAGCTCGACCTGTCCGGGACGATCGACGTCGCCGCTGAGCGGGCCAGGCTTGCGAAGGACCGCGTGGCCGCCGAGAAGGAACTGTTGGCCAATACCGCCAAGCTCGGCAACGAGGCGTTCATCGGCAAGGCGCCGGAAGCCGTCGTCGGTAAGGTCCGCGACCGGCTCGCTGCCGCCGAGGCCGAGATCGCCCGCATCGACGCGGCCCTGGCCGCCCTTCCCCCGGCCTAGGAGCCGCTCGAGCGCCGGTCAGGTCATGAGAATGCCCGTGACGATCAGGTTGTCCAGATAGCTGTGAGCGTTCGGGTCGAAGTCCCCGGTGCACGTGATCAGCCGGAGTTCGGGCAACGGGCGAGGACCGTAGACGCGAGCAGTCGGGAACCGGTTCTTCGGGTAGGTCTCGATGGTGTCGACCGAGAACCGCAGAGTGAGACCCGTTCGCTCCCGGATCACGACGACGTCGCCCGGATGCAGTTCCCGCAGTCGGTAGAACACGGCCGGCCCGGACGTCGAATCGACGTGCCCGGCAATGACCGCCGGTCCGGCGTCCCCGGGCCGCACACCGTCGGCATACCAGCCGGCCGTGTCCCATCGGCTCGGCGGCTGCAGCGTCTGGTCGGCGAGCAGGCCGAGAGGTTCGAGCGCGGTGTCCACGCCGATGGCCGGGATGATCAGCCGGACCGGCACGGCCGAACGCGTACTCCGTGGCGCCGCATGCGCCGGGCCGGTCGGCCCGCCCGGCAGCGGCGGCAGCGCTCCGGCGACGGCGCTGCCCCATGTCTGCACCGGGATGGGGTCGGCGGCCCGCTGCGCCGACCGCGGCGCGGGGCTCGCCATCCAGCGGGCGGTGTTCCGCAGATTCCCCGCCGCGAGCAGCACCCCCGCCGTGATCGCCACGGCGGGCAGAATCATCGCGGGACTTCGGAGCCATCGCGTGGGGTGCGAGCTCGCCATGCTCGGCCGAACCGGGCGGATGCGCCCCATTAGTCGCCGGTAGGTGTCGTGCCGCGTCGGTGGCGGGCGCCGGCGGCCCCGGCGAGCGCGATTGCGCCGAGGAGCAGGGCCGCCCCCGGCCACCAGTGGCCCGGGGCCGGCGCCGTCCCTCCGCCCCCACCCGGTACCGCACCGACGGGTGCAACGACGGCACCGGCCGCGTCAACGACGCTCCGCAGCGTGATTCCGCCGTGCTTGCCGTCGAGCAGGACGATCGTGGTCACCGCTCCAGACGAGATCTTCACGTCCGCGTGGGCGGATACCTTCGGCGTGGCGAGCGAGCGGGCGCCGACCGGCCAGGTGCCGGCGGGAACCGTCCGGTAGGGCGTGCTGGTCCCGAACGCGACGTTCTTCGCGATGACGGGTCCGTTCACCGCCGTGACGCTTGCCCGCGTCGCGCGACTGGCGGCTTGGATGACTCGCACCCGGCCGGTGCCGGAGTCGGGTGGGGTGAGCCGGTCGCTGAGGACGATGGCGTGAAGCTGCTTGTTCATACCGACGGCGGCCGTCGTGTACGCGTGTCCGGGCTGAGCCCTCAGGACCCAGCTCAATGCCGCCGGCGTGGATGCCGGTGCGCCGTGCGGGCGCATGGCCACGGTGTAGGTACCGGCGGCGAGGCGGCGGTATGGGCTCACATCGCCATAACCCACGTCCGACAGCCACATGTGCGTCGTTCCGCCGGCGAATCCGGTCAGGTACACGTCGACGCCCGGCGTGTCCGGGGAGAAGTGGGCACCGCGCACCATCGCGGAGGAGTCGCTCGACCTGGCGCCAGCGCTGGACGCGCCTCCGATGGCCGGATGAGCAAGCGTCGTCGCAGCAACCGCGACTAACAATGCTGCTCGCGAAGGTGATCGGTTCATGTCGCTCCCCCTGATGAATCGTCGATTGGGGCTTGCCTGATCAGTCCAGCGCCGGCACCGGTGCGACGGTGACGGCCCACCGCAACCGGAACGCGCTGCCCGGTAACGGGGCGATACTCGAGGGCTGGTAGCTGTGCGGAAGCATCGCGAGCGCGGACCGGACGATCGCCGGGTCGGTGACCTGGATGGTCATCCGTCGCGCCGGTCGGCCGAGCACCGTCTCCGCCCGGTCGGCGAGGATCTCGACGATTCTCACGTAACCCTTTCCGGCGATCAGCGCGATCACGGTCGCGGCGCGCAGATCGAGGCCGGCGCGCCGAAGGACCTTTGCCGTCCCGGCGTCCTCGTCCACCTTCGGGTTCTGCAGCAGCCCGAGCCCGGCCGTTTTCCGGATGGCAAGGTCGTGCCGCCAACGGCGGGTCAGCACGGCGCGTCCGCCCGCTGCGATCTGCCGCACCTCGACCCGGTCGGCGCCCGTCCCGAATCTCGCTACGGCCAGCGATGACGCGAGTGCGGCGGAGACCGTAGCCACGAAGCCGGCCTCCCGGCGAAGCTGGGATGTTGCCACGATGAAGGAGTAGGTCGTCCAGGCCGCGCTGCTGAGGGCGAGCACGTCGAATTCCGGCCCTCGCGGACCGGCGGTGTCCGGGAACTGGAAGTCGGTGCCGATGCGAACGTCCGATGGGAGGTTGGCGACGGCCCAGGTCGCTGCCTGGCGGGTCGCCGCGGCGTCTGCGTCGGCGACCGGCGGCGCCGGATGACCATGGCGCAGGAGCGAGCAGGCCGCCGGGACGGGTGAAACCAGAAGCAGCGCGACCAGCAGGCCCGCGACGCGGCGCGTCGACGGGCGTACGGCAGCGCTCACCGCGCGGGCTGGCGCGCGGATCTCGAACCCCCGCGGGACGGCTCTAGAGGCCTCGAGCGATCCGGTGTGCAGTCCTCGGCCCGCACGGCGTCACCCCCAGCCGTCCGGTGCAATGTCCTCGGCTTTCCACGACCGATCCGGCCCGGACATCCTGAAGGTAGGTATTTGCACCCGGGGGCGCCTCGTCCAAACGGATGACCCCAGCCCGTCCGTTGGGCCGGGCGGGCGAGCGCGGCCGTGCGGCTCCGCGGGGCGGCTGAGCGCTCCGTAGACTCGCGTCCCGTGGCGGCCACCGAACGGGAGAAGTACGCGGGCCTGCTGCGACAGATAGCGAGCGAGATCTTCGGCCGCCGCGGCGAGGGGCACGTCAATCCCTCCAACGAACGGATGCAGGCGCTCGTCCACCTGCTCGGCGACCCGCAGCACAACTACCGCGCGATCCACATCACCGGCACCAACGGGAAGACCAGCACGGCCCGCATGATCGACGAATTGCTGCGCGGCTTCGGGCTGCGCACCGGCCGCTACACCAGCCCGCACCTCAGCAGCGTCACCGAGCGCATCGTCATCGACGGGCAGCCGGTCAGCGACCGCACCTTCGTCGAGGGCTATCGCGAACTTGCCCCGTACCTCGAACTCATCGACGGTCAGTTCGACGTCCCGTTGTCCTTCTTCGAGATCGTCACCGCGCTCGCCTACTCGATCTTCGCCGACGCGCCGGTCGACGTCGCAGTCGTCGAGGTGGGCCTCGGCGGCGCCTGGGACAACACCAATGTCATCGACGGCGAGGTCGCGGTGGTGACGCCGATCGGGCTCGACCACATGCAGTACCTAGGCGACACGATCGCGCGGATCGCGGCCGAGAAGGCCGGGATCATCAAGCCGCATGCGGTGGCCATCCTCGCCGCTCAGCCGCCCGAAGCCGCCGCCGAGCTGCTGCGCCGGACGATCGACGTCGAGGCTTCGGTCGCCCGCGAGGGCCTGGAGTTCGGAGTCGTCGAGCGCCGCGTGGCCGTAGGCGGTCAGTTCATGACACTGCAGGGGCTGGGCGGCGTCTACGATGAGATCTTCCTGCCGTTGCACGGCGCGCATCAGGCGCAGAATGCGGCCTGCGCCCTCGCGGCGGTCGAGGCGTTCTTCGGCGCGGGCGGCGAGAGCGGCCTGATCGACGCCGAGGTCGTGCGCGCCGCGTTCGCGTCGGTGCGCTCACCAGGACGGCTGGAGCCGATCCGCTCGGCGCCGACCGTCCTGCTGGACGCGGCGCACAACCCGGCCGGGATGACGGCGATGCTGACCGCTGTTGCCGAGGCGTTCCAGTTCCGGCGTCTGGTCGCCGTCGTCGCGGTCATGGCCGACAAGGACGTCACCGGCATGCTCGAGCTGCTGGACCCGGCTGTGGACGAGATCGTGGTGACCCAGAACTCCGCCGAGCGCGGGCTGTCCGCGGACGAGTTGGGCGCCGCGGCCGTGCCGATCTTCGGCGCCGAGCGGGTGACGGTCGAGCCGCGACTGGACGACGCGCTGGAGGCGGCCGTCCGCGTCGCCGAGGACACCGGCGACGACGTGCTCGCCGGCGTCGGCGTGTTGGTCACTGGCTCGGTCGTCACCGTCGGCGAGGCGCGGGTGCTGCTCGGCGGGTCGTCGTGAGCGAGCCGGTCGTGAGCGAGCCGGTGCCGGAACCGACGCCGGAACAGTTCGCCGAGCGGGCCCGCCGGGCCGACAAGGCCACCCGCAGCGTGCTGGCCGCCCTGCTGGGCCTCGAGGCCCTCACCATCCTGCTGGTGCCCCGGGCCATCGCCTTCACCACCGGTCTCGGACCGGTGCGCCTGACCATCGTCATCACGCTGGCCGTGGTGCTGGTGGTCGCGGCCGGACTGGTGCGCCGGTCGTGGGGGATCGCGCTGGGCTCGGCTCTCCAGCTCGCGTTCTTCGCGACCGGCGTCCTGATCGCGACCATGTTCTTCATCGCCGCGCTGTTCATCGCCGTCTGGCTGCGGGTGCTGATGTTCCGCCAGGAGGTCATCGGCGGTCGGGGCGGGATCAGGATTCTCGCCGGCTGATCCTCGCGATGCCGGGACGGCTCGGCGTCGTCGGAATCAGGTGTGCGACCCGCGTGTGGCTCCTCGATAGGGTGCTCGCGTGACGGAATCTCCGGTGGAACGCACCCTCGTCCTGGTCAAGCCCGACGGCGTCGCGCGCGGCTTGAGCGGCGAGGTGATCCGGCGCATCGAGGCCAAGGGCTACCGGATCGTCGCCTTGCAGCTACGCACCGCCACCCCGGACCTCCTCGCCCAGCACTACGCGGAGCATGTGGGCAAGCCGTTCTATCGGCCGCTGGTCGACTTCATGCTCTCCGGACCGGTCGTGGCCCTGGTCGCCGAGGGGCAGCGCGTCGTCGAGGGGTTCCGGTCGCTGGCCGGCGCGACCGATCCGACGGCGGCCGCCCCGGGAACCATCCGGGGCGACCTCGGCCGGGATTGGGGTCAGTCGGTGCAGAAGAACCTCGTCCACGGATCCGACTCGGCCGAGTCCGCCGCGCGCGAGATCAGCCTCTGGTTCCCGGAGGCTTAGTCACACAAGCAACACCAGTACCGCGCGTCGCAGCGCGGTTTGTTCTCACAGCGACCCTACGATCGCGACAAGCTGTCTCGATCTTCTGCTGCCGTCGTCTGTGAAGGGCTCGCCGTGACGTACACCCTGTTGGCTCGCAAAGCCATCGTGTCGCGGGTGTCGCAGCGCGGTGGCGACCTGCTCGGCGGCGATCTGGCCATCGACCTCGGCACCGCCAACACGCTCGTCTACGCCCGCGGGCGAGGCATCATGCTCAACGAGCCGTCGGTCGTCGCGGTCGACACGTCGACCAACTCGGTCGTGGCCGTCGGCGCCGAAGCCAAACGGATGATCGGCCGGACGCCCGACCACATCAAGGCCGTCCGGCCGCTGCAGGACGGTGTCATCGCGGACTACGACATCACCTCCGAGATGCTGCGGTACTTCGTGCGCAAGGTGCTGCGCCGCCGCGGCGCTTTCACCGGCCCCCGGATCATCGTGTGCGTCCCGTCCGGAATCACCGGGGTAGAGCAGCGCGCGGTGAGCGAAGCGGCTTACGCGGCCGGCGCCCGCCGAGTGCACATGATCTCCGAACCGATGGCCGCGGCGATCGGGGCCGGACTGCCGGTCAACCAGCCGTCCGGCTCGATGGTCGTCGACATAGGCGGCGGCACTACCGAGGTCGCCATCCTCGCGCTCGGGGGCATCGTGGCCTCGACCAGTGTCCGGGTCGCGGGCGATGCGCTGGACGTTGCGATCGTCGACCACGTCCGGGCCGAGTTCTCGCTGCTCATCGGTGACCGCACGGCCGAGGAACTCAAGATCTCCGTCGGCTCGGCCTTCCCGATTGCCGGCCCGAAGAGCGCCGAGATCCGTGGACGGGACGTCGGTACCGGCCTGCCGCGCAACGTCACGATCTCGGGCGAGGAACTGCGCAAGGCGATGGACCCGCCTCTGGTGCGCATCGTCGCCGCAGTGCGCGCCACGCTCGACCGCTGCCCGCCCGAGCTGTCCGGCGATCTCGTCAGCTGCGGCATCGTTCTCACCGGGGGTGGCGCGTTGCTGCGGGGACTGGACGCGCGGCTGCAGCACGAGCTCGGGATTCCGGTGCTGGTCGCTGATCGTCCGCTCGACTCGGTGGTGCTCGGCACGGCCACGGTGATCGAGCACTTCGACCAGCTGCAGAAGGTCGTCGTCGACGGCCACCGACGCTAGCGAGCCCACGCATGCGGCGGCTTACCCGGCGGCAGCGAGTCGCGGCCATCGTGCTCGCGGTGGTCGCGCTGTGCTTCATCACGCTCGACCTCGGGGGCGGCGCGCTGCGGGACACGCACACCGGAGTGCGCGGTGCCCTCGGCTCGCTCTATCGGGGTACCGACGCGGTCCTCGGCCCGGCCCGGCGCTGGATCCAGGGCATCCCGTCGGCGGGGACGAACAAGTCGCGGATCGAGCAACTGCGCCAGGACAATGCGCGGCTGCGTGGGCGTATCGCCGCGCTCGAGTCCGACGGACGAACCACCGGCCAACTGGCGAAGCTGCAGCGCGCCGCGGACGGCACCGGCCACCAGCTTGTTCCGGCGCGGGTGATCGCCTACGGACCGGGGCAGGGCTTCGACTGGACTGTCACGCTGGACGTCGGCACCCGAAGCGGCGTGCACGTGGGGCAGACCGTGACCGACGGCGTGGGACTCGTCGGGCGCGTATTGCACGCCGACTCCGACAGCTCGGTCGTGCTGCTGGCCGCGGACCCCGGGTCGGGTGTCGGGGTCCGTGATTTGCGTACTGGCGAGCTCGGCGTCGCGAACGGCCAGGGCTTAGACGGCTTCAGCTTCCTGCCGCTGCGCCCGGACGCCCGGGTCCGGGTAGGGGACCGGCTCGAGACCGGGCCGACCGGCGCGTCCACCTACGTCCCCGGGCTCGCGGTCGGGACGGTGTCCTCCGTGCGGACGTCGGCCGACGGCACGGTGCGGGCCACGGTCACGCCGACCACATCGCCCACGGCAGTCGACCTCGTCGCGGTGATCGTGGATGGCGCGTCCGGGGTGGCCGAGCGGGCCGCCCTCACACCGGCGAGGCATCCGTGACCCGGGCCCGCGTGGCGGCCGCGATAGCCGGGATCATCACCGCGCTGCTGCTACAGGCCACGCTGATCGGTCCGGCGACTTTTCCGGTCCCGGTGTGCCTACCGGCGGTGCTGGTCGCCGCGGTTGCGCTCGTCGACGGTCCGGCGACGGGGATGTCGTTCGGCTTCGCCGCCGGGCTGGTGGCCGATCTCGGTTCGTCGCACGCGGCGGGCATTCTCGCGTTGTGCTGGCTGGGCGTGGGTCTGGTCTGCGGCATGTTCGCGCAGCGGCGCAGGGTCCGCCGAGACGCGCTCTGTGCCGGGATCGTCTGCGGCGTGGCCAGCAGCGTCGCGGCGCTGCTGCTTGTGCTGGTGCACCGCGGCGGAACCGCAGCGGACGCGGTCGTCTATCTGCTTCCGGCGATCGGCGCCGACGCGATCCTCGCGCTCGGCGCCGTTGCCCTCCTGCGCCGCATGCTGCACTCGGACACGCTGCGCGCGCCGCACCCGGTCTTCACCGAGTTGGCCCTCGGTCCGCACCGTGGCTAGCGCGCGCTACCGACGCCGACCCCCGACGGCGCGGCGGCTGGGGATCATCGTCGCGCTCGTCGTGTCGATGATGCTGACGCTCTTCGCGCGGCTCTATTACGTCCAGCTGCTCGACCCGCACAAGCCAGTGCAGAGCGCGCACCTGCTGCACGACGGGGTGATCGTGGTGCCCGCCCCGCGCGGATTGATCGTCGACGCGCGAGGACGTGCGCTGGTGGCCAACACGTCGGTGCAGGAGATCACGGTCAACCGCGATCTCCTGCAGGCGCGTCCGGACAAGGGCCTGTCCGTGCTTGTGAAGCTGGCCCCCTTGCTGAACACGACGGCCGGCGCGCTGGCCAAGGAGATCACGCCGTGTTCGCCGAAGGTGCCGGCCCCGTGCTGGACCGGTGAGCCGTACGCGCCGGTGCCGGTCGCCACGGACGCGCCGACTCGCGTCGTCCTGGCCGTGAGTGAACACCGCGAGGACTTTCCCGGCGTGACCGTGCAGACGGTGACGCTGCCGCAGTACCCGTACGGCAGCCTCGCATCGCACGTCCTGGGTTACGTCAGTGACATCACCGCCGCCGACAAGAAGGCGAACAGGAACCTGAACGACGCCGACACGATCGGAGTCAGCGGACTGGAGGAGCAGTACGACGCTGTGCTTCGCGGTGTGGACGGCAAGCAACTCGTCGCCCTCAACCCGCAGGGCTACACCGTCGGGACCGGAGCCCAGGTGCCGGCCAAGCAGGGCAACACGCTCGTGACGAGCATCGATCTGGACGTCCAGAAGCTCGCCGAATCGTCGCTCAGGCAGCAGATCGCCGATTCCCGCAAGGCCGGCAAGCCCGCGACCGGCGGGGCCGTCATCGTCATGGACCCGAACACCGGACGCATCATTGCGGCGGCCAGCTATCCGACCTACGACCCGTCGTTGTTCGTCGGCGGGATCTCCCAGTCCGACTACGCGTCGCTCACCAATCCTGCGGCAGGCACTCCGTTGCTGGACCGGGCGATCGCCGGTGAATACGCGCCTGGGTCGACGTTCAAGCTGATTACCACCTCGTCGCTCGTCATGCACCACCAGATCAACCTGCACGACACCTACGACTGCCCGGGGTCGCTGACCATCGACGGCCGGGTCAAGACCAACTACGACTCCGAGGTGCTCGGCAACATCACCCTGCGCGACGCGCTCGGCTACTCGTGCGACACGTTCTTCTACCGCCCGACGGCCGAGGAGTACTACGCCGATCAGCGGCGCATCGCCAACGGCAAGACCGCGCACGAGTACCTGCAACACATGGCCGCCGACTACGGCATCGGACGCGCACCGCGCGTCGACCTGCCGATGACCGAGCAGTCGGCCGGCAGCTTCGCCGACCGCGAGACGCGCCTCGCGCGGTGGAAGGCGAACCGGGCCGAGTACTGCGCAGAAGGCCGGCGCGGCTACCCCAACATCAGCAACGCCACCGACCGGGCGTACCTGACCGCACTCGCCACGGAGAACTGCACCGACGGCTGGCGGTACCGGGCCGGCGACAACGCCGACATGTCGATCGGGCAGGGCGAGACCACGATGTCGCCGCTTCAGCTCGCGCTCGCCTACTCCGCGCTGCTCAACGGCGGCCGGATCTGGGAACCGACGCTGGGCTGGGGAGTGGTGGACGCCGCCGGTCACGTCGTTCGGACAATCGCGCCGCAGGTGCAGAACCGGGTGCCCGTCAGTCAGACGCTGTTCAACTACATCACCAAGTCGCTGGATTTCAGCCGAGGGTGGGCGGTGTCGGGGGCCTTCGCGTACATCGGTTCGAAGTACCAGAACCGCATCGGCGGCAAGACCGGCACCGCCGAGGTGTTCGGCAAGGGGGACACGTCCTGGCTGGCCACGTGGGGTCCCACCACGAAGCGGCACGGCGTGACGAAGGCCAAGTTCGTGATGGTCGGCATGGTCGAGCAGGCCGGCACCGGCGCGACCGCGGCCGGGCCGATGCTCAAGCGCATCTGGGACGGCATCCTCGGCGCGAACGGCGCACCGATCATCCCGGGCTCCAAGCCCGAGACGCGGCTGCCGAAGATCGCGCCGCAGGTGACGGTGGCCCGGCGATGACGCTGACCGCCCGCGATCCCCGGGCCCCGTTCGTCCTGACCCCGCCCGTCATGTCCCTCGAGCGTCGGGCGCGCGGCTACGACATCCCGCTCGCGCTGATTGCGTTGGTGCTTTCGCTGATCGGGGCGCTGCTGGTGTGGGCGGCCACACGCGACCAGCAGATCGCACAGGGTGCCAATCCGCAGGCCTTCCTGTACCGGCACCTGTTCAACGTCGTCATCGCCACCGGCCTCATGCTCGCGGCCGCCCGCCTCGACGCCCGGCTGCTTCGGCTGTTCGGTCCGGTCGTGTACCTCGCCAGCCTCGGCGGGCTGGTCGCGGTCTTCGCGGTTGGCACGACGATCAACGGCGCCAAGGCCTGGATCCGGGTCGGCGGCGGCTTCGAGCTGCAGCCCTCGGAATTCATGAAGCTCGGCCTCATCGTCGGCATGGCCGTGCTGTTCACCCGGCGCGCCGACGAGCGACGGTCGCGCAGCGACCGGGCTGACGAAGGTGACGAGGACGAACCGCCGAGCACCACCGACGTCGTGTTCGCGATCGGGCTGATCGCTGTGCCGCTCGGGCTGATCATGCTGCAGCCCGATCTCGGTTCAGCGATGGTGCTCGCCTGCGCGACGTTCGGGGTGCTGGTCGCGGCCGGCGTGCGGGCCCGATGGACCATCGGGCTCATCGCCCTCGGCGTCCTCGCCGCGATCATCTCGGTGAAGGCCGGCGTGCTCCAGGGTTACCAACTCGACCGCGTCACGTCGTTTACCCACCCGAATCACGACGTCCAGGGCGCGGCCTACAACGTCACCCAGGCGCACATCGCGATCGCCGACGGCGGGCTGTTCGGCACCGGGCTGTTCCAGGGCCCGCAGACCAACGGCGGCTTCGTGCCGGAGCAGCAGACCGACTTCATCTTCTCGGTTGCCGGCGAGGAGTTCGGGCTGTTCGGCGGGGGACTCGTCGTGGCGCTGTTCGGCGCGCTGTGCTGGCGCGGTCTGCGCATCGCCCGCGACGCCGATGACGCCGGCCGCCTCGTCGCCGTCGGCATCGTGTGCTGGTTCGCCTTCCAGGCGTTCCAGAACATCGGAATGAACCTCGGGCTGACACCGGTCACTGGCGTGCCGCTGCCGTTCGTGTCATACGGCGGGTCGTCGATGTTCGCGCAAGGCCTGGCGATCGGACTGCTGCAGGCCGTCCATCGACGATCCCTGGACTAAGCCTCGGGTTGCGGCTCGCCGCCGACGCTGCCGGGGCCGCTCCGCGACACGATCGTCGTCCCGACGCTGGCCGCCACCACCATCACGAGGGCGATGGCCAGCACCGCCGTCAGAGGCTGTCCCAGCACGATCACACCAGCGAGAGCCGCTACCGCGGGCTCCAGGCTCATCAGGAGTCCGAAGCGGTACGCGGTGAGGCGTCGCAGCGCCGTGATCTCCAACGAGTACGGGATCAGCGACGACAGCAGCGCGACGGCCAGACCGCCGGCGAGGACGGACGGCCGGAGCAGGGCGTCCCCGCCCTCGATCACGCCGGCCGGAATGACCACCAGCGTGCCGACCGCCAGTGCGATGGCCAGCCCGTCCAACTGCGCGAACGAGGCGCCGACCCGCTTGGACAGCAGGATGTAGGCGGCCCAGCACGCGGCGGCGACCAGGGCCAGGAAGACACCGACCGCGTGCACGCCGTGATGACCGCCGCGCAGCGCGAGCAGCACCACGCCCCCGGCCGACAGCGCCACCCACAACAGGTCGAGCGCGCGCCGCGATCCGGCCACCGCAACCAGGAGCGGGCCGGTGAACTCGATCGTCACCGCAACCCCGAGTGGCAGCCGGTTGAGTGCCTCATAGAAGCTCCAGTTCATCGCGCCGAGGACGAGCCCGAACGTCAGCGCGGCGGTCAGATCGGCCCGGGTCCGCCCGCGCAGCCTCGGACGCGCGAACGCGAGCAGGATCGCCGCCGACAACAGCAGGCGCAGCAGCACGACGCCACCGGGCCCGGCTTCGGGGAAGAGCTTGTTGGCGAACGCGGCACCGAACTGCACCGACCCGATTCCGGTCAGCACCAGCATCTCGGGAGGGGCGGTTCGCACCCGACGATCTTGCCAGTGCCCATCTCGCCACTTTGACGCCGCCAGCGTCCTTGCCCGACCCGATCGCGACGCTGAGCGGGTCAAAGTCGGGCCGACACCGCCGTAGACTCGACAGGCGTGCCCGTCGCTTCGCTTTTCCCCGAGCTGGAACCGTTGCTGCCCCGTGTCAGCAAGCCGATCCAGTACGTCGGCGGTGAGCTGAATGCGCACACGAAGGATTGGGACTCGGTGCCCGTCCATTGGGCCCTGATGTACCCCGACGCCTACGAGGTCGGGCTGCCCAATCAGGGCGTGCAGATCCTGTACGAGGTCATCAACGAACGCGCTGACGCCCTGGCTGAGCGCACCTACGCAGTGTGGCCGGATCTCGAGGCGCTGATGCGCGAACACGGGATCAGCCAGTTCACCGTCGACGCGCATCGGCCGGTCGGAGCCTTCGATCTGCTCGGGGTCAGCTTCTCGACCGAACTGGGCTATACCAACCTGCTGGCCGCGCTCGACCTCGCCGCCATACCATTGCACGCCCGCGACCGCGACGAATCCCACCCGATCGTTGTCGCCGGTGGGCATGCCGCGTTCAACCCGGAGCCGATCGCTGACTTCATCGACGTCGCGGTGCTCGGCGATGGCGAGCAGGTGGTCGGGACGATCACCGACATCGTGCGCGACTGGAAGGCAGCCGGGTGTCCCGGCGGCCGCGACGAGCTGCTGGTGCGGCTGGCCGCCACGGGCGGTGTATACGTCCCGAGCTTCTACGACGTCACCTATCTCGCCGACGGACGCATCGAGGCGGTCCGACCCAACCGCGATCGCGTGCCCGAGCGGGTCACCAAGCACACGGTCATGAATCTCGACGAGTGGCCCTACCCCAAGACCCCTCTGGTGCCGTTGGCCGAGACGGTGCACGAGCGGATGAGCGTCGAGATCTTCCGCGGCTGCACTCGCGGCTGCCGCTTCTGCCAGGCCGGGATGATCACTCGTCCGGTGCGGGAGCGGAGCATCACCGGGATCGGTGAAATGGTCGCGAACGGGTTGGCTGCGACCGGCTTCGAAGAGGTCGGGTTGCTGTCGCTGTCCAGCGCCGACCACTCCGAGATCGGCGAGATCGCGAAGGGGCTGGCTGATCGCTACGAGGGCGAGAAGGTCGGCCTGTCGCTCCCTTCTACCCGCGTCGACGCGTTCAACATCGACCTGGCGAACGAGTTCAGCCGCAACGGCCGGCGGTCTGGGCTGACGTTCGCCCCCGAGGGCGGCTCGGAACGGCTCCGCCGCGTGATCAACAAGATGGTGAGCAAGGACGACCTGATCCGCACGGTGGCCACGGCCTACGGGCAGGGCTGGCGGCAGGTCAAGCTCTACTTCATGTGCGGCCTGCCAACCGAGACCGACGATGACGTCCTCGAGATCGCCGAGATGGCCCACGACGTGATCCGCGCCGGGCGCGAGGCGGCCGGGCACAAGGACATCCGCTGCACGGTCTCGATCGGTGGGTTCGTGCCCAAGCCGCACACGCCGTTCCAGTGGGCCGCGCAGGCCTCGCCCGAGGTAGTCGACAACCGACTGCGCAAGCTGCGAGCCGCGATCAACGCCAACAAGTCGCTCGGCCGTAACGTCGGCATGCGCTATCACGACGGCGAGCCCTCGCTGGTCGAGGGACTGCTCTCGCGCGGAGATCGTCGGGTCGGCGCCGTGATCGAGCGGGTGTGGCGCGACGGCGGGCACTTCGACGGCTGGTCCGAGCACTTCTCGTTCCCGCGGTGGGCGACTGCGGCCGACGAGGTCTTCGGAGCCGCCGGGCCGGTTTCCCTCGCCTGGTACACGACCCGCGAGCGCGACGGCGACGAGGTCCTGCCGTGGGACCACCTCGACTCCGGCCTGGACAAGCAGTGGCTCTGGGACGACTGGCAGGACGCGCTCGGCGAGTTCGAGCAGGACGACTGCCGCTGGACCCCGTGCTTCGACTGCGGTGTCTGCTCGAACCTCGGCACCGATATCCAGGTCGGCCCCACCGGAGCCTCGCTCGCGCCGCAGCCCGCGCCCGGTCGCACCCTGTTGCCGCTCACGCCCAAGGTCTAGCCGTGGCTCGACGCGTTCCGGACGGCCCGCCCCCGCCCCCGGTCGTCCAACGCGTGCGGCTGCGCTACGCCAAGCGCGGACGGCTGCGGTTCACCTCGCACCGCGACTTCGCCCGCGCGTTCGAGCGGGCGCTGCGCCGCGCCGAGGTGCCGATGGGCTACTCGGCCGGCTTCTCGCCGCATCCCAAGATCTCGTATCTCGGCGCAGCACCGACCGGGGTGGCGAGCGAGGCCGAGTTCGTCGAGATCGGCCTGGTACGCGAGGTCGATATCGAGGAGCTGCGCGCGGCGCTGGACTCCGCTCTGCCGGACGGGCTCGACATCGTCGAAGCCGTGCCGGCCGGGGTTGGCTCGTTCGCCGATCGGATGCAGGCCTCCGCCTGGCGGATCGAGCTGCCGGGGGCGTCCGCCGAGTCGGCTGAGGCCGCCGTCGCTGCCTTCCTGGCCCGGGACGCCGTCGTGATCGAGCGGGTGACCAAGACCGGCCGCAAACCGGTGGATGCGCGCGCCGCCATCGTGGCGATCTCGGTGTCGAGCGCGCCGGACGGGCTGTCGGGCGCCGAACGTGCGATACTGGATGTGGTTGTCCGGCAGGTGACCCCCGCCGTACGACCCGACGACGTTCTTGCCGCATTGCGTTCGGTCGCCGGTCTCGCCCTCGATGCGCCGCCCGTGGCGGTGCGTCTGGCGCAGGGACCGCTCGACGACGCAGGCGGGGTCGGTGATCCCTTGTCACCCGATCGCGATCCGCTCGAGACGGCGCCGTAGCCAGCAGACTTCGCCGGTCACCCTCCGGGGACACCGGCCACAACCGCCTTCGTGCGGACGCGGCCTAGAACACCGCGCCCGGAGGTGAGAATGGAGCGATCCGAGCACATGCTCGAACCCACCGATAACGACACGACTATCCACTCTGACGGCGGCCCGACCACGGGTGAGACCGGCAGCGCGAACACCGCGAGCGGCACGGCCGCACCCGTCAAGGCTGCGAAGAAGGCCGCGAAGAAGGCGGTCAAGAAGGCCGCCCCCCGCGCCGCGAAGAAGGCCACTGCCGAGCAGGCCACGGCCGCCGCTGATTCGGCTGACGGCCCCGCAGCCGCGGGAAAGGCGACCGCGACGGCCGTCAAGGCGACCCGCAAGCGCACGGCCAAGAAGGCCGCCGCCGCCGAAACC
>JAVHVH010000060.1:0-12372 GCA_032160665.1 Pseudonocardiales bacterium
CGCATCCGCACCTCCTACGACTGGACGCATCCGGCGACGGCGCTGATGGGTGTGGTGCTGATGGAATTTGGTGACTTCGCCATGCTGCGCAAGATGCTTCGCGGGATCAAGCAGCGCGCAGAATCGCTGCCTGACCTTCCCGTCGGCGCCGGGTTCCAGGCCGAAGAGCGACCGGGGCGATGATGTTGACGCAGACCCCGGTGATGGCACCCGTTGAGCATCATCTGCGCGGACGCGGCGACTCAGCGCGCGGTCTCGCGTTGGCGGTCGGATCGGCGGCCATCTCGTTTTCCCTCGTGTATCTGCTCTCGGACATTATTGAGGTCGCTCAAGGCGGCTTCTCCACTGTGCGTCTCGCCCTGACCTACGCCGCCGAAGCTGCGATCCCCTTCTTCGTTCTCGGCCTCTACGCGGTCCAGCGCCCCTCGATCGGGCGTATCGGGCTTGTCGGTGCCCTCGCCTACGCCTACTCCTACGTCTTCTTCACCAGCACAGTCGTCTATGCACTTGTCGCAGGCACCCCGAACTACCGAGCGCTGTCGACGATCTTCGGTGCGTGGATGGTCATTCACGGTCTGGTCATGGTGGTAGGCGGTCTCATGTTCGGCTTCGCCGTGGCGCGCGCCGGGCTGCTGCCCCAGTGGACAGGCTGGTGCCTGATGCTAGGCGTCGTGCTCGTTGCGGCGGCGTCGGGTTTGCCCTCGATCGCGCGCACGGTCGCCGAAGCTCTCCCCGTCGCTGCGTTCGTCGGTATGGGATTCGCGCTGTTGCCACGCCGCCGACAGACTCCGTTTGTGGCCGGCCGTGCGCCCCGCTGACGCCACAAGCGCACCCCGCGACGCGGGCCCGACGGCGCGTGGCGGCGTGAGCGCGGTCCGCGAGCGCAGCGTGACGACCTGCCCGTTCCCGTCGAGTCGTCGCCTGGTCACCGCCGCCGTGCGTGCCGGGAGGCGCATCGTGCCGATGCACGGGCTGTTCGAGGTCGACATCACTACGGCGCGGCGCCTGCTCGCCGGGACCGACCCGCCGCTCTCACTCACCGCATTCGTCATTGCGTCCCTCGGCCGGGCGGCGGCGGCACACCCGTCAGTGCACTCCTACCGCGACTGGCGCGGCCGACTCGTCCAACACCGCCATGTCGATGTCCAGACGCTGATCGAGGTGCAGACCGACCAAGGGCCATTCGGACTCGTGCACGTGGTCCGCGACGCCGACATCCGCGGCGTCGCGGACATCACCGCTGAGTTGCGAGCGGTCAAGACCGACCCCGCCAGCACTACGGGCGGTCTCCTGCTGAGAACTGTCGCTCCCGTGCTCGGACGTGTACCCGGCTTGTACCGCCTGATGTTTGCCGTCATGAGCCGCTCGCGCCGCGTCCATCACGCCAGTGGCACCGTGCAGGTGAGCGCGATAGGCATGTTCGCCGACGGAGCCGGCTTCGCCATCGCGCCACCGACGCTGGCGTCGCTCCTCGTCATCGTGGGCGGAGTGAGCAGGCGTCCGGCTGTCGTCAACGACCGGATCGAAGCACGAGACGTCCTCGACCTCACCGTCACCATCGACCACAACGTCGTCGACGGAGCCCCCGCGACCCGGTTCGGCGCCGAATTTCGGCGACTGTTGAGCACAGCTGCGGTGCTGGCACCGTCGCAGGAGCAGCGACGCGCGCCATCGCATCCGTAGCCCACTAAGCCAGCCGCCAACCGGGTCCTTCGGCAACCTGGGCTCTGCCGGCCATGCAGATCACGACGGCGTGGCTGTCAGGATTTCGGCCGCGGTCGACGCGGATTTTTGACTCGCGCCGCGGGGCGGTCGTGAGACCTGATGGGTGCCGCGTGCGTTGTACTCGACCCGATCGACGTGAAGATCGAAGTAGGAGAATTCTCCCTCCGGTTCCGGCGCATGCCAATGCGCTTCGGCGAAGTCGGGGATACGGCGGGACCCGGCCGGCTGGTAGGCGTGCACCGGAGTGGACCAGCGCTGCGCGACGAAGGTCTTGCCGTCCGCGGACGTGCGCGACCGATCCTCGGATATGAAGTCGACAAGGTCGTGCTCGGCGTTGAAGACCAGTTCGGCGGTCACGGTGTTGACGCCGTAGGTGTAAGCGCCTCGTACACGGCGCTCATCGATGTCATGCCAGACGACGGGGGCGTCGATGAGCGCGCCCGGAGCGAGGAGGCACAGGTCGTTGAACATGGTCACGGTCTCGCCCTGGTTCATCTCCGGGCCGGCGGCATCCACGATCGGCACGATCGAGCACGCCTTGACACGCATCGTTGCCGCCCCGTCGCGGAAGACATGCAGAACGTCGACGGGCAACCCGAACAGAGTGGCGTCCATGAAGAACAGCCTGCTGGGCTGCGGAGAGAACGTGTTGACCTGCTCTCCCGTGAAGCTCATCCATGGTTTCGCACTCCCGGCGCGGATGCGTCCGTGGAAGTGCGCGCGGAAATTGGCCACCCGAGGTTGGCCCACGGCGCCCGACTTGCGGACGTAGGCCGCCACCAGCGGGGGAAGGTGGTCCAGGTCGGCTTCGGCCACGAGTTCGGCGGGGAGCGGCCGTGTCAACGCTGTGGTCACCAGGCGGCGATATTCGGCGCGGTAGCTGCGCGGCCCCCTGGATGCGTATCCGTAGACGACCGCAGTGAGCAGGATGAGATTGGCCACGGTGCCTGCCCCGGCATCGCTCCAGGACGTCAAGATCACCGCCTGTGAGGCGGCGAGGGCCCCGCCGCCCACGACCCACCACCAGCGGACTCCGATCCCCAGCAGCACGCCTGCGGCGATGACGAGCGCGGCAGCGACGAGCCAGACCGCGCCCATCGCGGAGCTGATCGGTTCCTTCAGCTGGCTCACCTGCGCCCAGCCCAAACCCTTCGCCGCGCCGAGCAGCTGAATGAGCCCGTGCGCCAGGACGACGGCGACCACCACGACGCGAATCGCTTTCCTGCTGACCGACCTCGTCGTCACGTCGTCATCCATACCGTCTTGTGTAGCGCGCTTCAACGCAGCGGCCGCAGAGCGGAACGTCCTACTCAGTCCGGGACATGTCTTCCTCGCACGCGAAGCTGGCGACCGTTCTTCTCCTGGGTGGGCCTTTGGCCCACGTGGGAGCGCCATGACTGCGCCGACGAGTCCGCTGGGCTGGCGACGACCGGACCAACGAGCTCCGTGAGCGCGAAATCGGGAACGTCCCGTGCGGTAGCGCGGGACGTCCTCGGACCCAATCTCCCGGTGCTGCTGGTCATGAGATCGCCGCGAGTTACGGGCTTCCATCGTGCCGGAAACGTTCTGGTCGGACGACGACCGGTCGCAGAACCGGTGTCACTCCGAGCTGACGTTGAGTTCGGTGTCAGCGCGTATACGTCGACGAAGTCGCGAGCCGCGGCGCGATCGCACAGGGCGATGACTTTGCGGCCGACTGACCGTTGGAACGCAAGATCGACAACCGAGGTCATCGCAAAGCGTGTTCGCGGTAGAGCTCGCGTTCAGGGTCAGTCAAATGGTTGCACGCCGCCACCCGCCTGGCGCCGCACCGGGGGGCACGCTCTCGCACAAGAACCGCGACCGCCGTCAGACCTAAGGAGTCTGAGTCCGGACCCCAGCCGAAGGTGCCTTTGCCGATGGACGGCGCTGCATGCGTCGTCGCGACCCCTCATTCCACTGGTCGAATGCCGCCTCGTAGGGAAGTACACCGTAGTCGGCGGCACGCGGGTCGGCCGGCCACAGCACTTCTTCCCGAACGGCGTTCTGCTCGACCCGAATGAGGTATAGCTCCCTGGTGTCGCGCCGGCAGCAGGCAACGATCCCGTTCAGCGTGTGATCGAAGGTGAAGTCCTCGAACCAATCGAGTCCGGACCGCCGAGCGTGCGCCCCAGGAGCGAGAAAATGATCTATCAAGTAGGCCATCCATCCCGTCGAGCTGTAGAACTTCTCCTGGCCGTCATGGGCCAGGCAGCAGCCGTCCCAGCATGGCGTCCAGCCGCACCAGAGCGACGGCTGGCCAACGGCCACGGCGTTGTAGTCATCGGTCTCAGCGCTCAGCTCGACCCGGTCGGCGGCCGGGTTGTACGGCGCGTCGTACGGCCCGCCCGGGCGGCGGCACCGTCGGCTCTTACGGAACGCACTCAGGTACAGCTGTTCAGGCTGGTTGAGCGGCGGATGGACGTCGATGTGCCCGATCATGTCAGTCGTGTAACCCACGAGTTGGCCCCTGTTCCCGAACGGATTGGCGATGCCCACTGTGCCGGACGAGCCGACCGGCGATTGGGTTATCCACAGCCTCGACCTGCCTGTGGACACCGTCCGGGCAAGGTCCTTCGCCATGGCAGGATGCTCGCTCGTGAAGCTCCGTCCCAGCGAATTTCGCGACCCCGGACAACTCGTCGCCGACGTCATGACCACGCATCCGCTGGCGAAGGGCGACGTTTTGCTCGCCCTCGTCCATGACCCATCGGGCCGCCAGGACATCGTCGAGATCACGCGCCTGGCCAGTGCGAACTGGGCCGACCTCGATCGGTACGGCCGCTCAAGATTCCTGCACGACGAGGCGCGGAAGTTGCCCGTTCCTGATTGGACTCGCGGCGAAGGGCCACGGCACTCGATCATGACGATTGTGGCCCGCCGCGGCTTCGCCGTCGTCGGGCCGGACGAGGCGGCGTGGCTGATCGCGTGGCGGTACAGCAATCACGCCACCCACGCCTACTCCGGCGACCTCATCCTGATCACGGAACACGGTTGGACCGACTTCATGACCGGGTGGGGAGGCTCTCGCCCGCACCTGGCTTGACGCCCTATGGGGAACGTCGGCGTCGGCCGCCGCAGCGACACGGCCGTTCGAGTCGACGGGCTGGCTATCAGCTCGGGAGCGATCGCGGCAAACCGAACCAGCGGAGCACGCTGTTGTCGAAGCGGGTCATGGCGCAGATCCTGTCGCCGGCGAGGGTGAGGACGATGAGGCCGGTCCCATGGCGGATGCCGGTGGCCGCGCGCAGGTAAGCACCGAACGCCGGCTGACCGTTGGCTCGCGTCGGCACGAGGTCGAATCTCCGGCCCGCGCCGAAGAGGCTGGCGCAGAAGCGGGCGACCGCGTCACGGCCTTCGTACTCGAAGGGCATCGGTGGCATCGAGATGAAGACGTCGTCGGTCAGCAGGGCCACCAGCGCCTCGAGATCGGCGGACTCCCACGCGCGGACGAACTTCGCCACGATCGCATCCTCGGAGCGCGAGTCGAATGCGGGAGGCGGTTCGCCTTCGGCGGCCGACAACGGTCGGCGCTGCAGGCCGGCGCGCGCCCGTTTAAGAGCGCTGTTGACCGATTCGACGGTCGAGTCCAGCACGTCGGCCACCTCGTTCGCGGGAAACCCGAGGACGTCGCGCAATACGAGGACGGCGAGCTGGCGAGGCGGCAGGACCTGAAGGGCGGTCACGAAGGCCAGAGAGATGGATTCGGTCTGCTCGTAGCGAGCCTCCGGGCCGAGCGGCACGTCGATGGCACCCTCGAGGACGGCGGCGGGAAATGGCTCGAGCCACACGACCTCGCCGATCCGGGTCGGCTCAGGCGGTTCCACTCCGGGCACATCCCACTCCTTGGCCGGGCGTCGGCTGGCCGACCGACGCGCGTTGAGACACCTGTTGGTGGCGATCCGGTAGAGCCAGGTGCGTAGAGAAGCGCGTCCCTCGAATCCTCCGAAGCCTTGCCAGGCGGCCAGCAGCGCGTCCTGGAGCACATCCTCGGCATCCTGGAAGGATCCGAGCATCCGGTAGCAATGCACCAGGAGCTCTCGGCGGTGCGGCTCGATCAACTCTCGGAACGCGTCGCCGTCCCCGGCCCGCGCCCGCGAGAGCAAGTCGGCTGTCACTACGTCCACCATCGCCACCTTCTTCCCGCATCGGGTCGCACGTCCATCTCGTATAGACACCGGCCGAGGATCGAACTGGGCGGTTGGCGGGCGCCCACTTCCCGAGGTCGCGGTGTCTACCTCATCGACGGCTCTGACGATCCGAACGCTGGCGGCCGGCGAAACCGGCAGCCATGCACAGATGAGTCTCGGCCGTCGGTCTTCACTCGTGAGGTGGGCACGTGACCACCCGGGCCCAGAAAGGAACCAGAGATGATTCTGCGAGACAAGATTGCGGTGGTCTATGGAGCCGGAGGCGCGATCGGCGGCGCCGTTGCCCGGGCCTTCGCGGCTGAGGGCGCGAGGGTCTTTCTGACCGGACGCTCCCTCGCGCCCGTCGAAGTTGTCGCCAAGGACATCGTATCCGCCGGTGGAGCCGCTGAGGCGGCCGTGGTCGACGCACTCGACGAGCAGGCTGTGGACAGGCATCTGCAGTCGGTGATCGATCGGGCGGCCCGCGTCGACATCTCGTTCAACGCGGTCGGGATCCCGGACACCGAGATTCTGGGTGTCCCTCTGGCCGAGCTGGATGTCGAGCGGTTCTCCCTGCCGATCATGGCCTACACGACGTCGTACTTCCTGACCGCACGCCTGGCCGCACGGCGCATGATTCCGAATAAGTCGGGGGTGATCATGACCGTCACCTCACTCCCCGCCCGGACGGGCACCCCATTGAACGGAGGCTACGGTCCGGCGCACGCCGCGAAGGAGGCACTCACTCGCGATCTATCCCTCGAGTTCGCACCTCAGGGCATTCGCGTAGTCGGTCTGCGACCGCACGGCATGCCGGAGACAAGCACGATGAGGGAAGTCTTCGACGCCAAGGCGTTGGGCATGACCTGGGAACACTTCCAGGAGTACCTCGCCAGCACGACCCACCGGCGACGGGTCATGGCGCTCGAAGAGGTGGCAAACATGGCGGTGCTCATGGCGTCCGACAAGGCGAGCGGGATGACGGGAACTACCGTCAACCTGACCATGGGCGGCGTGGCTGACTAGCGGCAACCGAGCAGCTCGACGATCCTCACGGCTAGGTGCTCTCAGCTCCGACGGCAGGCCTGGCGCCGTCACGCGCGTCAAGCCACGACGTCGAGCGCCGAATCGGCGTTCGACTTCGCTCGCTGCAGACCAGGTCAGGTCAGCTTGGCGATCGCGGGGACAGCTTCGCGGGCGGCGAACCGGAGTTGGGTGATCTTCTCGCCGGTAGCCCAGGCGTTGAAAGCTTTGAGGTACAGCGCGACGTGTTCACGGTTGTCGCGCCGACGTTGCACGACCCCAGCCTGCTTGCGGGCCATCGCGAACATCGTGCGGCGAAAGACGAGCCGCGGGTCGGTCTTGCCCAACCCGGCCCCGTCGATGACTCCCTCGTGCCACTCGGCCAACTGCGCCTTCTTGGTCTTGTTGGCCTGCTCCACCAGGTACGCCGCCGCCCCAGCCGCCGACTTGATCATCCCCGTCTCGGACGCGATCCGCTCCCCCACCGCCACGAAATCACGGATCTTCGGGTGCGCCGCCAGGCTCTGCACAATCTGGTGATTGGTCACCGCGGCCGCACCACCGGACCACGTAGCTTCCGGCCGGTTCTCATACTGCCAAATCGTGCGCACCATCGCCGCCAACAGCGTCGAGGACTTCTCCCCCTCGATCGCCAACACGTCCGCGGCGTTGCGCTTCTTCCCGGTGTCCAGCACATCGAAGGTGTCCGGCTCGACATCGGTGAACACCGTCATCTCCACCGGCACGTCCGCCTCCACGATCGCCGCCAGCCGGTGCTGCCCGTCCACCAGTACCCCGCGGGTGTCGAACGCGATGCCCTGATGGGTCACCAACCAATCCCCGCGACCCATCGCCTCAGCGAATGCGCGCACAGTCGACCGCGACAACGGACGATTCGACGTATTGGCCGACAACATTTCCGCCGCCTTGACCGGCGTGACCTTCTGAACCCTGCTCCGCAACCTAAACACTCCACCTCAGACGAGAACCGCGACTCGTCTGCCGCGGCATGTCCCCAGTATCCCCGCATCACGCGTGGGGCCTCCTATGCAGGCCCCGGACGGCACACCGGACCGGCAGAGAGCCGCTGCCAAGGTGCGCGCAATCCACCCATCGCCGAGCAGCAGCAGTGCTCACCGACGAACACGACGCTCTTGAGGCCACGGGTTGGCAGGGTTGTCGCGCCTTGGCCGCCTGCGTCCGGGCAGGGGTCGTGCGAGGAGAAAAAGGATGAGGTCCCGGACTACGGAGGCCCGTAAAACCGAGGGCTCTAGGTGGGCGATACACCGGGCTGAACCCATCATCTTTGGAACTCGTGTCATCGTTAGGGCAGCACCGAAGCGGCATCCGCCGGGCCGGTGCCGTCAGTCGCTCGTGGCGTAGCGCCCGAGCCAGAGGGAGATCGTCGCGATGCGTAAGCCCGGGCTGGTCGTGGCAGGTGTCCTCGTCGCGTTGGCTGGCTTGGTCTTCACACTGCAGGGCGTGGGCGTGCTCAAGGGCAGTTCGATGAGCAATACGACTTTCTGGAGCGTTGCCGGACCCGTGATCTTCGTTGTCGGACTGGTGGTGGCCGGCGTTGCCGCCCGACGAGCCCCGTGAGCGAGCCGGCGCGCCAGTCGGGCGCCGGACTGTCGTAGGCCTGCTCGCGCTCGGCGGGGCAGGTGTCGTCGGCGGCAGCTGGGTCCAGAACGGTCTGGCTCGTCTGCTGGCCCCGCTCGAGAACCGAGACCCGACCGGTCTAATCGCCCTCTTCCCGCTGGGCGACACCTTCCGCTTCTACTCGGTGACCGGGTCGGTGCCGACTCGGACAGCGGCGTCGTACCGCCTGGCCGTGTCCGGTCTGGTGACGCGCCCGGCCACCTACACGCTGGCCGATCTCCAAGCGCTGCCCCAAACCAGGTTCGTCCACGATTTCCAGTGCGTCACCGGATGGCGCGTCCCTGACGTGCATTGGGCCGGCGTGCCGCTGTCGCTCCTACTGCGCCGGGCCGAGCCGTCCCCAGCGGCGAGGGCGGTGCGCTTCCACTCCTTCGACGGCGCCTACACCGAGAGCATGACGCTGGACGAAGCGCACCGGAGCGACGTGATCGTGGCCCTGCAGATGCTCGGTGCCCCCGTCACCCACGATCACGGCGGCCCGGTTCGGATGTACGCCGCGTCGATGTACGGCTACAAGAGTACGAAGTGGCTGTCGGGCATAGAACTGACGCGTGACGCGGTGCCCGGCTACTGGGAGCGGCGCGGCTACGACATCGACGGAACCATTAAGGACTAGGTCCAACCAGAGCGTGCGGGAGTTGCCACGATGAGTCCGCCGGCCGATGCGGGGCCTCAAGCCCGGCGCCGGTTCAGTCGCGCCGAACGAGCAGTGCACTGGTCGGTGACGATGCTGATGACGGTCTGCATCCTCACCGCTGCAATCCTCTACAACGAACCGCTGGCCATCTTGGTTGGGCACCGTCGCGCCGTCGAACTCGTCCACGTCTACGCCGGTTTCGCGCTCCCGCTCCCGCTGCTGCTCGGGGTCGCCTCGATCGCCTACCGCGCCGACCTGCGCCGGCTCAACCGGTTCACGTCCTCGGACTGGCGATGGCTGCGATCACGCCGCCGCCGCGACGGCACGATCCGGGTCGGCAAGTTCAACGCCGGTCAGAAGGTGAATGCATCCCTGACGGCCGGATCGATCTTCGTGCTCCTGGGCACCGGCCTGCTCATGTTCTTCCCGCACCTGGCGAGACTCTCCTGGCGCACCGGAGCGACGTTCGTCCACGACTGGTTCGCCCTCGGACTCGGCCTGCTGGTCCTGGGGCACATCGCCTACGCGCTCAAGGATCCCGAAGCGCGCCGCGGCATGCGCCTTGGCGAGGTTTCGGACGAGTGGGCGCGCGCCGAGCATCCGGCGTGGGCCGACGAACTCGATGCGGAGCAGGATCCGAACGCCGCGTGACGTGACGTGGCGTGACGTGGGGTGGCGTCGCGCGGCAGCCGCCGTTATGGCTCGGGCGACATTGCGCTGGTCTGATCTTCGATCGGGATCTCGATGAGCAGCGTGGTGCCGCTGCCGGCGGGGCTGGTGAGCTGGAGCGTGCCGCCGAGCGCTTCAATTCGGTCGCGTAGCCCAAGCAGTCCGGACCCCTGGCTGAGGTCGGCTCCGCCGATCCCGTCGTCGCGGACCGCCAACTGCACGATCCCGTCGACGGTGTGGAGGTCGACGGTCACGACGGAGGCGTGCGCGTGCTTGGCGGCGTTGGTCAACGCTTCGGACACCACGTAGTACGCCGCGACCTCGACTGGCTCCGGTAGCCGTCGCTCGGTACGTACGTCGAGCTCGACCGGTACCGCCGAACGACGGCACAGCGCCTTGAGCGCCGGCTGCAGGCCCCCCTTGGACAGGATCGCGGGGTGAATGCCATGGGAGATCTCCCGCAGCTCGTCGAACATGCTCGCCAGCCCGTCGGCAACGCGCGACAACACGCCCCCGAGTTCGCCTAGCTGCGGCGGCGCTCCCGCCTGTGCCACACGCAACTCCAACCCGAGCGAGACGAGCCGCTGCTGGATGCCGTCGTGCAGATCGCGCTCGATCCGCCTGCGCGTCGCGTCGGCGGCAGCGACGACCCTCGCGCGCGAGGCCATCAGCTCGGCCCGGCTCTCTGCGTTCGCGATCGCCGTCGCCACCAGCTCGGTGAAGTTGGCCAGACGCGTCTCGATGTCGGCCGGCAGCGGCTGGCCCATGGCTGAGTAGGTGGCCATCACCCCCCAGAGGCGCCCCTCGACGATCACTGGCGTCCCGACGCCCGAGCCGAAGCGTCCCTCGCGGCCGACGGCACCAAGCGGCCCGGAGGCGTCGTCGAAGCTGTCGAGCCGGGCCGGACGGCCGGTCTCGAAGACGAGCGTGCTGACGTTCTTCCCCCCACGGCCCCACCGGCCCGCAACAGGAAGGCGGTGGCCTGTCCTGCCCCAGACGGCGACGACGGTGACCGTCCCGTCGGACTCGTAGCGGCCCAGGCCCGCGAATTCGGCGGACAGCAGCCGGCCGGCCTCCTCGGTGACCGCCTCGAACAGCTCCTCTGGCGGCACCCCACGCGCCACCAGCGTCGCGACCCGCCGCAACGCCGCCTGCTCGTCGGCCAGCCGGGCGAGACCGGCGCGGCTCTCGGCGTTCGCGATCGCCGTCGCCACCAGCTCGGTGAAGGTGGCCAGGCGCGCCTCGGTGTCCGCTGGCAGCGACTGCCCCAGCGCTGCGTAGGTGGCCATCACACCCCAGACGCGCCCCTCGACGATGACCGGCATGCCGGCACCTGACCCGGCCTTGTCCTCGCGGGCTGCGACGCCGAGCGGCCCGGAGGCGTCGGCATAGCTGTCGAGCCGGGCCGGACGGCCGGTCTCGAAGACGAGTGTGCTGACGTTCGTGCCCCCAAGAACCAGCCGGCTGCCAACAGGAGGGTTGAGATCGCCGCTGCCGCTCCAGGCGACGAACGTGACCGTCCCGTCGGTCTCGTAGCGGCCCAGGCTTGCGTATTTGGCGCCAAGCAGCCGCCTAACTTCCTCGGCGACAGCCACGAACAGCTCCGGCGGCGGCGTCCCCCGCGCCACCAGAGTCGCGACCCGCCGCAGCGCAGCCTGCTCAGCGGCCAGCACACGCAGTTCCTCACCGCTCACCGGCGCTCGCCATCCCCTCACGATCGCGGGCCGCCTCCGGCTCACTCTGCGACGGCAATGTGTCCGCATGACGGTGCGCGAGGTTCCACTGCCCATCCTCGCGCCCATAGATCTCCGTGCTCAAGGACTGCGCACTCATGCAACGTGAGCGGCGTGCAGCACAACGTCCACACAAGCCGTGATGAGGCGCGACCGGACGTGCGAAGGGAGTGCTATTCGAGCATCTCTTTGGGGCAGCTCACCCCGGTGCCGGAGGCCGCTAGTTGGAGCAGGGTGTAGAGCGTTTCGCGCTGACTGGCATCGAGTGCGCCGAGCACCTGTTCGTCGACCTCTGCCAACGCGTACTCGGCCTTGGCGAGCTGCTCCGCGCCAGCCTCGGTGAGTACGACCACGTGCCGTCGCCGGTCCTCGGGCGAGCGCCGCCGTTCGACGAGTTTGTCGGCTTCCAGCTCGTTGAGCAGTCCGACGATGTTCGTTCCATCCATGGCGAGGGTGGTAGCGAGTGCTTGCTGAGTGCTCCCGCCGAAATGCCGCAGCACCGTGAGCGCGACAAGGTGACGCGGCCGCAGGCCCAAAGGGGCCAGCACCGCCTCGGTCCGGAGCCGCATCCTGCGCGCGAGGTGATCGAGCAGCGCACCCGAACGGTGCGTCGGTTGGGTGACCACAGGCGAAGCCATACACCAACTGTACCCCCGCAGCAGCAATCGGCGTGGTATAAATGCTTTGTGTTCCACAAGTCATCTATGAAGGGCTACTGAAATGCCGCACGTGCTGCACATCGACTCCAGCGTCCAGGGTGAGCGTTCCGTCAGCCGCA
>JAVHVH010000110.1:0-48703 GCA_032160665.1 Pseudonocardiales bacterium
GCAGGTAGTCGATGGGCGCGTTGGCGCCGGCGCGTTTCGCGGCGGCGGCCAGGGTGTCGATGCGGGCACACGCCGCGGCGGCCTGGGCGGCGTCCAGGCGCTGCGCGGACACGGTCGCGGTGCCGTCCTCGTTGAGGTAGCCGATCACCCGGCGTTCGCGGACGGCGTCGCGGTAGCGGCGCTCGGCCCAGCCCGGGTCCAGGGCGAGCGCGACCCGGCGTACCCGCTGCGCCAATGCGGTCACGGTCACCGCGCCGGCCCCGGCCAACACCTCGTCCACCAGTTTCGCTGCCTGCTCGTCGGTGAGATCGGCGCAGCCCTCGGCCAGCACCACCGCCCGGGCCGGGTCGAGCACCCCGGCCCGCAGCGCCTGCGCCACCCGCGGAATGCCGGTCACCGTGTCGGCGTGCTCGAGTTCGCGGCGCGCCGCGCGGCGGGTCAGGCGCAGTTCGGCGCGGATCTCGTCGACCGCGGACTCGAAGATCTGCTCCGGCGTCCACACCGGACCACCCGCCACGGTGAGCATCGGGTCGCGGGTCGCGATCTGGGCCATCACCGCCCACACCCGGGCCTGCTGGTAGGCCAGCTGCCGCGACTCCGCGGCCAACACCTCCAGCAGCTGCTCGTCCGGAACCGCACCCACCTCGATCGGCGCGAGGACCGCACCCAGCTGCGGGCCGGGCGCCATGCCCGCTACCCCGCCCGGAACCGCATTCCCGTCCTGCATAACCACAACAATAGGGAGCGGGTCTGACAATTCCGCCGTTATCCACAGACCGGATCCGTGAAACGCAAGAATACGTCACTTTATCCACAGGAGAACAAGAAACCGGACAGAACAGGCCGCCGAGAAACGAGACCCAGCCGAGAACCCAAACTCCTCGTCGCCGCGCCTTTCAGAAACGCAACCCGAACGAAACAGCAAACCGAAAACCAGAACCAGGCCAGTCCGACCCACCGCCTGGACCCGACGCCGAAGGACCTACGGGCGGAACCGCTAACGGGCGTTGCCGGGCGGCTTGGGCGAGACCGCCGGCACCGCGAACGCGACGATGTTGTCGAGGTAGTTGCCCGTCGCCGCGTCGAAGGGTCCGCCGCACGTGACGATCGCGAGCCGGCCGACGCTGTTCTGGTTGAAGATCTGTTTATAGGGCAGCCGCGTCTTGTGGTACGTGCGCACTCCGGTGATCGAGAACGTCAGCTTGGTCTTGGCGGCGCCGTCCTTGCCGTACACGAACACCTTGTCGCCGGGATTCAGCGTGCCGATCTTGGCGAGCGGTCCGGTCACCCCGGCGTAGTTGACGTGACCGGCGAAGATCGCCGTCCCCACGCGCGCCCCTGGCTTCGCGCCCGGGCTCCACCAGCCGACGATCCTGGGATTCACCGGGACGTCGAGCTCACCGTCCGGAGTCGTCTGGACGGGCACGATCGGGGCGACCGCGTTGATTTTCGGGATCTCGATGCGGTTCGGCGGGAGCACGGCCGCGAGCGCGACCGGAGCGCCCTGGATCGTGGGCACGACGCCCTTGTTGCTGACCGTGGCCTGGGTGTTGTGACCCCAGTACGGCGAGGTGATCCAGGTGATGCCCGCCAAGGACAGCGCCATGACGGCGCCCAGCGCGCAGGCGATCGGCACCCAGCCGATCGACTCGAGCAGTGTGCGGTTCAGACTGGACTGCTTTCTCACCCTGCTCCTGACGTCTTGCGGTCCCCGCGGCCGGCCACGTACTCATTAAACGACCTTCAGGGGCGGGCGTTCCGTCCGGAGGCGATTTGGAGCGCCTGGATGGCGCCCGGTAGAGTTGCCCGTTGGCGTGCGGCAGGTCCGCACGCACCGGCCATGCTCCGGGGTACACGCCGATTCGGTGGTGACCGCGGGGGCGCGGACTGTGCACACCGACAGTGCAGCGTGAAGACCGAACGAGAGAGTTGAACAATGCCCACGTACTCCCCGAAGCCGGGCGAGATCGAGCGTCACTGGCACGTGATCGACGCGAACGACGTCGTTCTCGGCCGGCTTGCCAGCCAGGCCGCCAAGCTGCTCCGCGGCAAGCACAAGCCCCAATTCGCTCTGCACGTCGACACCGGCGACTTCGTCATCGTTGTCAACGCCGAGAAGGTCGCCCTCACCGGCGCCAAGCTCAACGAGTACCGCTACCGGCACTCCGGCTACCCGGGCGGTCTGTCCAAGCGCACCGTTGGCGAACTGCTCGAGACCAAGCCCGAGCGGGTCATCGAGCTCGCGGTACGGGGCATGCTCCCCAAGAACACCCTCGGCCGCGCCCAGCTGAAGAAGCTGAAGGTCTACGCCGGCCCCGACCACCCGCACGCGGCGCAGAAGCCGCAGCCGTTCGAGATCAAGCAGGTAAGCCAGTGAGTGCATCGCCCAACGCCCCCGTCGTCGGCCGCCGCAAGGAAGCCGTCGTCCGGGTCCGCCTCGTTCCCGGGACCGGCGAGTTCACGCTCAACGGCCGCACGCTCGAGGGCTACTTCCCCAACAAGGTCCACCAGCAACTGATCCGCGAGCCATTCGTGACGCTCGAGAAGGACGGTCAGTACGACGTGCTGGCCACGCTCGTGGGCGGTGGCATCACCGGCCAGGCCGGCGCGCTGCGCCTCGCGATCTCGCGCGCATTGATCAACATCGAACCCGATGATCGTCCGGCGCTGAAGAAGGCCGGCTTCCTCACCCGCGACCCGCGGGTCAAGGAACGCAAGAAGTACGGACTGAAGAAAGCGCGCAAGGCGCCCCAGTACTCCAAGAGGTAGCGGTGAGCGCTCGCGCGAAGCGCGTCGAATGAGTCTGTTCGGGACAGACGGGGTCAGGGGCCTGGCCAACGGCGAGCTGACACCTGAGCTCGCCCTGGCCGTGGCCGGGGCGGCGGCTCGCGTCCTCGGGGCGCACGACGCTTCTCATCGGCCGGTTGCGGTCGTCGGCCGGGACCCGCGGGCCAGTGGCGAGATGCTCGAAGCAGCGGTCGTTGCCGGGCTCACCTCGGCCGGAGCGGACGTGCTCCTGCTCGGTGTGCTGCCCACCCCCGCCGTCGCATTCCTGACTGCCTCGTACGGGGCCGACATCGGGGTGGTGCTGTCGGCTTCGCACAACCCGATGCCCGACAACGGCATCAAGCTGTTCGCGTCGGGTGGGCAGAAGCTCCCCGATGACATCGAGGCCGAGATCGAAGACGCGGTGGCGATCGGTCCATCCTCGCGTCCCACGGGCGCATTGATCGGCCGGTTGCGCACTCCCGATGACGCACTCGAGCGGTACGGCGCGCACCTGCTCAACGCCCAGCCCACCCGCTTGGACGGCCTGCACGTCGTCGTCGACTGCGCGAACGGGGCCGCGTCGGCCGTCGCCCCCGAGATCTATCGCGGGTCCGGCGCGCAGGTCACCGCGATCGCCGCCCAGCCGGACGGCCTCAACATCAACGACGGCGTCGGGTCGACCCATCTCGACGGGCTGATCGCCGCGGTCCGCTCCACCGGCGCGCACCTCGGCATCGCCCACGACGGTGACGCCGACCGATGTCTTGCCGTGGACGCGGCCGGGGCGGTCGTCGACGGCGACCAGCTGCTCGCGATCTGCGCACTCACGCTGCGCGAGGCCGGTCAGCTCCGCGACGACACCGTGGTCGCGACCGTCATGAGCAACCTTGGCTTCCACCACGCCATGCGTAAGGCGGGCATCGAGGTGCTGACCACCTCGGTGGGCGACCGGTACGTGCTCGAGGCGCTGCGGGCCAAGGACCTCAGTCTCGGCGGTGAGCAGAGCGGGCACATCATTTTCACCGATGCATCGACCACCGGCGACGGCTTGCTCACCGCGTTGCACGTCATGGCGCGTGTCGTGTCGACCGGAACCCCGCTCGCCGACCTCGCGGCCGTAGTGCAGCGTCTTCCGCAGACCCTCGTCAATGTCCCGGTGGCCGACCGAGAGGCTGCCGCCGCGTCGCCAGAGGTTGCCGCGGCCGTCGCCGCCGTCGAGGCCGAACTCGGCGACGCCGGACGTGTGCTGCTGCGGCCGTCGGGAACCGAGCAGCTCGTCCGGGTCATGGTGGAGGCCGCTGTTCAGCAGGACGCCGACGCGATCGCGGCCCGGCTGGCGGACGTCGTCGCGTCCGTCTGAGCGGCTACCCGGCCCGACGGATCAGGTCCGCGGCCTTCTCGGCGATCATCACCGTCGGCGCATGCGTGTGACCACGGATGATCTGCGGCATCACCGACGCATCCACGACGCGCAGCCCGTCGACCCCGCGCACCCGCAGCGAGTCGTCGACCACTGACGCGTCGTCGGTCCCCATCCGGCACGTGCCGGTCGGGTGGTAGAGCGTCTCGGCCGTGGCGCGCACGTACTCCGCCATGTCGGTCTCGCCGGGCGCCGGCATCATCCAGTCGGTCACGACGGGGGCGAGCGCGCTCGTCGCGAACAAGTGCCGGCCCTGCTCGACTCCGGCGACCAGTCGGGTGAGGTCGTTCGGGGCCGTGAGGTAGCCGGCGTCGATGACGGGGGCCACCGTCGGGTCGGGGGAGCGGACCGTCACGGTGCCCGTGGACTCCGGCTGCAGCAGCACGACACCAATCGTGACGCCGTGCCCTGGCGGGTCGGCCTGACCGTGGTCGATGAACGGGACCGGGGCGAAGATGAACTCGAGGTCAGGATGATCGATCCCGGCCTCCGAGCGTCCGAACAGAACTCCTTCGCCGACGTTGGACGTCAGCATCCCCCGGCGCTGGGTCAGGTACCGCACCAACTGCGCGGGCTTCTCGGCGTCGACCAGCGTGACCGGATCCCGCGAGAACATGATCACCGGGCAGGACAGGTGATCCTGCAAGCCCTTGCCGACAGCGGCGATCGGGACACGCACCGCGATGCTCGCGGCGGCGAGAACATCCGGATCGCCGATGCCCGATAGTTGCAGCAGATGCGGTGAGTGGACCGCGCCGGCGCTGACGATCACCTCGCGCTTGGCCGTCAGTGTCCGCCGTCCGCGCTTGCCGGCGCGGATCTGCACGCCGGTCGCGCGGCCGCCGGACAGCACGATCTTCTCGGTCAGCGACCCGATGAACAGCGTGAGGTTGGGGCGTTTGAGAACCGGCCGCAGGTAGCCGTCCGCTGCGCTCCAGCGGCGTCCGCGGCGTTGGGTAACCGGGGTCGGGGCGTAGCCGTCGATGCCAGGATCGTTCAGTTCGGTGAGGCGCTGAAAGCCGTCCTGCGCACACGCCTCGAAGAAGGCCGCGCGCAGCGGGTTGGGATCGCGCAGTTCCTCGATGTAGAGCGGGCCGCCGGTGCCGTACACGTCGCCGGTGTTGCTGCCCACACGGTTCTCCGAGCGACGGAAGTAGGGCAGCACGTCGTCGTAGGACCAGCCCGACCCCCACGCGTCGTAGTCGGCTTTCGCGCCCCGTACCCACATCTGCGCGTTCAGCGACGACGAGCCGCCCAGCGTCTTGCCCCGCGGCCAGTAGAGCTCGCGAGCCTTGAGTTCGGGCTGGGACGTGGTTGAGAGATCCCAGTCGTACTTGGTGTGGAACAACTTCGGGAACGCCGGCGGAATCTTGATGTTCGGGCTGCGGTCGCGCGGGCCGGCCTCGACGATCGCGACCGTGACCGTGGGATCGGCGCTCAGGCGGTTGGCGAGCACGCAGCCGGCCGAACCGGCTCCGACGATGACGTAGTCGAACTGCTCGGACACATGGCCTCCTGGATGCGGCGTTCCTGGAAACCTACGCGTCCGGGCCGGGTCAGGAACGGCGGAAGTGCTCGACGCCGTCGGTGACGGACGAGGTGAGCCAGCCGCGCTCGACCAGGACGACCAGGTGAGCCATCGTCTCGTGGATCGCCAGGATCTGGTTGAACAGGTCCAGCTCGTCGAACGCGCGCTTGCGCCGCGTCCAGGTCAGCACGCTGGCGGCCTCGAAGGCGGTGCTGGCACCCTTGTCGACGGTCTGCGCGGTAGCGGTGAGCCGCTCTTCGTGATGACCCAGCAGTTCGTTGATGCGGTCGTGGACCGACTCGGTCACGGGCCCGTGCGCGGGTAGCAGCCGGGCGTCCGGCAACGAGCGGATGAGTTCGAGGGACGCGAGGTAGTCGCGCAGCGGCGATCGTGGCCGGTTGAGCTCGACGCCGATCGACGGCGTGATGTGCGGCAGGACGTGGTCACCGGCGAACAGGATGTTGTGCTGCGGGTCGTGGAAGACGACGTGCCCACGGGTGTGGCCGGGCGTGGCGATGACGCGCAGCGACCGGGTCTGCAGCGGGATGTCGACGCCGTCGATGAGCCAGCGGTCGGGGTCCTCCCAGTCCGTCAGCTCTCGCTCGCCCTTCCAGTCCGCGAGCACCCGGGACAGCTCGAGCGCGCCGGCCTGGTGCAGGCGCGCGACGTCGGGATGGACGGTCACACTGCGGATCGCCTCGAGGCACGCCTGCTCGCCGGCGCCGACCGACACCCGGTTGCCGTACGAGCGGCGGACCGCGATCGCCTGCGTGTAGTGATCGCGGTGCAGGTGAGTGACCAGGAACTCCCGGACGTCGCCCAGCCCGTACCCGATCGCCTTCAGCCCGGCCGCGAGCAGCTCTTCGGACTCGGCCAACGCCCAGCCGCCGTCGATCAGGATGACCTGGTCGCCGTCCGGGATGGCGTAGATATTGACGGCCTTGAGGTGGTCGCCGGGTAGCGGCAACGGGATCCGATGCACGCCCGGAGCCGCCTCGTGGGCGCCGGGCTGCTCCCAGGCGTGACGGTCGGACATCCCCCGACGCTACTGAGCAACGCTGGCGCAGCGCAGAAAACGTGTCGCGCGCCGCAATTCGCCGAGCCGGCCGGTGAGCCCCGTCATAGCTGAGCCGGGGGTCCTTAGAGCGGTGTGAGCCGGGCTGTCGTAAGCGCTTACAGAGCGGCCACACTGGGGTGGCCATGACAATGACGGACGAGACCACCACCCGACCCGAGCCGACCCAACCGCCGACGCGCCGAGGGCTGTGGCCGCATCTCGAGCTGTCCGGCACCCAGCTGGCTGCGGCCGCGCTCGCCGCGGTGACGGCGACGATCGCCGGCTCGTACCTGGGGGTCTCGGGCACCGTCATCGGCGCCGCCCTCGCCAGCGTCCTCACCGCGGTCGGCAATGCCGTCTACGGCCACTCGCTGCGCTCGACCCGCGACCGGGTGCGCGAGGTCGTGCCGGTGGGCCGGTTCGCGCCGCGCACCGGCCCACCGCTCACCACCATGGCCACCCGACCGGCGGTCCGCGCGGAACAGCCGCCCGTGCTGCCGATGCCGGCGCCCCGGCTTCGCGCGCCCGGCCGCTGGCGGAGTATCGCGATCGGTGCGGTGACCGTCTTCGCGGCGGTGCTCGCCGTCGTCACCTCCATCGAGATCGTCGCGGGGCGCCCGCTCAGCGACCTGCTCCGCGGCAACGACGGGACCGGCACCAGCGTGTTCGGCGCGAGCAACCAGACGCAGCAGGGTGGCGGCTCCGGCGCGACCCCCACGGTCACCAAGACGGTCATCCCGTTGGTCGTCGTCACCACTCCCACCGTGACGCAGACGGCGCCGGCGGTGACGAAGACGGCCACGCCAACCGCGACGGCGACCACCACGTCGACGCCGACGGCGCCCGTGACCAGTCCCGCCGCGACCGCGAGCGCGGGCTCCGCGGGGTCGACTTCAGCACCGTGATCGAGCCGCTGGCCCTTCTGACCCGTCGGTGAGGATCGCGCCGTTACCCTGAACGGCATGTGCGGAATCGTCGGCTACGTCGGACCCCGCCCCGCGCTCGACGTCGTCGTCGAGGGTCTGCGGCGGTTGGAGTACCGCGGCTACGACTCGGCCGGTGTGGCCGTCATCGGCGACGGCGAGCTGCAGATCGCGAAGAAGGCCGGGCGCATCGAGAACCTCGACAAGGAACTCGCGACCCGCTCGATCACCGGCACCACCGGGATGGGCCACACCCGCTGGGCCACCCATGGCGCCCCGAACGACCGCAACGCTCACCCGCACTCCAGTAGCAACGGCCGCATCGCCGTCGTCCACAACGGGATCATCGAGAACTTCGCGGCGCTGCGCGTCGAACTCGAGCAGGCCGGTGTGGAACTCGTCAGCGAGACCGACACCGAGACGGTCGCCCACCTCGTCAGCGCCCACCTCGAGGCCGAGGGCGGGTCGCTCGGCGAGGCCGTGCGCGCGGTGTGCCGTCGATTGCAGGGCGCGTTCACGCTGGTGCTGCTCGACACCGAACAGCCCGACGTCGTCGTGGCCGCCCGGCGCAACTCGCCGCTCGTGCTCGGGGTCGGCGACGGCGAGACGTTCCTCGGCAGCGACGTCGCGGCCTTCATCGAGTTCACCCGCGAGGCGGTCGAGCTCGGGCAGAACCAGATCGTCGAGATCACCCGCGAGGGCTACGTCATCACCGACTTCGACGGCAACCCCGCCGAGGGCACGCCGTTCCACATCTCTTGGGACCTCACCGCCGCCGAGAAGGGCGGCTTCGAGTACTTCATGCTCAAGGAGATCCAGGAGCAGCCCGCCGCGGTCGCCGACACCCTGCTCGGTCACCTGGTCGGCGGCAACATCGTGCTGGACGAGCAGCGCCTCGACCAGCAGGAACTGCGCGACATCGACAAGGTGTTCGTGGTCGCGTGCGGCACCGCCTATCACGCCGGACTGATCGGCAAGCAGGCCATCGAGCACTGGACGCGCGTTCCGGTCGAGGTCGAGATGGCGTCGGAGTTCCGCTACCGCGACCCCGTGCTCGACCGGCAGACGCTGGTCGTCGCCATCAGCCAGTCCGGCGAGACTGCCGACACCCTCGAGGCCGTGCGGCATGCGCTCGATCAGAAGGCCAAGGTTCTCGCCGTCTGCAACACCAACGGCGCGCAGATCCCGCGCGAATCGGATGCGGTGATCTACACCCACGCCGGCCCCGAGATCGGTGTGGCCGCGACGAAGACGTTCCTCGCCCAGGTCGCCGCCATGGAGGTGCTCGGCCTGGCCCTGGCGCAGGCGCGCGGCACCAAGTACGGGGACGAGATCACCCGCGAGTACGAGGCGATGTGCAAGGTGCCCGACGCGATCGCCGAGGTGCTCCGAGGCCTGGATCCGGTCCGCGAGCTCGCCCGCGACATCGCAGAGTCCAAGGCGGTGCTCTTCCTCGGCCGGCACGTCGGCTACCCGGTGGCCCTCGAGGGCGCGCTGAAGCTCAAGGAACTCGCCTACATGCACGCCGAGGGGTTCCCGGCCGGCGAACTCAAGCACGGCCCGATCGCGTTGGTCGAGGACGGCTTGCCGGTCGTCGTCGTGATGCCCTCGCCGACCGGACGTCCGGTGCTGCACCAGAAGATGCTGTCCAACGTCGCCGAGGTGAAGGCCCGCGGCGCGCGCACGATCGTGCTGAGCGAAGCGGATGACTCGGCCGCCCGAGCGCTCGCCACGCACTTCGTCGAGGTGCCGCGAGTGCCCACGCTGTTCTCGCCGCTCGTCACCACCGTGCCGCTGCAGGTGCTGGCGGCCGAGATCGCGCTGGCACGCGGGTGTGACATCGACAAGCCGCGCAACCTGGCCAAGTCCGTCACCGTCGAATAGCGGTCGGTAGGCTTCCGAGCGTGTCGGGAACTGCACCCAAGTCGGTGGACCTGTTGATCGTCGGAGCCGGCCCTGTGGGCCTGTTCGGCGCGTACTACGCGGGGGTGCGGCTGCTGTCCACCGCGGTCCTCGACTCGCTCGAGGAGCCCGGCGGGCAGATCACCGCGATGTATCCCGAGAAGGCGATCTTCGACGTCGCCGGCTTCCCGGCCGTCAAGGGACGCGACCTCGTCGAACAACTGCTCGCGCAGGCGGCTCCGTTCCACCCGAACTACATGCTGGGGACGCAGGCGGTCGGGCTCGAGCGCGGCAACGGCGGCTTCGCGGTCACCACCTCGACCGGGCACCGGGTCGATTGCCGGGCCATCGTGATCACCGGCGGCATCGGCACGTTCACGCCCCGGCCACTCCCGACCGGCAGTGAGTACCTCGGGCGCGGCCTGGTGCACTTCGTCCCCGACCCGACGGCGTACGAGAACCAGGACATCGTGGTCGTCGGAGGCGGCGACTCGGCGCTGGACTGGGCGCTCATGCTCGAGCCGATCGGCAAGTCGGTGACCGTGGTGCACCGGCGCGCCGAGTTCCGCGCCCACCAGCACTCGGTCGAACTGCTCAAGACCTCGTCGGTCAACATCATCGTCGACGCGCAGGTATCGGGCGTGCGCGGCGACCCGGATGTGACCGAGGTCGACGTCACCGTCAAGGGTGACGAGGAACCGGTGACCCTGCCGTGCGACAAGCTCGTCGCCGCGCTGGGCTTCACCGCCAACCTCGGCCCGCTCATGGAGTGGGGCATCGACATCCAGAAGCGCCAGGTCATGGTCGACACGACCGGCCGCACGTCGGTGCCCGGCATCTATGCCGCGGGCGACATCGTCGACTACGACGGCAAGGTGAAGTTGATCGCGACGGGGTTCGGCGAGGTCGCGACCGCGGTGAACAACGCCTTCGCCTACCTGAATCCCGGCAAGTCCGCGTTCCCGGGCCACCTGTCCGACTACGCGCCCGCGCCCGGCGAATCTTCACCGACGGCCTCACCGACGGCCTGACCGCATGTCCGTCGTCGGTGTGGGTATCGACGTGGTGCCTGTGGCCCGCTTCGCCGCCGCGCTGCGGCGCACGCCATCGCTGGCCGACCGGCTGTTCACGGCCGGCGAGCAGGTGACGGCGTCAGGCGCGCCGCGCACCGCCGAGTCGCTCGCGGCCCGATTTGCGGCCAAGGAGGCGCTGGCCAAGTCGCTCGGCGCCACCGGCGGGATGCTGTGGACCGACGCCGAAGTGCTCGTCGACGATGCCGGCCGGCCGTCGCTGACGGTGCGGGGCACCGTGCAGGCGCGGGCCGAGTCGCTCGGCGTCACCCGGTGGCACCTGTCGCTGTCGCACGACGGCGGGGTCGCGGCGGCCACCGTCATCGCCGAGAATGCCGGGGCCTGAACGATGCGAGGGGTCTACACCGTCGAGCAGGTCCGCGCCGCCGAGGACGAGCTCATGGCGAGCCTGCCCGACGGCGCCCTGATGGCGCGGGCCGCCTACGGGCTGGCGGTGGAGTGCGTGCAGCTGCTGGGCCGGATTTATGGTGCTCGAATCGCACTGCTGGTGGGAGCGGGGAACAACGGCGGAGACGCGCTGTACGCCGGCGCGTACCTGGCCCGCCGGGGCGCACGGGTCACTGCCGTGCTGCTCGACGAGGAACGGGCTCATCCCGGTGGCCGGGCGGCGCTGGTGCGGGCCGGCGGGCGGACGGCCGCACCCGATCCGACGACCCTGGCCGACGCCGAGCTGGTGGTGGACGGCATCGTCGGCATCGGCGGACGCGGCGGCCTGCGCGGCGCCGCGGTCGCGTTGGCCGGGGCCGCCCGCGACTGCCTGACCGTCGCCGTCGATGTGCCGTCAGGGGTGAACGCCGACACCGGCGAGGTCGGCGACGACGCGATCCGGGCCGACGTAACCGTCACGTTCGGAGCGCTCAAGCCGGGCCTGCTCGTGGCGGGCGGTGCCGAGCGGGCCGGCGAGGTCCGGCTGATCGACATCGGCCTGGGCGCGACTCTCGGCGAGGCCGAGACCTACGTCCTCGAAGCGGCGGACGTCGCGTCCCTGCTGCCGACGCCAGGAGCCACCGACGACAAGTACACCCGTGGGGTGGTCGGGCTGGTCGCCGGGTCGGCGGCGTATCCCGGAGCCGGCACGCTCGCCACGGGCGCGGCGATCTGTGGCGGCGCCGGGATGGTCCGGTACGCGGGGACGGCCGTGGACGCGATCCGCGCGCGTTACCCCGAGGCGGTGGTGCACGACGGTGCGACACCGTCCGAGCTGCAGGTGCAGGCGTGGGTGGTCGGCCCCGGGATCGGCACCGACGACGCGGCGCGCGACCTGCTTAGTGATGTCCTCGGGACCGGCGTCGCGGTGATCGCCGATGCCGACGCGATCACGCTGATCGGCGGCTCGCCCGACCTGCTCACCGGACGTTCGGCGCCCACCGTGCTCACCCCGCACGACCGCGAGTTCGCGCGCATCGCCGACGGCCCGTCCGCGGACAGGCTGGGTAGCGCCCGGCGGGCCGCGGCGGCGCTCGGCGCGAGCGTCCTGCTGAAGGGTGACGCGACCATCGTCGCCGCACCTGACGGTCGGGCCTGGATCAATCCGACCGGCACGCCCTGGCTCGGCACCGCAGGCAGCGGCGACGTGCTCAGTGGCCTGATCGGCTCGTTGCTCGCGTCCGGCCTGGAAGCCCCGGTCGCCGCCGCGGTCGGCGCATACGTCCACGGCGTGGCGGGTCAGTTGGCCGCCGCGGTGGGGCCGCCGTCATCCCTCGACGTCCTCGGCTCGATCCGCGCCGCCCTGCACTCGATCCAGGTCGGCTGACCACGCCGGGTGCAGGATGCGGTCGGCGATGGCGACGCCGAGGACAACCGCGAGGACGCCGAGCCCGAGGGGCAGCGCCGACACATGCGGGGCGAGCACCAGCAGCGCGGCCAGCACGATGACGGCGATGACGCGCGGCCACGACACGGTGCGCCACACGATGGCCTTGAAGATCGCGTGCCCGCCCAGGAACAGCGCGGTGCCGCCGACCAGCAACCACGACGTGCTGGTGTGGGCCTCCGCGCCGGGATCGCGCAGCAGCTCCTCGTCGGCCGCGGCCGCGACGATGATGCCTCCGATGATGATCGGGTGCACCCAGTGGAACGCTGACCGGGCCAGGCGTCCGGGATCGGCTGATGACTCGATCACTTCGGCGCTGTCCTGCGCCGCCCGGTCGAAGTACACCCACCACAGGCCGACCGCGCCGGCGAACGCAACGCCGAGCGCGACGATGTCGCGCCCGGACGGGCCGTCCAGCCGGGCCAGGGCCCCGATGACGATGATCGACTCGCCCAGGGCGATCAGCACGAAGCCCTGACACCGCTCCGCGAAGTGCGACCCGCTGATCGTCCAGTCGGTGGTGGACGAGCGGCCCAGTCCCGGCACGTAGAACCCGATCGCGGCCGCGCCCAGATCGAGCGCCACTGACACGGCCCAGAGCAGCGCCCGGACCGAGCCGTGCTCGACCGCGCCCAGCAGCATGATCGCGCCGCTGAGCACCGTCCACGGCAGGATCCGCAGGAACACGATCTGCAGCCGCTCACCGCGCAGCGCCCAGATGACGAACAGCGCCCGTCCGGCCTGCATGCACACGTAGGTGACGGCGACAAGCGAACCGTGCTCGTCGAACGCCTTCGGTAGGGCCGCGGCGAGCACCAGGCTGCCCAGCATCAGCACCACGAGCATGACTCGCGCGGGTCCACGGTCCGGATCGAGGTAGTTGATGGCCCACGTCGTGTAGACCCACACCTGCCACACCATCGCCAGCAGCACCGCGGTCTGGATCGCACTCTCCGCGGTCGGGTGCTGGACGAGCAGGTGCGACAGCTGGGTGACCGCGAAGACGTAGACCAGGTCGAAGAACAACTCGATGTTGGTGACCTGGCCCGCCCCTTCGCCCCGGCGCAGCGCGGTCCTTCGTGTCTCGACCACGGTCAAGCCTCGCTTCGCTCGTGTGACCGGCCAAGCCCGATACCCACGGTTCCTTCGCTCCGCTCAGTCACGGCCACTATCTCGCGTTTGGGAGAATGGTCGCGTGCTCCGAACCGAGGCTGTCATCGACCTGACCGCGATCCAGGCGAACGTGGCCGCGATGACGGCGGGTACGCCGGCCGAGCTGATGGCCGTGGTCAAGGCCGACGGCTACGGCCACGGGCTGGTGCCGTCCGCGCAGGCGGCGCTCGCCGGCGGCGCCACGTGGCTCGGCACGGCCATCGTCGACGAGGCACTCGCGCTGCGGGCGGCCGGTATCACCGTCCCGCTGCTGTCGTGGTTATGGACGCCGGACGAAAGCGGGACGGTCGCCCGGGCGCTGGCCGCGGACATCGACGTCTCCGTCAGCAGCCACTGGCAACTGGACGCGGTGACCGCCGCCGCCCGCGAAGCCGGCCGCACCGCCCGCGTCCACCTCAAGATCGACACCGGGTTGTCGCGCAACGGCTGTTACGTCGCCGATTGGCCCGAACTCGTGATTGCGGCCGCCAAGGCCGAGGCGGCCGGCGAGGCGACGGTCGTAGGCGTCTGGAGCCACTTCGCCTACGCCGACGAGCCGGGGCATCCCACGATCGGCAAGCAGATCGCGGCGTTCCGGGACGCTCTCGAGGTCGCGGCCCGGGCGGGCGTCGAGCCGCAGCTTCGGCATCTGGCGAATTCGGCGGCCACGCTCACCCTGCCGGACGCGCACTTCGACCTCGTGCGTCCCGGCATCGCGGTCTACGGCCTCTCGCCGGTGCCCGGCGACCACGGCCTCACCCCGGCCATGACGCTGCGCGCGGGTGCGGCCGGCGTCAAGCGAGTGGGAGCGGGAGAGGGCGTCTCGTACGGCCACGAGTACACGACCGACCGCGAGACCACACTCGTGCTCGTGCCGCTGGGCTACGCCGACGGGGTGCCGCGACACGCGTCGAACGTGGGCCCCGTGTCGATCAACGGGTCGCGGTTCACGATCAGCGGCCGGGTGTGCATGGACCAGGTCATCGTCGATGTCGGCGATCTGGAGGTATCGCCCGGCGATCCGGTGGTCCTGTTCGGGTCCGGCCAGGGCGGCGAGCCGACGGCGCAGGACTGGGCGGACGCGGTGGGCACGATCCACTACGAGATCGTCACGCGGGTCGGCCCCCGGGTTCAGCGGGTCTACGTGGGTGCGCCGTGACGCTCGGCCCGCTGGGCGGTCCCGGGCAGCCGGCTGGGCCCCGGATCCGGCTCGATCCCGAGCAGCGTGACGCGATGGCGGCGCGGTCCCTGACGCTGCCCACGGCGGCCGACACGTACGAGTTCGGCCGTCGGCTCGGCCGCCTCTTGCGTGCCGGCGACCTCGTGATCCTCAACGGCCCCCTCGGCGCCGGGAAGACTGCGCTCGTCCAAGGCATCGGGGCCGGGATGGGGGTGCACGGCAGGATCGCCTCGCCGACGTTCGTCATCGCCCGCGTCCACCCGTCCGGAGTCAGTGGCGCCCCGACGCTCGTACACGTCGACGCCTACCGCCTCGGCTCGCTCGACGAGGTGGACGATCTCGATCTGGACGTGGACGCGCAGAGTTCGGTCACCGTCGTCGAGTGGGGCGGCGGGCTGGTGGAGCAGCTCGCCGACGCCCGGCTCGACGTCGCCCTGGCCGCCGACCCGGCGACTGAGGTCCGCACCGCGACGCTCAGACCGCACGGCGGCGACTGGGCCGAGCGCATCGCTCGCCTAGGCTGATCGCCCGTGCTCGTTCTCGCCATCGACACCTCCTCGGCCGCGGTCACGGCCGGGATCGTCGACGTGTCCGCTGGCTGCGTCGCGCCGCGTGCGGAGCAGACGGTGCTCAACGCCCGCGGGCACGGCGAGTACCTCGCACCGGGCATCGCGGGCTGCCTGGCCGACATCGGCGCCGCCCCCGCCGAGCTGCGCGCGGTCGTGGTCGGCACCGGCCCCGGTCCCTACACCGGACTGCGGGTCGGGCTGGTGACTGCGGCTGTCCTGGCCGACGCGCTGCGGATCCCGGCCTACGGGGTCTGCTCGCTCGATGCGATCGGCGCGGCGTGCGCCGACGAGGCGTCCGTGCTCGTCGCCACCGATGCCCGGCGCAAGGAGATCTACTGGGCGCGGTACGAGCTGGGTGTGCGCGTGTCCGGGCCGGCGGTCTCCCGGCCGGCAGACGTCCGGCTGGACGGGCTGACCGCGGTCGCGGGAGCCGCCGCAGAGCCGTACGGGGACGCGTGGCCGAACCTGCGCCGCCGCCTCGACCGCTACCCGGACCCGGTTGCGCTCGTGCGCTGCGCGGCGGACCGGATCGAGGCGGGCGCGCCGTCCGAACCGACCACGCCGCTCTACCTGCGCCGCCCGGACGCGATCGTGCCCGGTGCCCCGAAAGCGGTCACCCAGTGATGACCGTGAAGCTGGTGCCGATGCGCTCCTCCCACGTTGATGCGCTGATGGCCCACGAGCGCGACATGTTCGGCACCGAGGCGTGGAGCCGCAGCAGCTACCGCGCCGAACTGGCCGACACCGCTCACCGCTACTACGTTGCCGCCGAGGACTCCGACGGGGCGCTGCTCGGTTGGGGTGGGGTGATGGTCATCGCGGATTCGGCCGAGATCCTCACGGTCGGCGTCGTTCCCGTGGCGCGGCGCAGCGGCATCGCGCGGCGCCTGATCGCCGACCTGCTCGCCGAGGCGATCCGCCGGGGTGCGGCCGAGGTGTTCCTCGAGGTCCGCGTCGACAACGTCGCCGCGCGCCGGCTCTACGAAACCGAGGGCTTCGAACAGATCGGGACGCGCCGCGGCTACTACGATGGCGGCCGGATCGACGCGGTCACGATGCGCAAGACCCTGGGCAACAGACCGGTGAAGCCATGACGATCGTGATGGGCATCGAGACCTCGTGCGACGAGACGGGTGTCGGCCTAGTCCGGGACGGCGTGCTGCTCGGTGACGCGCTCGCGTCGAGCATGGATGAGCACGCTCGGTTCGGCGGCGTCGTCCCGGAGATCGCCGCGCGGGCCCACCTGCAGGCGATGGTGCCGACGGTCCAGGCGGCGCTGGCCCGGGCGAACCTCACGCTGTCCGACGTCGGTGCCGTGGCCGTGACCGCTGGCCCGGGGCTCGCGACCGCCCTGCATGTGGGTGTGGCCGCCGCGAAGGCGTACTCGCTTGCGTTGGGAGTGCCGCTGTACGGCGTGCACCATCTCGCCGGCCACGCGGCCGCGGACACCCTCGAGCACGGCCCGCTGCCGGATCGGTCGGTGGCTCTGATCGTGTCCGGCGGGCACACCTCGCTGTTGTTCGTCCGCGACCTGGTGCGCACTCCGATCGCCCATCTCTCCGACACCGTGGACGACGCGGCCGGCGAGGCGTTCGACAAGGTGGCCCGGCTGATCGGCCTGCCCTACCCGGGCGGGCCGTCGATCGACAGCGCGGCGAAGGACGGTGACCCCGAGGCAGTTCGTTTCCCGCGCCCGCTGACCGGCCCGAACGACGCGCCGCTGGGCTTCTCGTTCTCCGGGCTGAAGACGGCGGTGGCCCGCTATGTCGAGGCGCACCGCGACGCCGACGTGAACGACGTCGCCGCGAGCTTCCAAGAGGCGGTGGCCGATGTCCTGACCCGCAAGGCGTTGCTCGCCTGCCGGCAGCAGGACGTCGAGACGCTGGTGATCGTCGGCGGCGTCGCCGCGAACAGCCGGATCCGCGCCCTGGCGCAGGAGCGCTGCGACGCCGCCGGGATCGAACTGCGGGTGCCGTCGATGCGGTTGTGCACCGACAACGGCGCGATGATCGCCGCGATCGGTGACCTGCTGGTGCGCGACGGTGCGCAGCCGTCCAAGCCGGACTTCTCGGCGATCCCGACGATCGAGCTCAGCCAGGCCCAGCTGGTGTGACCGCGCGACAGGGTCACGTGCCGACGATCGCGGCTCCGCCGTAGTCGAGGGCGACGCAGAACGTCGTTGTCGGGCAGGACACCGCCGCCACGTAGCCGAGCGGATCGATCGTGCGCACGGCGCCCCACGTCGTCCCGCTCCGCTGGATCGCCTGACCGGCGTTGTCGACCGCAACGCACAGCGACGACGTCGCACAGGACACGGCGGCGTACGGCGTTCCGGGCAAACCGGCGAAGCCGGTGAGCGGGACGGGCGTGCTCCACGCCGTCCCGTTCCAGGTGACGCTCTTCGCCCCGTTCAGGCTGAGGGCGACGCAGAACGACGCGGACGCGCACGACACCGAGCCGAGCGAGCCACTCGTGAGATGGACGGCCGCATTCCAGGTTCCGGTCCGGTAGACGGCAGTGTTTCCGCTGTCGCCGACCGCCGCGCAGAACGCCGTGCGGCACGACACCGATTCGATGTTGGTGGACATGATGGCGGCCGCGGACTCGGTCCACGTGGAGCCGTTGTACGTCACGACCTTGTGCCCGTGGGCGGCGACGCAGAATGAGGTCGAGGAGCACGAGACGGACATCAGCGCGCCCGGGCCGAAGTCGGCGCGGTGCGCCCAGGCACTGCCGTCGAACGTGTCCACCTGACCGTTGTTGGTGACGGCCGCGCAGAACGTCGACGACACGCACGACACCGAGGTGAAGCTGCCGCTGTCCGCGACAACCGGCTTCGTCCACGTCGTGCCGTTGTAGGTGAGCACGTTGCCGTAAGCATCGGCCGCCGCGCAGAACGCCGAGGACACGCAGGACACCGCCGTCGGGGTACCCGCGAGGTTGGCGAAGGCGACCGGGCTGCCCCACGTGCCGGACAGGTACGAGAGTGCATTGCCGCTGTCGTCGATCGCCGTGCAGGACGTCGTCGATGGACACGACACCGCGACAACCGATGCACCCGTGGTGTCGACCGAGGACTGCACCCAGTCATGGGTCGAGTCGCCATCCCAGGTGACCGCGTTGCCGCCCTGGTCGATGGCCACGCAGAACGTCGCCGCCGCGCAGGACACGGTGGTCAGCAGACCGGCGGCGTCGGCGGCGTCCGCGACCCAGCCGCCAGCGCCGTAGACGTAGGCGTCCGTGGCGTCGCCGACGGCGACGCAGAACGTGTCCGTCACACAGGACACCGAGGCCAGCGGGTTGGCCGACAGCACGCTTTGCTGGGCCTGAGCCGGGTCGCTGGTCCAGACGTACGCGTTGCCCCCCGTCTCCACCGCCGCGCACTGCGTCGCCGTGCAAGACACCGACTTCAGCCCGGTCGCCGAGGGTACGACGACGCCGGCGTCCCAACCCGAGCCGTCGTAGGAATAGGCCTTGTTCTGGTCGTCGACGGCCACGCAGCGCGCGTCTGTCGGACACGACACGGATGCCAGAGTCTCGATGCCGAGCCCGTTCGGATCTGCGGTCCACGTGACGCCGTTGTAGGTGTAGAGCGCACCGCTGTCGCCGACGACGACGCAGAACGTTGAGCTCGCGCACGACACCGACCGCAGCGTGCCGAACGGGTCGACCGGACGCGCTCCGGTCCACGACGTGCCGTTGTAGGTGAACGCGTTGCCGAAGGTGTCGACGGCGGCGCAGAACGTGGCGCTGACGCACGAGACGGAGCGCGGGGCGCCACGCGTCGGGTCGATCGGCTTCAGCGCCCCCCATCGGTACTTGTAGACGAACTGGTCGGCAGTCACCGAGCGCGACGCCCCGTACCCGGTCGTGACCTGCACGCCCACCTGTCCGGCGGTGTGGGCCGGGGCGGTCACCGCCAGGCTCGTGCTCGACGAGACGTGCAGGCTCGAGCCCGCGACGCCGCCGAAGGTCACCTTGGACACCCGGTAGAAGTCGGATCCGCTGACCGTCACCCGCGTGCCGCCGGCCGTCGATCCGCTCGCGGCACCGACCCGGGTGATCGTCGGAGGCGCGATGTAGCGAAAGTGGTCGGCAGTCACCGCCTTGGACGTGCCGGCCGCCGAGACGATCCGCACGTCGACCAAACCCCGGGCGTGGGTCGGGGTGGTCACTTGCAGGCTCGTCGACGACAGCACCTTGATCGAGCGCCCCGACGAACTGCCGAAGCGCACCGCCTTGATGTGCGCAAAGCCGTGGCCGTGCACGGTGACCCGCTCGCCACCCGCCGTTCGCCCGGCATTCGGCGACGCCGAGGTGACCGATGGCACCGAGGCGGCCGACGCCGCTGGCGCCGCAGCAAGTCCAACCGCCAGCAACGCCGCCGATGCCGCGGCGACGAACACGCGCCTTGATTCGACCCGCATTGAGTACCACCCTCCCGAATGCCCCAACGGTGTCTTGATCATGTGAGGTGGTCGGGACCGGGATATCGGTCAGACTGACCTATCTTGATGTAATAGGGACGTGATGACGCATGCCCCGTCCCTGCGGGGGCGTTCGCGGGAATTGGGCGTGCTGGTCGGTCTGCTGGACCAGGCGGCCGGCGCCGCCGGCGCGATGGCGGTAGTCGAGGGCGAGGCCGGGATCGGCAAGACCACCCTGGTTGGGGCCGCGATCGATCATGCCGTGGCACGGGGTGTACCGGTGTATCGCTGCGCCGCTCGGGATATGGAGAGCCACCGCCCGTTCGGCGTGGTCCGCGACGCGCTGGGCATCCACCTCGACGCCGCCGGCCACCGCGAGCGCGAGATCGCCGAGGTTCTGGACGGCAACCACACCGCGCTGGAATCCGGCGCTTGGGCCGCGACCCAGTTCTGGGTCGAGGAGGCGGTGCTGGCCCTGCTCGACGAGCTGACCCGCTCGGGTCCGGTCGTCGTCGTCGCCGAGGACCTGCACTGGGCCGACCCGGCCTCGCTGGCGGTCCTGGCGCGACTGGCCCGGGCCACCGCCGAGGTGCCGGTCGTCGCGATCTGGACGCTGCGACCGCTACCTCGACGGGCCGAGGTCGCGGCCGCGGTCTCGGCGCTGCCGCCGACCGCGGTCCGCTGCCGGCTGGGACCGCTGACCGAGCCCGACGTCCATGGATTGGCCGAGCAACTGGCGGGCGCAGCGCTCGGCCCACGGCTGCGGCGACTGCTGGCCGGCGCTGGAGGTAACCCGCTGTTCGTGAGTGAGGTCATCGGGGTGCTGCTCGCCGAGGGCGCATTGATTCGCAATGCCGAAGGGGCAATCGACGTTAGCGAGGGCGCGGCCCTGCCGTCCTTCGCGATGGCCGTGCTCGACCACCTGAGCTTCCTGGCCCCGGCAACGGTGCAACTGCTCGGGACGGCGTCGGTGCTCGGTTCGAGCTTCTCGGTGGCCGCGCTGAGCCAGGTCACCCACCAACCGGTCGGCGCGCTGTGGCCGATGCTGGCCGAAGCGCTGGCCGCGCAAGTACTCACCGAGGACGGTGAGCGGCTGGCGTTCCGGCACGACCTGATCCACGACGCGTTCTACGACGACCTCCCGGCCGCGGTGCGCGACGGCCTGCACGCGGACGCCGCGACGGCGCTCGAGGCGGCCGGGGCGGGCGCCGCGGCGGTCGCGGAGCACGTGATCCGCTCGGCCCGGGCGCTGGGGCCGGACGCGGTCACCCGGCTACGGCAGGCAGCGGCGGAAGCGGCCGCATCGGGCGCACCCGGCGTGGCGGCCGACCTGCTGCAGGCCGCGCTGGCCGCGGCTGGTCGCGACGCCCGGCTGCACGCGGCGCTGAACGCCGATCTGGGCCTCGCGCTGGTCGCGGCCGGCCGTCCCGCCGAGGGCGAGTCGGTGCTGCGCGAGGTGTTGGCCAGCGGCGCCGCAGACGACCGCGAGGCGGCGGCCCGCGCGGCGCTGCAGCAGGCGCTGCTGGTGCAGGGCAGGCTCGCGGATGCCCTCGCCGCAGCCGAGTCCGGTGCCGCGTCGCCGGGGCTGTCAGTTGCCGACCGGGCCCGCTTCGCCGCGCGCGCCTCGATGAGCCGGTTGTTCGTCGGTGACGTGGCCGGGGCGCTGGCGGCGGCGGTCGCCGCCGAGGCCGACGCCGTCGCCGCCGGGGATATCCCGGCTGAGGTGCGCGCGATCCTGACCCAAGCCCACGTCGCATCGCTGCAGGCGCGGTGGCATGAGGCGAAGGATCACGCCGCGCGCAGCGTCGCGCTCATCGACCTGGACCGATCGGCGGAGACCCACGAGAGCCTGCCGTACCACGTGCAGGCCCAGGTGCTCACCGCGGTCGAGGAGTTCGACGCGGCGCTGGCCGCGGCAGCATCCGCCCGGCGCGCTGCAGAGACGTTCGGCGTCGCCGACAGCCTGGTCATGGCGCACCTCGTCGGCGCGAACGCGCTGTTCTGGTCGGGGCGATGGGACGACGCGCTGGCCGCCTACGAAACAGCCGTGTCGCTCGCCGAGGACACCGGCACCGCCTGGCAGGTCGAGGCGCTGTGCACGATGACGCTGATCCGCTGCTGGCAGGGGGACCGGCCGGCCGCGTCCGATCTGCTGGCCCGGGCGGACGCGAAGGTGGCCGCCGGGCACGCCCAGTTCCGCGTCGGCTGGCGGCAATGGGCACGCTCCGTCTTGGCCGAGGCGCAGGGCGATTTCGCCGCGGCGGTCGACGTTCTCGTTCCCGCCTGGCAGATGTGCGCCGCGGCCGGCATCGGAGCGGAGCTGCGCGCCTTCGGCCCGCACCTTGCCGGCGTCGCGGTGGCCGCGGGCAGGACCGAGCTCGCCAAGGAGATCGCCGCGGCGCTGGAATCGCAGGCCGCGGCGAACCCGGGACTGGTGGGTGTGCAGGCGACCGCTCTTCGGGTCCGCGGACTGGCCACCGGCGACCCGGACGTCCTCCTCGAGGCGCTGACCGTGCACCGATCCGGCCCGCACATCCACGGCCGGGCGCGTTGCGCCGAGGCAGCGGCGTCGGCACTGGCCCGCGCCGGCCGGCTCAGCGCGGCCCGATCCGCGGGCGAGGAAGCCGTACAGCTCTATTCCGAACTCGGCGCCGAAGGCGAGTTGGCCCGCGCCCGAGCCGACCTGCGCAGCGCCGGGCTACGCCTGGGTGTACGCGGTCGGCGGCGCCGCCCGACCAGCGGCTGGGCCGCCCTCACTGACACCGAGGCCCACGTTGCCAGGCTCGTCGCCCAGCGCCTGTCCAATCCCGAGATCGCCCAAGCCATGTTCCTGTCCCGGCGCACGGTCGGCCACCATGTCTCCCATCTCCTGGCCAAGTTGGGGATGTCCGCCCGGACCGAGCTGGCTGCTGCCGCCGCCCGGGGACCGATCGAGCAGCTCGGCGAGCACGCCGAGTAGACCCAGCCAGCCGGTGAACGGACGATCCGGGGCATCTCCGCCCGCGACGACCCCGACCGGAGGGTGGACCTCGTCGACCAGGATCTGGATCAGCATTACGTGACCATCCGCTGCGTCCCGGGTAAGGAACATCGGTCAGCGTGACCGATGTTTCCGACTCGGCTCGAGCGGCAGGCTTCGATGCGAAGGACGGGGAGGGAGGCAACCGGGCTGGCAGGACTCCGCCCGGTTGCCACCCCCGATCCCGCGACCTAACCGCCGTCGGCGCACCATGGGGTCATGACCACGCTGATGTGGGAGGTCAAGGCGGCCGACGGGCGCATCGACGAACTGGTGGCGCACGTCCTCGACACCGCCGACCCCGCTGCCGACGTCTATCGCAGCGCGGACGGACGGGTGGTGGTCATCGATTCCACCGGCCGCGGTCTCCCCGACGTGCCGGCCGAACTCGTCGCCCGTCCGCCGCATATGTGGGGTTTCCAGCCGGTCCCGCGCTGAGCTTGCCAGGAGACCCGAAGCGCAGCACAGTGCACCCGTGGCGAATTCGACCGACAAGCCCCGCTCCAGCGCAGTGCGGTACGTCAAGCGGATCTCTCACACCGCCCGCAACGTGGCCGAAGTCGTGCGATTCGGTGGCCTCGAGACCGACGAGCAGGAGTCGCCGTACACGGTCGAGGCGGAGCAGTCGAACTATCGGCTGCGGCACTACTTCAGCGACGACATCGCCGCGGACGCGACCCCCATCGTGCTGGTGCCGCCGCTGATGATGACCACCGAGGTGTGGGACGTCTCGCCGGCGACATCGGCGGTCGCGGCCCTGCACGCCGCCGGCGTCGACCCGTGGGTCGTGGACTTCGGCCATCCCGACCGCGAGCCCGGCGGCCTGGAGCGCACTCTCACCGACCACGTGCTCGGGGTGAGCGACGCGATCGACCGGGTGACGGTGAAGACCGGCCGCCCCGTCGTGCTCGCCGGCTACTCCCAGGGCGGCATGTTTGCCTACCAGGCGGCGGCGTACCGGCGGGGCAAGGACATCGACTCGCTGGTGACGTTCGGGGCGCCCGTGGACACGACCGCGCCGCTGCCCATCCCGATCTCGCCCGAGGTGGTCGCCCGCCTCGCCGGCGAACTCGTCGACAGCGGCCTGCTGAGCAAGGTGAACGTGCCGGGTTGGATGGCCCGGCTCGGCTTCAAGATGCTCAGTCCGGCCAAGTCGGTGCAGGGGCGGGTGCAGTTCCTGCTCGCCCTGCACGACCGCGACGCGCTGCTGCCGCGCGAGCGCCAGCGCCGCTTCCTCGACCAGAACGGGTGGACGGCGTACTCGGGGCCGGCGATCGCCGAGCTGCTCGCCCAGTTCGTCACGCACAACCGGATGCTCGAGGGCGGCTTCGTCATCGACGACCGGCTCGTCACGCTCGCCGACATCGACGTGCCCGTCCTCACCTTCGTCGGGGCAAAGGACACGATCGGGCATCCGGACGCGGTGCGGGCGATCCGCCGGGCGGCCCCCCGGGCCTCGGTGTACGAGCTGACGCTGCCGGCCGGGCACTTCGGCCTGGTCGTCGGGTCCACCGCGTCGCGGCTCACCTGGCCGGCGGTGGCCGACTGGGTGGCCTGGCGGGAGGGCAAGGAGTCGTTGCCCGAGGCGATCATCCCGGCCGACGCCGTCGAGACGATCAAGCCGATGCGGCCGGGCACGGCCGCGACCGCGTTGGCCCAGGCAGCCGAGCTCAGCGTCGGCGTGGGCCGGGTCGTCCTCGGCAGCGCGCGGCGCGTGACTCGGGCGGCGCGCAGCATCGCCCGCGAGGCGCCGAGCCAGCTGCCCAAGCTCGCGCGGATCGAGCAGCTGGACCCCACCACGCGAATCTCGCTCGGGCTGCTGCTCGACGAGCAGGCCCGGCGGGCGCCGAAGGACATCGCCTTCCTGTTCGGTGACCGCGCCTACCGGCAGGACGACGTCAAGAACCGCGTCGACAACGTGGTCAAGGGCCTCATCGACTTGGGCGTGCGGCACGGCGATCGCGTCGGCGTCCTGATGAACACCCGGCCCAGCGCCTTCACTCTCGTCGTCGCGCTGAGCCGGCTCGGCGCCACGTCCGTGCTGCTCCGCCCCGAGACCGACGTCCGCCGCGAGGCGGGCCTCGGCCGGGTCACCTGGATCATCTCCGACCCCGAGCACGTCGAGCTGATCGACGAGGTGGACGGCGTCACCTGGGCCGTGCTGGGCGGCGGCGGCGAGTGGCGCGAGCTGCACCCGGGTGCCATCGACATGGAACGGATCGTTCCCGAGGAGGTCGAACTACCGGCCTGGTACCGGCCCAACCCGCATCGCGCGGGCGACGTCGCGTTCGTGCTGTTTACCAGCGAAGGCACCGGGACCAAGGCGCTGCAGATCACCAACCGGCGCTGGGCGATGTCGGCGCTCGGCACCGCCTCAGCCGCGGCGCTGCACCCCGGCGACACGATTTTCAGCGTGACGCCGATCCACCACTCGTCGGCGCTGCTGATGAGTATCGGCGGTGCCGTGGCCGGCGGGGCGCGATTCGCGATGGCGAGCGCCGAGAACCCCGAGACCTTCTGGGAGGAGGTCCGCCGGTACGGGGCCACGCACGTTTCCTATACCTGGACGTCCCTGCGCTCGATCGTCGACGCGCCGCCGAACCCGAACGAGCAGCACCACCCGATCCGGATGTTCATGGGCTCGGGCATGCCACGCAACCTGTGGCGCCGCGTCCACGAACGATTCCCCACCGCGAGGGTCCTCGAGTTCTACGCGTCCGCGGAGGGTGAGGCGATCCTGGCCAACGTCACCGGTCGCACGCCTGGATCGATGGGCAAGCCCCTGCCGGGCACGGCCGAGGTGCGGGTCGCGGCGTTTGACCTCAAACGCCGCAAGCTGGCCCTGAACGCGGACGGCCTGGGCCGGGAGTGTCAGGTCGACGAGGTCGGCCTGCTGCTCGCCCGGGTCCACCCCGGCGATTCGATGGCCGGGGCGCCGCTGCGGGGAGTCTTCGAGGGCGGGGACGCGTGGCGTTCGACCGGCGATCTGTTCCTGCGCGACGAGCACGGGGACCTGTGGCTCGCCGGCCCGGTAGCCGACCTGGTCGACACGGCCGACGGGGTCGCGATCCCGTCCGGTGCGCGATTCGCGCTCGGCGTGATTCCGGCCGTCGACCTGGTGGTTGCCTACGGCGTTCCGGACGGCGACGCCGAGCTGTTGGTCGCGGCGCTCACCCTGCGCGCAGGTGGCACCATCGAGACGGCCGACATCGACAAGGCCCTCGACCGGCTGCCGGCGGGGCAACGCCCGACCTACGTGCAGGTGGTGCCGTCGATCCCGGTGACGACGTGGCACCGCCCGCAATGGCGACAGTTGCAGAGCAAGGGCGTCCCGCAGCCGACCCGCAACCGCCGGGTCTGGAAGTCGGGCCCGGACCGCGCGCACTACGAACCAATCAAGTAGGCGTCGGACGCAACGGATCGACCTTCTGCGCTGTCTACTGGGCGTGGAGGTGCTGGTGCAGACCGAGGCGGGCTACGCGACATTCGTGCGCGAGCACACCCGGGCCTTGCTGCGCACCGCCTACCTGATCACCGGCAGCCGCCTGGCCGCCGAGGAACTCGTGCAGGACACCCTCGTCCGGCTGTATCCGAAGTGGCACCGTGTCGAGTCCGCAGACATCCCGCTGGCCTATGTGCGGCGCGCGCTGACCAACGGCTACGTCAACCAGACGCGGCGGCCGTCACGGCGTGAGTTCGCATTCGAGGACGTCCCGGAACGCGTCGACGAACACGACGCGGTCAACCAGCTCGCCGACCGGGACGAGATCTGGTCCGCCCTGCGTGGCCTGCCCAACCGGCAGCGGGCTGCACTCGTGCTGCGCTTCTTCGAGGACCTCACCGACGCCGAGTCCGCCGACGCGCTCGGCTGCCGTGTCGGCACCGTGCGCAGCCTGGTGAGCCGCGGGCTCGCCGCGCTGCGCGACGAGATGACTCAACCGAGCCCGCCGCAGGCGGGGAGGACGGCATGAACAAGCCCATCGAGCCAAGGCCGGGCGAGTCCGGGGATCCCGTCGTGGACGCCCTGCGGGCCAGCCTGACCGAGCACGCCCGGCACGCGCCGGCGGCGGACGTGCTCGCCGAGCGCATCATCGCCTCGGTCGATACCCGCCCGCCGGCGCGCGACCTGCCCCGGGACCGCCGCCGCGGCTGGAGCACGTGGACGCTGCCGCTCGTCGCCGCCGGGTCCGTGGCCGCCGTCGTCGGCGCGGCAATCGGCATCGCGCACTACAACACGCAGGCCGACAAGGCCCCGCCCGCGGCGTCGATCTCCGTATCGCCGTCCGTGACCCACCAGGTGTCCACGCCGGCACCGAGCCCCTCGCCGACATCGAGCCCCTCGCCGACGACGATCGACACCTCGACGCTGCACCACGTCGAGATCATCGATCTCACCTTCGCCGGTGTGGACGATGGTTGGGCGCTCGCCTCGGCCGACTGCATTCGTGGCGCCGGGCGCTGCACTGCGCTTCTGCGAACCACCGACGGCAAGACCTGGAAGAGCATTCCGGGCGCCGCCTTCCACGTGACCGGGGTCAACGACTGCACCGACCCGTGCGTGAAACACGTCCGCTTCGCGAACGATCAGGTCGGCTACGCCTACGGTCAGTCGGCGTTCTTCATGACGTCCGACGGCGGCCAGAACTGGCAACGACAAGGCGGCGGCGCCGAATATGTGGAAACGCTCGCCGGCAACGTGATCCGCGTGGTCTCGTCCAGCCATGGCGGCTGCCCGGGCCCCTGCGATGTGCAGGTCGAGACGGCGGCGCTCGGCTCGACGACGTGGAAGACCGAGACACTTGCGTCCACCAGCATCCGCGCGGCCGGGTTGTCGTTCACACGAGGCGGATCCGACGCATATCTGCTGGTGACGAGAAACCCCGCAGGCGGTGCGGCCAATCAGACGTCGACCCTCTACCGCTCGATCGACCGGGGGCTGACGTGGACGGCTGCGGGTGAGCCGTGCCCGCAGACCAGCGGTGAGGTGGACAGCTATGCCGTCGCCGCGGGCGGGGACTCGCGGGTCAGCGCCCTGTGCGGGACCCGGCAGGCACCGCAGCGCTGGTTCGTCGCCACCTCATCCGATGATGGCGCGACCTTCTCGGAACGTCCGGGCACGATCCCGACCGCGACCGCGACCGCGACGCTCCTGGCCGGCGATCCCACGACCGTCCTCATCACCGGCGGGATCGGACTCTCGCGCAGCACCGATGGCGGAAGATCGTGGGTCGCGGTGCCGGGCGTGGCGGGTGCCGTGAGTTTCGTCGGGTTCGAGTCCGACACTGTCGGCCGCGTTGTGGGCGACAACGGACGGGCCATCTGGACGACGCGGGACGCGGGTGCGTCCTGGACCAAGGTCAGCTTCGGCTGACGCCGTATCAGCCCGGCGCAGCGCGCCTCCTGCTCGACGACGTCCGGTAAAGGAGATTCCGATGATTCGCACCGCTGCTCTCGTTACTGCGGCTCTCGCAACCGGTGGCCTGCTCGCCGTTCCAGCGGCCGCCACGTCGGTCCCAGCCTGCGGCAACTCCTCGCTCGCCGTCACGGCCACCGCCGAGCAGGGCGCGACCGGACACGCCAACTTCGTGCTCCTCTTCCGGAACAAGACGCTGTCGTCGTGCAGCCTGTTCGGCTACCCGGGTCTGGACGCGCTCAACGCGACCGGGCAGGTGCTCGCCCATGCCAAGCGCACCCTCGTCGGCTTCACCGGCGGCAGCCGCAACGGCCTGCAGACGATCGTGGTGCGGCCGGGCCGGTACGCCTCCGCCGACGTCGAGTGGATGAACTTCAACCCGACGACCAGCGGCGCCTGCCGGTTCTCGCACTCGGTCGCCGCGACGCCGGCGAACACGAGCCACACCGTGCACCTCGCGCGGTCGGTGAGCGTCTGCCGGCTGCAGGTGCACCCGACCGTCGCGGGCAGGACGGGCAACAGCTGACCGGGTCAATGCGCGTCAACGATTCGCGGCCGGGGTAGGGCGTCGATCATGCTTCTGCCCATGAAACCTGCACACAGGAGCCGACGCCTCGCCCTGCCGGTCGTCGCCACCCTGGTCGCCTCGGCCGCGCTCGCGGTGGTGGCCGCGCCCGCGGCCCTCGCTGCGACCACGCCTCGCCCCGCACCGAGCCCGATTGCCGCGGGATTCAACCACACGCTCGCGCTGGCTTCGGACGGGACGGTGCGCGCGTTCGGGTCCGGTGGCAACGGTGACCTCGGCGTCGGCTCGCACGCCGAACATGACACCCCTGTGCAGGTGAAGGGCGTCGGCGGCACCGGGGTGCTGAGCCACGTCGCGGCAGTCGCGGCCGGCTCCAACTACTCGCTGGCGCTTCTGGCGACCGGAAATGTCGTCGCCTGGGGATACAACGTCAACGGATCGCTCGGCGACCACAGCAACGTCGAACGGACGCTGCCGGTCTACGTCAAGAGCCCCACGAACATCAAGCTGAGCGGCGTCGTCGCGATCGCGGCGAGTCCAATCGGCACGACATCGCTGGCTCTGAAGTCCAACGGGACGGTGTGGGCCTGGGGCAGCAACAACCAGGGGCAGCTCGGCAACAACGACGGGTTTCATCAGGACACCAACACGCCCGTCCAGGTCACGGGACCCGGAGGTTCGGGCTTTCTGACCGGCGTCGTGGCGATCGCGGTGGGCGCCGAGCACTCGGTCGCACTGAAGTCCAACGGCAGCGTGTGGACGTGGGGCGGCAATGGCGCCGGCCAACTTGGCAACGGCACCGATGGCCCCAGCGGACAGGACGCTCCCGTCCAGGTGCACAACATCGACAACGTCGGAATGCTGTCGCAGGTCGTCGGGGTGTCGGCGGGAGGCTATTTCACGATCGCCCTGAGATCGGACGGGACGATGGTCGGCTGGGGCGACGACAACTACGGCCAGCTCGGTGACAACGCGCCGGGCAGCCACTCCGATCTTCCGGTGGCCCCGGTCGGCCTCGGCGGGCGACTGGTCGCAATCGCGGCCGGCTACATCAACACCTACGCGCTGAAGCAGGACGGCACCGTGTGGGCCTGGGGCGACGACTTCAACGGCGCGATCGGCGACGGCACGAACAGCGGCACGCCGGTCGCGACCCCGGTGCGGGTCAACCGACTCGTCGACGGGTCGGGAGTGGTGAGTCTCGCTGGTGGCTTCGGCCGCGGCGAGGCCGTCACGTCACCCGGCGTCGTGTACGGCTGGGGCTACAACGCCAGCGGCCAACTCGGCGACTCCACCACGATCAACGCGACATCCCCGGTGCGCACAGTCACCGTGCCGAAGATCGCCAACCCGGCGCTGCGAGTGCTCGTCGCGCCGAAGATCTCGGGCACGGCGGCGGCCGGGCACACGCTGTCGGTCTCGAAGGGGACGTGGGGCCTCCCGGCGACCTCGTGGGCCTACCAGTGGCTGCGCAGCGGCGCGGCCATCCTGCACGCGACGCATGCGACGTACACCCTGACGACAGCCGACAAGGGCAAGAGGATCTCCGTACGGGTGACGGCCAGCCGTTCGGGCTACCCGAGCGGCCACACCACGACCGCAGCCAGGACCGTCAGCAGCTGATCGGCGCGCTCCTCGACTTCGCGGGGACCCCGGCGTTGAGAGTTGGCACTCGCGGCGTTAGAGTGCCAATTGGGAGCGGTTGACCCCCGCGACGGCAGCCACCCCCATTTCGAACGACCAACACCCGAAGACATTTGGGCACACCCGAGAAGGGGAGTCACACCGTGACCGCCACCAAGGTCAGCATCAAGCCGCTCGAGGACCGCATCGTCGTGCAGGCCAACGAGGCCGAGACCACGACCGCGTCCGGGATCGTCATTCCGGAAACCGCCAAGGAAAAGCCCCAAGAGGGCACCGTCATCGCCGTCGGCCCCGGCCGCATCGACGACAACGGCAACCGCGTGCCGCTCGACGTCGCCGTCGGTGACGTCGTCCTGTACAGCAAGTACGGCGGCACCGAGGTCAAGTACGCGGGCGAGGAGTACCTCGTCCTGTCCGCGCGCGACGTCCTCGCGATCATCGAGAAGTAACCGCAACCGCCGACGCCCCGGTCGCGCGCGTCTGCGTGCGGGCCGGGGCTTCGTCGCGACGGCACGACCCTTCGATCTTCCTGCGCGTGACGCGTCACCGCGCGCCAGGCGCAGGAAGATCGGCCACGAACATCCGGAAGGAAATCAATGCCGAAGATCCTCAGTTTCGACGAGGACGCCCGGCGCGCGCTGGAGCGCGGCGTCGACAAGCTCGCTGACGCGGTCAAGGTCACCCTCGGGCCCAGAGGGCGCAACGTCGTCCTCGCCAAGTCCTACGGCCCGCCGACGATCACCAACGACGGCGTCACCATTGCCCGCGAGATCGAGCTGACCGACCCGTACGAGAACCTCGGTGCGCAGCTGGCCAAATCGGTCGCCACGAAGACGAACGACGTCGCCGGTGACGGCACCACGACCGCCACCGTGCTGGCCCAGGCGCTGGTCAATGCCGGTCTGAAGAACGTGGCGGCCGGCGCCAACCCGATGTCCCTCAAGCGCGGTATCGATGCCGCGGTCGAAGCGGTCAACGCCGCCCTCGACAAGGTCGCCCAGCCGGTCGACGACGAGCAGGGCATCGCCCACGTCGCGACGATCTCGGCCCAGGACGCCACCATCGGTGCCCTGATCGGCGAGGCGTTCACGAAGGTCGGCAAGGACGGCGTCATCACCGTCGAGGAGAGCCAGACCCTCACCACCGAGCTCGAGTTCACCGAGGGCATGCAGTTCGACAAGGGCTACATCAGCCCGTACTTCGTGACCGACCCGGAGGCCGGCGAGGCCACCTTCGAGGACCCGTACATCCTGATCACCACTCAGAAGATCTCCGCGGTCTCGGACCTGCTGCCGCTACTGGAGAAGGTCGCCCAGTCCGGCAAGCCCCTGGTCGTCATCGCCGAGGACGTCGATGGTGAAGCGCTGTCGACCCTGGTCGTGAACGCGATTCGCAAGACCTTCAGCGCGGTCGCGGTCAAGGCGCCGTTCTTCGGCGACCGCCGCAAGGCCTTCCTGCAGGACCTCGCGGTGGTCACCGGGGCGCAGGTCATCGCGCCCGAGGTCGGCCTCAAGCTCGACCAGGCCGGGCTGGACACGCTCGGTCAGGCCGGCCGGGTCGTCGTCACCAAGGACGTCACGACGGTGACGCACGGGGCTGCCGATCAGAGTGACATCGACGCCCGTGTCGCGCAGATCCGCCGCGAGATCGAGGACACTGACTCCGACTGGGATCGCGAGAAGCTCCAGGAGCGGCTCGCGAAGCTTGCGGGTGGAGTCGGCGTGATCAAGGTCGGTGCGGCCACCGAGGTCGAGATGAAGGAGCGCAAGCACCGCATCGAGGACGCCATCTCGGCCACCCGCGCCGCGGTCGAGGAGGGCATCATCGCCGGCGGCGGTGCCGCTCTCGTGCATGCGTCGTCCGCGCTCGACGGTGACCTCGGGTTGTCTGGCGACGAGGCGACCGGAGTCGGCGTAGTGCGCTCCGGCCTCGCCGAGCCGCTGCGCTGGATCGCCAGCAACGCCGGCGAAGAGGGCTACGTGGTCGTCTCCAAGGTTCGCGAACTGCCCGAGAACCACGGGCTGAACGCGGCCACCGGCGAGTTCGTCGACCTGCTCGGGGCCGGCGTCGTCGATCCGGTCAAGGTGACGAAGGCGGCTCTCGCGAACGCCGCGTCGGTGGCCTCGCTGCTGCTCACAACGCAGAGCGCGATCGTCGAGAAGCCGATCGACGAGGACGAGCACAGCCATGATGGGCAAGGCCACTCGCACGGTCACGGCGGGCACGGCCACTCGCACGGTCCGGGCTTCTGAACCCAAGCTCACCAGATCCGGCCCCGCGGCCCTCAGGCACGGGGCCGGATCTGTTGGTGTCGACCGTTCCGTGGCGGGGGGCCAAGGGACCGTCGCCTGCCGGCCACGCCGGGATCGGGCCCGGGTGCGCGCCGGAAGTTTTCAGGCCGGCTGTCGGGTGAGCAGCGCCTCGCGCTCCTCGACGGACAGCCCGCCCCACACGCCGTACGGTTCGCGGGCCGCCAGAGCCCACCGCAAGCAGTTCTCGATTACCGGGCAGGCCGAGCACACCGCCTTGGCTTGCATTTCGCGTCGGACGCGGGAGGGCCCCCGCTCGTTCTCCGGGTGATAGAACGTCGCGGTGTCGCCGCCGCGGCATGCGGCGCCGACCTGCCAGTCCCAGTCACCCTGTCGCAGGGCCGGAAGCCGTCGAACTTCGGCCATCGGGCACCCCCGGAAGCACCGGACCGTCACCCCATCGACGGTCGTCTGCACATACCAAAGATTGAGCCAGCCAAAGGTGACGCTGCTGATCGATGGTCGCGCGACTTTCGAACCGAGCACCCGAAATGTCCGGTGATCCGTGCGGGCGAAGCGGCCGAAGTGGACCGGCGGAGGGCCCCGGTCAGCGCCTCTTGCTCAGCGCCGCAACCGCGTCGGTGTAGCCGCGGGCGTAGTCCCAGCTGACGTAGGAATCCTGGTCGGGGGCGAAGGCGGGCTCGTGGACGTGCGTGCGGCCCTCGCCGAGCAGCGCTCGCAGGTTGGCCGCCATGAGGTCCCAGCTGAAGAAGTGCTGCTCGCCGCAGTCGCCGCAGTCGACGCTGATCCCTTCGACGCCCTGCGGGCCGAGTGTGCGGCGGAAGTCGGCGAGTTCGGCGAGATCGGCGAGGACGTCCTCGCGCTCGTCATCGGTCAGGGGCTGGGCGGGCTCGTTGTCGTCGAGCAGCGCCGCCGGATCGTCGGGATCGCCGAGGAATGGGTCCACCGGACCGTCATCAAGATTCATCGGATCCCCGCGGAATGCGTCACGCCCACCACGGTAGGTCGGCCGCTGCGTCCGCGCCAACCGAAACGACGATCCGCATGACATTTTTTCACCCGTGAGACAAGGCCCGATCGCCGACCTGAGCCGGCGATCGCGGCCGGCACGGGTGGCTGCGCTCGCGCAGGTACGATGGCAAAGCCGGCGAGTGCTAGGAGTTCACACGTTGCCCGACGAGTCCGCACGCGTGGCTCTGCCCGCCAAGTTCGCCGCTCTGGGCCTGACTTATGACGACGTCCTGCTGCTTCCGGGTGAGACCGACGTCGTCCCCGCCGAGGTCGACACCACATCGCGGCTGACCCGCGAGATCTCAGTGGCCATCCCCCTGTTGTCGGCCGCGATGGACACCGTCACCGAGGCCCGGATGGCGATCGCGATGGCACGCGAAGGCGGCATCGGGGTCCTGCACCGCAACCTGTCCGTCGAGGATCAGGCGTATCAGGTCGACCTCGTCAAGCGCACCCAGACCGGGCTGATCCCCAACCCCGTCACGATCGGTCCGGACGCCACGCTCGAGCAACTCGACGAGGTCTGCGGCCAGTACCGCATCTCCGGGCTGCCCGTCGTCGATCCCGGCATGCGCCTGCTCGGCATCATCACCAACCGCGACCTGCGCTTCGTCCCAGTCGCGGAATGGGGGCAGACGAAGGTCGACGAGGTCATGACCCCGATGCCGCTGATCACCGCTCCGGTCGGCATCTCGCACGAGGACGCCACGACGCTGCTGCGCCAGCACAAGCGTGAGCGGCTACCCCTCGTCGACCCTGAGGGGCGGCTGGCCGGGCTCATCACCGTCAAGGACTTCGTCAAGTCCGAGCAGTACCCCAACGCGTCCAAGGACCCGCACGGCCGGCTGCTGGTCGGCGCCGCGATCGGCTACTTCGGCGACGCCTGGCAGCGGGCCACCACCTTGGTCGAGGCCGGCGTTGACGTCCTCGTCGCCGACACCGCGCACGGGCACGTCCGGCTGCTGCTCGACATGGTGCGACGGCTGAAGACCGACCCGGCGACCCGGCACGTGCAGGTGATCGGCGGCAACGTCGCGACCACGCAGGGCGCGCAGGCGTTCGTCGATGCCGGAGCGGACGCGGTGAAGGTCGGCGTGGGCCCGGGCTCGATCTGCACGACTCGAATCGTCACGGGGGTCGGCGCGCCGCAGATCACCGCCGTCTACGACGCTTCACTGGCATGCAAACCGGCCGGCGTCCCGGTCATCGCCGACGGCGGCCTGCAGTACTCCGGCGACATCGCGAAGGCGATCGTGGCCGGCGCCGACACGGTGATGGTGGGGTCGCTGCTCGCCGGCTGCGACGAATCGCCCGGCGACCTGATCTTCGTCAACGGCAAGCAGTTCAAGTCCTACCGGGGGATGGGCTCGCTCGGGGCGATGAGCTCGCGCGGCAAGAAGTCCTACTCCAAGGACCGTTACTTCCAGGCCGAGGTCACCTCCGACGACAAGATCATCCCGGAGGGCATCGAGGGCCGGGTCGCCTACCGCGGGCCGTTGTCAGCCGTGGCCCACCAGCTCATCGGCGGGCTGCGGCAGTCGATGTTCTACGTCGGCGCACGGACGGTGCCCGAACTCGCCGAGCGCGGGAAGTTCGTCCGCATCACGCAGGCGAGCCTCAAGGAATCACATCCGCACGACATCCAGATGACCGTCGAGGCCCCGAACTACACGCCGGGCTAGAACTCGCCGTTGAGATCGCCATGGTCGCGCAGGTTGGCGCCGAAAACCGCGGCTTGGGTGCGCCGCTGCATGCCCAGCTTGGCGAGCAGGCTGGAGACGTTGTTCTTGACGGTCTTCTCGGCCAGGAACAGCCGTTCGCCGATCTGACGGTTGGTCATGCCTTCGGCGATCAGCACGAGGATCTTGCGCTCCTGCACGTTGAGGGATGCCAGCCGGGCGTCTTCTTGCTTGCCCTCGCGGATGCGTCGCAGGACGCGGTCGGTGACGGTCGGGTCGAGCAGCGACTGGCCGGCCGCCACCTGGCGTACGGCGTCGATGAGGTTCGAGCCGCGGATCTGCTTGAGCACATACCCGGCCGCCCCGGCGAGCACGGCCGCGAAGATCGCCTCGTCGTCGTCGTAGGACGTCAGGATCAAGCAGCGGACGTCGGGCTGTTCTTCGCGGATCACCCGGCAGACTTCGATCCCGCTGCCGTCGGGCAGGCGTCCGTCGAGAATCGCGACGTCGGGGCTGACGGCCGGAATCCGGCGCAGCGCCTCGGCGACCGTGCCGGCCTCGCCGACGACTTCGAAGTCGTCGACACCGTTCAGCAGCTCCGCAAGTCCGCGCCGCACGATCTCGTGATCGTCGAGCAGGAAGATGCGGGTGACCGGGACTGGCGGTTCCGCTGCCGTCATGGCGACGTGCTCCCAAATGTGTGTTAACTCCGAAATGAATGTAGAGCAAGGCCTACAAGAGCACATCTTGAGCGATCCGGGCCCGCGGCGCACGGGCTGGTGCGGCTCAGGTCGGCGAGTCGGCCGGGTCGTCGGGGACGCGGGGCACGGTGCCCGGTGGGCGACGCGCGGTGGATTCGCCCGGCTCGCGGAGTCCGAAGACCCGGGTCCGGATCTGCTCGATCGTGTCGTCGAGGTCGGCGATGTGTCGGCTCAAGCGTGCGGCGATCTCGCCGTCGAGCGGCAGATTGGCCAAGCCCTGCAAGCCGACGCCGGTGGCGAAGAGGCGTTGCATGACGTTGTCGTGCAGGTCCTGGGCGATCTTGTGCCGGTCCTCGAGCACGCGCAGCCACTCGGCGTCGGCGCGCGCGTCGGCGTACTGCAGCGCGAGCGCGACCTGGGTGGCGAACGTCGTGGCCATCTCCAGGTCGGCGTCGGTGAAGGCGACGCGGTCGGCCGTACGCATCAGGAGCACGGCCCCGCGAGTGCCTTGGGAGTCGAGGAGCGGTGCGATCATGGCCGGCCCGAAGTTGTGGACGTTCGGGTGGTCCGCCTTCGCCCACTGCATCATGTCGGCCATCGCGATGGTCTCGCCCGCGACGATCGCGTGCCCCATCGCCGATTCCTGCGGATCGAAGACCAGGCCGCGGATGTCGTCCGCGCCCAGCCCGACGGTTGCGGTTACTTCCAACTGGCCGTCTCCGGTCGGCAGGATGAGACCGCCGTAGTCAGCCTCGGCCACCCGCCGGGCCCGGGACACAACGTCGAGCAGGATGTCGACGTCGGCGTTCGCCAGCAAGGCGCGGGCGATGTCGCCGGACGCGTTGAGCCATTCCCGGCTGCGACGGGCCGCATCGTAGAGGCGGGCGTTGGCGATCGCGGTTGCGGCAGTGGCGGCGAGCGCGGTCACGACTTCCTCGTCCGCCTCGTCGAAGCGGCCCCGCAGAGGAGCGGCCAGGTAGAGCTCACCGAACACCTCGCCGCGGACGAGGATCGGGACACCGAGGAACGCGTGCAACGGCGGGTGGTTGGGCGGGAAGCGTTCGGCCCGAGTGTCGGCGGCCAGGTCGTCCAGGCGCACTGGTACCAAGTCGGCGATGAGTGCGCCGAGCCGCCCGCGGCCCTTCGGCAGCGCGCCGATGCGCGCGACGTCGTCGTCGGCCAAACCGTGATGAACGAACTGCTCGATGCCGCCGTCCGGGCCAATCACCGCCAGGGCGCCGTAGCCGGCCCCCACCAGGTTGCAGGTCGCGTCGACGAGGTGCTCGAGCATCGAGCCGAGCGAGAGGTCGCTGGTGATCGTCCGGTGCGCATCGAGCAGGCCGCGATAGCGATCCTCGACTCGGCGACGAAAGGGCAGCGGCTTGTGCGAATTGAGCATGGGAATCGGTCGTCCTTGCCGCGCGCTGCGCTGTGTCGGGGGGCGAGTTTCCAGCCTTCGTGCCGGCCGATGTCCCCCGCCGTCGTTCGGCGCACCGGTCGGCGCCCGCCCCCGCGCGGTGCCGATTCCCCTCACAGGGTCTTGCACCGCCACCGGTTTCCCGGTGTCCCCCGCGGTGTAAGCCCTGTGTGAAGACTATGGCGTGCGGGCGGCCCTCCTCCCAGGTCTAGACGGCCCGATGCGCAGGGACCTTCGTCCCGGGCACGAAGTCCCTCGCCCGTGCGGCAGACTCACTCCTATGCCCGAGACAGTGGAGATCGGCCTGGGCCGCGGCGCCCGCCGCGGCTACCACCTCGCCGACATCGCCCTCGTCCCGACCCGGCGCACGCGCGGCTCGGGTGCGGTGTCGACGAGCTGGCAGATCGACGCGCACGTGTTCGAGCTGCCGCTGGTCGCGGCGCCGTCTGACGCCGTGGTCTCCCCGGCCAGCGCCGCAGAGATCGAGCGGCTGGGCGGCCTGGCCGTTCTCGACGGCGAGGGGCTGTGGACGCGCTACGAGGACGCCGCGACCGAGCTCGAGGTGCTGAGCGATGACACCGCGCAACTGCAGCGCGTGTACGCCAAGCCCGTCTCCCCCGAGCTCCTGCGAGCCCGGATCGGCGAACTCCGGGCAGCGAAGCTGAGGGTGGCGGTCCGGTTGTCGCCGCAGCACACCGCCGAGCTCGCCCCGCACGCGTTGGCCGAGGGCGTCGACCTGCTCGTCATCCAGGGCACCGTGATCTCGGCCGAGCACGTGGTGCGCGAGAACGAGTCCGGGTTGAACCTCAAGACGTTCATCGCCGATCTGGACGTCCCGGTGCTCGTCGGAGGGGTCACGAACTACCAGACCGCGCTGCATCTCATGCGGACCGGCGCGGCCGGCGTGATCATCGGCTACGGGGCGCACATCGGCTCGTCCACGCACACGATGCTCGGCATCGACGTCCCCATGGCCACCGCGCTGGTCGACGCCGCGGCCGCGCGACGCGACTACCTCGACGAGACCGGCGGGCGTTACGTCCACCTCGTCGCGTACGGCGACATGTCGACCGGCGGCGACATCGCGAAGGCCCTCGCCTGCGGCGCGGACGCGGTGATGCTCGGCGAGCCGTTGGCGATCGCCACCGAGTCTCCCGGGCGCGGCCGGTACTGGGACGCGACCGCCGCCCACCCGCGGGTACCCCGCTCGGCCGTCGTCGACTTCGGGCTCAGCGAGGACGACCGGCCGACTCTTGAGGAGCTGCTGGTCGGCCCGACAGCCGACCCCAGTGGCGAGCGCAACCTGTTCGGTGCGGTACGCAGGGTCATGGGCAAGTGCGGTTACTCCACCGTCAAGGAGTTCCAGAAGTCTGAGTTGATCGTGACCGGAGGTCGCTGAGGATGGCGTTGAAGTTCGGGTACAAGGCGTCGAACGAGCAGTTCGCACCCCAGGAGTTGCTCGACTACAGCGTCCTGGCCGAGGAGTGCGGCTTCGACTCGGTATTCGTCAGCGACCACCTCCAGCCCTGGCGCCACGACGGTGGCCACGCGCCGTTCGCCATGACCTGGCTGGGCGCGTTGGGCGCGCGCACCGAACGGATCACGATCGGGACGTCGGTGCTGACGCCGACGTTCCGCTACCACCCGGCGATCGTGGCCCAATCGTTCGGCACGCTGGGCTGCCTGTTTCCCGGACGCGTCGTGCTCGGCATGGGCAGCGGCGAGTCGATGAACGAGGTGCCACTGGGCGTGGTGTGGCCCGACGGCAAGGAGCGCTTCGCGCGGTTCCGGGAGGCGGTGAAGCTGATCCGCCAGCTGTGGTCCGAGGAACGCGTCACGTTCGAGGGCGAGTACTACCGCACCGACAAGGCGACGATCTACGACCGTCCTGATCAGCCGGTACCCATCTGGCTGGCGTCCTCCGGTCCGGCCGCCACCCGGTTCGCCGGGCGGCAGGGCGACGGCTGGATCACCACGTCGGGCAAGGAACCGGCTCTGTACACCGACACCCTGATGCCGTCGATCGCCGAGGGCGCTGAAGCCGCCGGCCGCTCGGTCCAGGACATCGAGATGATGATCGAGGTCAAGGTCTCGTTCGACCACGACCGCGACGCGGCGATGCAGGCCACCCGCTTCTGGGGAGCGCTGGGCCTGGGGGCCGAGCAGAAGTCCGGCGTGGACGACCCCGTCGAGATGCAGCGCCTGGCCGACGAGCTGTCCGTCGAGCAGACCGCCAAGCGGTTCATCGTTTCCACCGATCCCGACGAGCACGTCGAGTCGATCAAGCGCTACGTCGACCTCGGCTTCACTCACCTCGTCTTCCACGCGCCGGGACCGGACCAGGCCAAGTTCCTGCGTTTGTACGGCGAGGAAATACTCCCGCGACTGCGCAACTTGTGACGTTCATGGACAACGGTCTTCGGCGGGCGCTGCGGCGCGCGCGTGACGGGGTCGCGCTCGACGCTACCGAGGCCGAGATCCTGCTCTCGGCCCGCGGCGACGCGCTGGCCGACCTCTGTGGGTCCGCGGCCCGGGTGCGTGACCAAGGCCTGGCCGACGCCGGCCGTCCCGGTGTGGTGACGTACTCCCGCAAGGTCTTCATCCCGCTGACCCGGTTGTGCCGCGATCGCTGCCACTACTGCACGTTCGCCACCACTCCGAACCGCGTCGCCGCTCCGTTCCTGTCACCCGACGAGGTGCTCGCCATTGCGACGCAGGGCGCGGCGATGGGTTGCAAGGAGGCGCTGTTCACGCTCGGCGACCGGCCCGAGGAGCGCTGGCCCGCAGCCCGCGAATGGCTCGATGCGCACGGTTACGACTCGACGCTCGCCTACGTCCGGGCGATGGCGATCATGGTGCTGGAGCGAACCGGTCTGCTGCCTCATCTCAACCCGGGGGTCATGACGTGGGCCGAGCTGCAGCGGCTCAAGCCGGTTGCTCCGTCGATGGGCATGATGCTCGAAACCACGTCGCGGCGGCTGTTCGAGAACCCGCACGGCGCGCACTTCGGCTCGCCGGACAAGGACCCGGCCGTCCGGTTGCGGGTGCTCGAGGACGCCGGCCGCTCCAACATCCCGTTCACCACGGGCATCCTCATCGGCATTGGCGAGACCCCCGCCGAGCGGATCGACTCGATCTTCGAGCTGCGCCGGATCGCGCGGGCGTTCGGCGGCATCCAGGAGACGATCGTCCAGAACTTCCGGGCCAAGCCCGACACCGCGATGGCGCGGATGGCCGACGCCGAGATCGCCGACCTCGCCGCGACGGTCGCGGTCGCCCGGCTGATCCTCGGCCCGCGGATGCGCATCCAGGCACCGCCGAACCTGATCGGTGACGAGTTCCGGCTGCTGCTCGAGGCGGGCATCGACGACTGGGGCGGCGTCTCGCCGCTGACCCCGGACCACGTCAACCCCGAGCGGCCGTGGCCCCAGATCGAGGAGCTCGCCCGGCAGTCCGAAGCCGCCGGCTTCCGGCTCGTCGAGCGGCTGACCGTCTACCCGACCTACGTCACCGCCGGCGAGCCCTGGCTCGACCCGCGAGTCATGCCGCACGTGTCGGCGCTGGCCATGGCCGACGGGCTCGCCCGGATGGACGCGACACTCGAGGGTCGGCCGTGGCAGGAGCCGGAGGACGGCTGGGACTCCGCCGGCCGTACCGACCTGCACACCACGATCGACACCGAAGGGCGCACGTCGGATCGCCGCGAGGACTTCGACAGCGTCTACGGCGACTGGGAGACAGTGCGCACCGAGGCAGTCCGCACCAGCGCTCCGCAGCGGCTGGACTCCGACGTGCTCGCCGCACTGCTGCACGCCGAGCAGGACCCGCAGTCACTGTCGGACGCGGATGCGCTTGCGCTGCTTCATGCCGACGGCGCCGAGCTCGATGCGGTGGCCGCGCTCGCCGATTCGCTGCGGGCCGACACGGTCGGCGGTGACGTCACCTACGTCGTCAACCGGAACATCAACTTCACGAACGTCTGTTACACCGGCTGCCGGTTCTGCGCCTTCGCGCAGCGGCGCACCGACGCCGACGCCTACACGCTGTCGCTGGACGAGCTGGCGCAGCGGGCCGAGGAGGCGTGGCAGCTCGGCGCCACCGAGGTCTGCATGCAGGGCGGCATCCATCCCGACCTGCCCGGCACCGCATACTTCGACATCGCGCGGGCGGTGAAGGCGCGGGTGCCTGACATGCACGTCCACGCGTTCAGTCCGATGGAAGTCGTCAACGGAGCGGCGCGCACCGGGCTGTCCATCCGCGACTGGTTGACGGCGGCGAAGGCGGCCGGCGTCGACACGATTCCCGGCACCGCCGCCGAGATCCTCGACGACGACGTGCGCTGGCTGCTGACCAAGGGCAAGCTGCCCGCGTCGGAGTGGATCGAGGTCATCACGACCGCGCACGAGCTCGGCATCCGCAGCTCGTCCACGATGATGTACGGCCACGTCGACAATCCGGCCCACTGGCTCGGGCACTTCCGGACTCTCGCGCGCATCCAGGACCGCACCGGCGGCTTCACCGAGTTCGTGGCCCTGCCGTTCATCCACACGAATGCGCCCATTTACCTGGCCGGGGTCGCGCGTCCCGGACCGACCGCGCGCGAGAACCGCGTCGTGCACGCGATGGCGCGGATCCTGCTGCACGGGCGCATCGACAACATCCAGTGCTCGTGGGTGAAGCTCGGCGCCGACGGTTGCCGCCAGCTGCTCACCGGCGGGGTCAACGACCTCGGCGGCACGTTGATGGAGGAGACGATCAGCCGGATGGCCGGCAGCCAGCACGGTTCGGCGAAGACCGTTACCCAGCTGCACGAGATCGTCGGCGGCCTGCCTGGACGGGTCGCCCGGCAGCGGCTCACGGACTACGGCGTGGTGCCGGACGAGCGGCTGGCTGCGGCGGACCGATTCACCGGCACGTTGCCCAGCCTCGCGAGCTGAGCGGGGATTCTTCGCACCGCACTGGATCGAAGCGCGACTATCCGGACGTCATAGCCAATCGCGTCGCTTGAACGAGACGTAGAGGGCGCTCGCGATGAGCACGATCGACGACACGCTGAGCCAGAAGCCCAACTCCTTCCCGAAACCCGGGTACGGCACGTTCTGGCCGAAGAAGCCGGTGACGGCGGTCGGCACCGCGATGATCGCCGCCCACCCGGTCAGCTTCTTCATGATCGAGTTCATCCGGGTGTCGGCCAGCGACATGTTCGTCTCGAAGACCGATGTGACCATGTCCCGTAACGACTCGGTCCACTCCGCGGCCCGCAGCACGTGGTCGTAGAGGTCTTCGTAGTAGGGCGTCAGTTCGGCGGCCATGTCGTCGGCCGTCGCCCGGTGCATGACCGTGGTGACAACCTCGCGCATCGGCAGGATCGCGCGACGGGCCTGCACCAGCGACCGTCGCACCGTGAACGCCCGTTGCGACACCTCGCGGGCCGAGCGGCCGCTCTCCTCGAACAGGATGTCCTCGATCTTCTCGAGTGAGTCGTCGAGCGACTCGACAGCCTCGAAGTAGCCGTCGACGAGCTCGTCGAGCAGTCCGTGGATGAGCGCGCGCGGCCCGAACTTCATCAGGTCCGCGTTGTCGTCCCACCGGCGCACGACCGCGTCGATGTCGACCGCGTCATCGAGGCGGACCGTCACGAACCCATGTTTCGTGGTGAACGCCGAGACACGGCCGACCGTGACCTCGCCGGTGTGGCTGTCATGACTGACGGCGTAGGCGGTCATGAACAGGTGCGTGGTGTACCGCGTCGCCTTCGGACGCTCGTGCTGTCCGACCGCGTCCTCGACCGCGTGCGGGTCGAGGCTGAGCTCCTCGGCCAGCCGGCCGAGCGTCTCCTCGTCGGGCGACACGAGGTCGGCCCACACGAGGCAGTTGCCTTCGGCGATGTAGTCGGACACCTGCTCGAAGGGGAAGTTCTCCTTCTCGAGCGTGCCGTTGCGCCACAGCCTCGTCCGGATCGCCGCTTCCTGCATGGCGTCAGTGTTACCCGATCGCTCGTCCGGAGGGCCTCGACCCGCGTAGGTTTCTCAGTTGTGGGTTGGAAGGTCGATCAGCTGCCCGATCTGAGCGGGCGCATCGCGGTGGTGACCGGAGCCAATTCCGGCATCGGGTTCCACACGGCGAAGCAACTCGCCGGACACGGGGCGCGCGTGGTGCTCGGCTGCCGCGATCTTGACGCCGCCGGCGCCGCGGCGGCCAAGATGCGCGGTAGTGGGCAGGTCGACATCGCTCATCTGAACCTCGCCTCGATGGCCTCGGTGCGCGAGTTCGCCGAGGCGTGGGACGGCCGGCTCGATTTGCTCATCAACAATGCCGGTGTCATGGCGCCGCCGAAGCCGATGCGGACCGAGGACGGGTTCGAGCGGCAGTTCGGCACGAACCACCTCGGCCATTTCGTCCTCAGTGGCCTGTTGCTGCCCGCCTTGCTCGCGTCCGACTCGGGGCGCGTGGTGACCATTGCGTCGATCTCGCACCACGGCGGCACGGACGCGGTCCTCGACGGCAACGTGGGCGAGGCCTACAACCCGCAGAAGGCGTACGCGAATTCGAAGCTCGCGAACCTGCTCTACGCGATGGAGCTACATCGCGAATTGACGGCGCGGGATCTGCCCGTGACCTCGACCGCCGCGCATCCGGGCGTCTCCGCGACGGGCTTGTTCTTCGACCGGCAGGGGATGGGCGCGCAGCTGCTGATGCGCACGGTTGCGCCCGTCTTCGTCAAGACATTCACGCAGTCTGCCGCGGCGGGGGCACGCGCACCGCTGTACGCCGCCACCGAGGCGGAACCGGGCTCGTACACCGGCCCGCAGTGGATCGGCGAGACCCGTGGCCCGATCGGCCGGGCGCGGTTGTCGGAGCAGGCCCAGGACGAGAAGCTCGCGCGCCGGTTGTGGCAGGTCAGCGAGGAGCTGACCGGCTTCCGCTACGCCTGGTAGGAACGCGCTAGGGACCTGCCCGCCCGGCTAGGGACCCGCCCGCCCGGGTAGGGACCCGCCCGCCCGGCTAGGGACGCGCCCGCCCGGCGGGGTAGGGACGGGGGGTCACGCGGGGGTCAATAGACTCGGCGCATGAAGGCCGACCTCGTCCTCGTCGTCGACTACGGAGCGCAGTACGCGCAGCTGATTGCCCGGCGGGTCCGCGAGGCCCACGTCTATTCCGAGATCGTGCCGAGTTCGATGCCGGTCGCCGAGATGCTGGCCCGGCAGCCGAAGGCGATCATCCTGTCCGGCGGCCCGGCCTCGGTCTACGCCGAGGGTGCTCCGCGCACCGATCCGACGCTGTTCACCGCCGGCGTCCCGGTGTTCGGCATCTGCTACGGGTTCCAGGCCATGACGCAAGCCCTGGGGGGCGAGGTCGCCCACACCGGCGGCTCGGAGTTCGGACGCAGTGTGCTGACGGTTACCGAGCCGGGCGTGCTGCTCCGCGGCTTGCCGTCGATGCAGCAGGTCTGGATGAGCCACGGCGACGCTGTCACCGTGCCGCCGCCCGGGTTCACCGTCACCGCGGGCACGGCCGGCGCGCCCGTCGCTGCGTTCGAGGACGTCGGCCGCGGACTGGCCGGCGTGCAGTTCCACCCTGAGGTGATGCACACGCAGCACGGGCAGGAGATCCTGCGCCGGTTCCTGCACGACATCGCCGGGGCCCGCCCGTCCTGGACCGAAGCCAACATCATCGACGACCAGGTGGCGGCCATCCGCGCGCAGGTCGGCGGAAAGCAGGTCATCTGCGGGCTGTCCGGCGGCGTCGATTCGGCGGTTGCCGCGGCCCTCGTCCAGCGCGCCGTCGGCGACCAGCTCACGTGTGTGTTCGTCGACCACGGACTGCTGCGGGCCGGCGAGGCCGAACAGGTCGAGCGCGACTTCGTCGCGGTGACCGGCGTCCGCCTCAAGGTCGTCGACGCCACCGCGCAGTTCCTGGCGGCGTTGGACGGCATCAGCGACCCGGAGAAGAAGCGGAAGATCATCGGACGGGAATTCATCCGGGTCTTCGAGCAGGCTGAGCGCGAGATCGTCGAAACCGGCGAGTCGGTGGAGTTCCTGGTCCAGGGCACGCTCTATCCGGACGTCGTCGAATCCGGTGGTGGCACGGGCACCGCGAACATCAAGAGTCACCACAACGTCGGCGGGCTGCCCGAAGACCTGCAGTTCGCGCTCGTCGAGCCGCTCCGCACGCTGTTCAAGGACGAGGTGCGCCGCGTCGGTGAGCAGCTGGGGCTGCCGCCCGAGATGGTGTGGCGCCAGCCGTTCCCGGGGCCGGGCCTCGGTATCCGCATCGTCGGCGCCGTCACGGCCGAGCGGCTCGACATCCTGCGCCGCGCCGACGCGATCGCGCGCTCGGAACTGTCGGCGGCCGGCCTGGACCGCGACATCTGGCAGTGCCCGGTCGTGCTCCTGGCCGACGTCCGGTCGGTCGGTGTTCAGGGCGACGGACGCACATACGGCCATCCCGTCGTGCTGCGGCCGGTCTCGTCCGAGGACGCCATGACCGCCGACTGGACCCGCGTCCCGTACGAGGTACTCGAGAAGATCTCGACGCGCATCACCAACGAAGTGCGCGAGGTGAATCGCGTTGTCCTCGACGTGACGTCCAAACCGCCCGGCACCATCGAGTGGGAATAGCCGCCGCGACCTGACGCGAGCACGCCGGGCAGTCGGCCCGGCGTGAACGCATCCGACTGCTCCGCTACGAGACCAGGCGACCGGTGATCGTCACGTAGTGCGTGACCGAGCACAGGTTGTTCGAGCCGTTTCGCCACGTCTGGACCATGTGGATCGACACTGTCCCACCGGATCCAACGACGGCGTTCGGGCTGTCGGTACCGGTTGCGTAACCGAAGCCGACCCCACTGCTGCCGACGTCGAACTGCGGTGGCGTGATCGGGATGAAGTAGCGCGCCGACCCGTCCGACAGCCACACGCGGCTGTAGCCGTTGTCGAGCACCTGGGCGCTGACGCTCACGTGGTCGAGGATCAGGCGCTTGCCGGCCGGCACGGTGTACAGGTCCTGGGCACCGTCGAGCACCGACGTGCAGCTCGAATCGCTGACCTGGAAGGTCCGGGTGAGCGACAGGGGCTCGCCGACAACGGCGGGCGGCGTCGCTTGGTTGGCGACCGTGACCGTACCGGTGACCGGGACGGTGTTCCCCACATTGACCGTGCCGTTCACCGGGACGGTGTTGCCGACGCTCACCGTGCCCTTCACCGGCACAGGATGCGCGTCGTCGTTGGTGATGAACACCTGGATCAGTGCGGCCGCGTTTGCGGCAACCGGTTGGGCGGCGAAGCCCAGCGCGACGCAACCCACCGCGGCGAGCACGAGCTTCGTCCGCCTGTGGTGACGTCCGGTGTCGGCTCCGATCGCGACGGACATGTCGTCGTCGTGGGCTCGGGCCTTGTTGCCGAATCGGCGTGACATTGGTGTGCTCCCTCCTCCGTTCTGCGGCCCCGTGCCGACCAACGGATGTCAAGGAGAACTGAACAACCCGGCGGGGTCTCGGCGAAGGGTGCTAACACGACATTGCCCGGGTGCTCGCACGAGAGCTGGGGCGGAGCCTGCGACACCGCACATCCGTGACTGATGGCTCCGGTCATATGTCGTCGCGTCGAAAGCCCACGTATTCTCGACCGACCTTGACGGGGGGTGAGGTCGGTGTCCGTGGTCGAGTTGACAGCCGACGAGGCGACCGAGGTGGAGGAGTTCGCAGGCAAGCTGTTCATGGCCTGCCTGGCAACGATGGAGCTCGCCAACGTGGAGCTCGGTGTGCGGCTCGGTCTCTACGACGCGCTCGCCGCATCTGGCCCGTCGACGGCAGCCCAGCTCGCGCGGGCCGCCGGCATCGCCGAGCGCTATGCGCGCGAGTGGTTGGAGCAGCAGGCCGTCGCGGGCGTCGTCGTGGTCGACGACCCGAGCCAACCGGCCGATGAGCGGCGGTTCACCCTGCCGAACGCCCACGCGCACGTCCTCCTCGACGAGGACAGCGAAGCGTGCATGCGGCCATGCGCCGCCGTGGTGCCGTGGGTTGCCAAGGCGATCGACATCATGGTCGAGGAGTTCCGGCGCGGTACCGGCGCGGCGTTCGGCCTGTTCGATGTGCACGACGTCCAGGCTGCGTTCACCCGGCCGGTATTCGTCAATCACCTCACCCAGAACTGGCTGCCGGCGCTGCCGGACGTCCACGCGAAGCTGACCGCCGGCGAGCAGGTTCGGATCGCCGAGATCGGGTGCGGCGAGGGTCTTGCGTCGATCACGATCGCGCGTGCCTACCCGAACGCTGAGATCGTCGGCTACGACCTCGACGAGGCCTCGATCGCCGCAGCCCGCAGCGCAGCGGTCGACGCGGGCGTCGCCGACCGGGTTCGGTTCGAACTACGCGATGCCGGAGACCCTGACATCGAGGGCGACTTCGACCTAGTGCTGGCCATCGAAATGGTGCACGACGTGCCCGATCCGGTTGCGGTCCTCGCCTCGATGAAGCGGCTCGCGGGTCAGCAGGGCGTGGTCCTCGTCGCCGACGAGCGCACCGAGGACGCGTTCACCGTGCCGACCACGGAGATGGAGCGGCTGTTCTACTCCTTCAGCACGCTGCACTGTCTGGCGGTGAGCATGCAGAACGCCGGCGCCGGCACCGGCACGGTCAATCGCGCCGACACGCTGCGGCGCGACGCCGACGACGCCGGCTTCTCGACCGTCGACATCCTTGACGTCGAGCATCCACAGTTCGTGCTGTACCGACTGTCCTGACGATTTCCTCGGCCTCGCAGCGCCCTCCGCGGCATTCGTGGCTTTTCCCACGGTTGGACGCATCGCATACTCAGCGCTTCCGTGACGACATCTGCGCTACCCGTTGTCGCTGGCAACCGGCTGGCCTTAAGTTCGCTCGTGCGCCGGATCCGCCGGCGCATGACACGGGGGTGCCATGAAGAATCGACGTGCCCGCATTCGGGCCGCAGCAGCAACGATTTCCGTAGTCACCACAGCGGCGGGGCTGCTCGCGGGCGCACCGCCCGCCAGCTCGGCGCCCACGGCGACGATCACCACGGTCGTCAGCGGTCTCGCGGCGCCACGTGGCATCGCCTTTGACGGCAAAGGCAGCATGTACGTTGCCGAATCAGGGGTAGCCGGCGAGGGCCCAGCCGGGCTCACCCAGTCCGGCAAGGTCGACAAGTTCGCCTGGGGCCACACGACTCCGA